>NZ_JACDUS010000002.1:300701-601403 GCF_013761005.1 Desulfosalsimonas propionicica
ACTATAAATTCGATACAAGAATCGTGGTTGGAGACAGGAATTTTAACATTGCCGGTAATAAAGCAAGGACAACAGGAGTCAGAGAGGGCGACTATGTGGGTGTGCGGTTTAACGATGAGGGGGAGGTAATAGAGGTAAAAAGACTTAAACGCCCATCCCGAAGGTGACCTTCCGGGACTATTCAGGTGGTTTGCTGCTTGTTGCCAAGTATTATAAGGATATTATTATGAAAATTTTCGTATATATTATTTTGGTTATGCCTGTTTTATTTTTATGGAGCCTCCCTGTTGAGGCAGAATATTATCAGTATAAAGATGAAAACGGAAAGTTGCATTACACGGATGATATTTCCCAGATACCGGAACACAGCAGCGAAACCCTGAAAAAATTTGATTCGGTTTCTTCACGCCCTGAGAGCACACGGCCGGAGAGCAGAAAAAGAAATCAGTCACAGAACAGACATGCCTCGGGGGAGACCTGGGACGGGAAATTAGAAAATACCGCGAAACAACTGGATAGCGAAAGAGAAAAATTACAGCAGACTTACCAAGAACTGCAAAATGAAAAACAGGAACTAAAGCAGAAATCAACTGATGACATGACCAAAAGTGAACGAAATGCCCATGCCCGGAAGATTCGTGAGCTCAATTCCAGGATAAGACGCTATAACGAGCAGGAAAAGGCGTTCAGCGAAAAAATCAAGCGCTTAAACGGCCGTATAAATGATAAAGAGGATAATGCCGGGCAGAGGTAGGAAGAAGTTTTTTTCCACCATCATTGATCCGGAAGAAGGGGTTTTTCCGCAATACGATTTCCCGGTATTGACATCATCCCAAATCACAACTTTTCGCATTAGATGGGGGCATGCTTTTGGAGTTATTCCAAAAAAATTTCCCTGAAAGAAATCGATACTGCACTGCTTGTGGAAACGGTTGTAAAATACGGGGATGTGGATGACATCAAACTGCCTTTCAACCATTACAATGAAGCTGATCTCAAAGAGATCTGGCTCCGGCGCCTTGTACCTGACGAGCGCTTTAAAAAATTAAATTTTTATCTGGCCAGAATTTTTTTTAACACAGATCTTGACCGGTTCAAGCAGGGAATAAAAGGTTATGACAGGGCAGCCAAATTGCGAATGCTTGCTTTGCCAGACTAAAAGAACAGCCATGTGGCTGACCCACATATGAAAGAAAAGCAGACCAACTGGCATCAGTGGCAGGACTGGGTGGCTCAGGCAGGAAAAGGGCTTGGACTCGTTCTGGATGATTATAAAATCGGGAATTTGGAACGATTTGCCGAAGAACTGCTTGAAGCCGGAGAGCGTTTGAATCTCACTAGTGTGGAGGATCCTCTGGAAATTGCCGAAAACCTGATGCTCGATTCCATGGTGCCGGCAAAATTTATTGCATCCGGGGCCAGGGTGCTGGACCTGGGAACCGGGGCGGGCATTCCCGGTATTCCCATGAAAATCGCGTTTCCGGAGCTGGATTTAACCCTGATTGACAGCCGGCGCAAACGGATCAGCTTTGTGGGGTATGCTATCCGGCGCCTGGGGCTTGAAAACATCTGCGCCCGGCATGTGCGGGCCGAGGATCTGGCAGGGGAAGATCAAAAGTTTGACGTGGTGGTCAGCCGGGCTGTGACTTCCCTGGCAGAGCTCATGAATCTGGCCGCGCCGCTGCTAAAACCCGGCGGCGTGCTCATGGCCATGAAGGGCAGGGGGTATGAGACTGAGCTGGAAGACGCCGGGCTTGGCAAGCAAGTAGGGGAAGGCGGCCGGGTGAGGCTGGAGAAATATCGG
Source organism: Desulfosalsimonas propionicica (assembly GCF_013761005.1). Lineage (NCBI taxonomy): Bacteria > Pseudomonadati > Thermodesulfobacteriota > Desulfobacteria > Desulfobacterales > Desulfosalsimonadaceae > Desulfosalsimonas > Desulfosalsimonas propionicica. The sequence continues at coordinate 302,506 of NZ_JACDUS010000002.1, forward strand.
TTGCCTGGGCTGGGCATTGACCGGGTGGTGGTGATGGTCAAAGCTGATTTGTAATTTCTTCTTGACTTTTCCTGTTATGTTTCATTAACATATGCGCAACATATCATTTCAGGTGCCTTACAAAGGCTGAAAAGGGAACCTCGTTAAAATCGGGGACGGGCCCGCCGCTGTAATTGGGGACGAAAGTCGCAAAAAGCCACTTTTTCAAAAAAAGAAAGGGGAAGGCGCGGCAACTCGGATGATCCAAAAGTCAGAAGACCTGCCTGAATGAGAAAATAGCCTCCGGGATATGCGCGGACCAGAAAACCCGGCGGCTGCATGTATCTGAGGATAAAAAAGGGACATCCCCGGATCGATGAAAATATCGGTCCGGGGATTTTTTTTGGGCTTGGGACGGAACTTGCAACCAAAATGAGCAGAAGGAGAAACTGCGATGAAAGGAAAGATGGTTTGCCTGGCATGTATTCTTGGCATGTTATGGCCCCTGTCAGGTATGGCACAAGAAACGGGTGGCAGCAGTGATCTCTCCGCGATGAGACTGGAAGAGGTTGTGGTTACAGGGCAACGCATTGAGGAACCTTTGCAGGAGGTCGATGCCAGTGTAACGGTTTTAAATGAAGAGGATATCCAAATGTCTTCAGCCACGAACCTGGGAGATTTACTGGCAGAAGAAAATATCGGACATATTTACAAGACACCCGGGAATCAAATTGCCATTGGAATTCGGGGGTTCCGGGGTGATTCAATGGGTAGTGACCTGGACAGCAAAGTATTGGTATTGTTAAACGGCCGCAGAAGCGGAACCTCCAACGTGGCTACAATCATGACAGAAAATATCGAGAGAGTGGAAATCATACGCGGCCCCGCATCTGTTCAATACGGCTCTACAGCCATCGGAGGTGTGATTAATGTGATCACAAAACAGGGAAAAGACAATCCGGCTTTTTTTGCAAAAGGCACGCTTGGCAGTTTTGGCTATCAGGAAAGCAAGGCTGGTTTCTCCGGAAAAAGTGGAAATTTTGACTTTTCCGGTGCCGCAAGCATTAGCAGCATGGATGATTATGATACTGCAGAAGATGAAAAATACAAAAACACCGGCTATGATGAAAAGAAAAATATCAGCTTAAACCTTGGCTATGAGTTTTTGCCTGAAAACCGGATAGGCCTTATGTATACAAGCCATGAGGCAGACAAAGTCGGCAGTCCAGATATGTTAAGTCAAAATGATCCGGATGACTACGTGGACAATCTGAATGAGTCTATCGACTTAATATACGAGGGGACCGCAAGGAATGGAATCTTTTCCTGGAAAACACGGTATTTCACAGGTGATGATGAATATAATTTTTATGATATTCCGACCAATACTGATAATTTTGAAAGAAAGACTGATTTTCAGGGCGCCCAAGCTCAGCTTACCTGGGATCCAGGAAAATATACCATAACATCCGGTGTTGATTGGATCAATTATGAAACCAGTCAGAACGCCCCCCAAAAAACTGAGTTTGACAATCCGGCATATTTTATCCTTGGCAAAGCGAGGTATTTTGAAGACCGCCTCACCATAACCGGAGGACTCCGCTACGATGATTACGAAGTTGAAGTGAAAAAAGGGGAGGGCGGAAAAGAGGATGAAGACAATATAAGTCCCAGGGTTGGGCTATCCTGGTTTTTTATGGACAACCTTAAGGTTCGTGCCAATTACGGACAAGGGTTCAGAATGCCTTCTGCAAGAGAGCTGGCAGGCGATTATGATATTGAGTACTATGGGTTTGCATATCCTTATAAAGGAAACCCGGACCTGGATCCGGAAAAAAGCCATACATACGAGGCCGGGTTGGACTGGTATTATCATGCCTTTGATCTTTCTCTGACATATTTTTACACTGATTTTAAAGATAAGATTGAAACAAAAACGGATATGCAAACATTCATTACCACTTGGGAAAATATTGGAGATGCTACTGTTGCTGGATTTGAAGGCAATTTTTCTTATGATCTGGCTACACTATGGGATTTGGCCTGGAAAATCCGACCATATGTTAATTTTACTTACCTAACAGAATATGAGGATGATGAAACTGGTGAAGATCTCCCTCATGTATCAAACCTGCTTATTTCATACGGTATTTCTGTTTCTGACAATGACGGTTTTTCCATGCGGTTAAACATTGCCCACACCGGTGATCAGGATGTTGAATATCCGGTCCCTCGTGAAAAAAACAAGTTTAGTGTTGCCAATTTTACCATTGAAAAACGGTTGGCTGACTTTAATCACGCCGGAAACCTTTCCTTGAGGGGTGAAATAGACAACCTTTTTAACAGGGACTATTCCTATACTGATGGCTATCCAATGCCAGGACGCAATTTTGCATTAAGTCTTAAATACACTTACTAAAATCAATTTTCTCCTCGGCTTTACCATGAAGCTGTAGGCGGTACGCGCGGGGCCGCCATCCCCGGGCTTGCCAAAAAATGCAGGGGAAGCCGGAAGCGGCTTCCACGACAGGGAATTACCTCCTCCTCCTATTCCCTTTCTGTCGGCGGGCAACAGCCCGCCGCTGCATTTTTGAGCCTGTAAAAAATTTTTTTACAGGCAGTTTTAAGTGAGTAAGTATTAAGTGAAATCAAGAAGTTCTTTTTTTATTGGTTGGTGATTATACCAGTTTTTGAATTTTTTACGGTGCCATCAAGGATTGAAAAATTGTGTTTGTACGGTTAAGGTTGAAGTAGAGAAAGGAGGTATATGATGGGATTAAACCATGACAGCGTGACCGACAAGGCATTGTCTCTTCCTGCAGATGCCCGTTTAAAGCTTGTGGATAAACTTTTGGCCAGTCTCAATCCTCCGGTTGAAGAGGAGGTTGAGCATCTATGGGCATTGGAGGCAGAAAAAAGGGTTTCTCAGCTTGAAAATGGGAAGACAAAACTGATTTCCGGAAACGAGGTCTTTGCCAGAATCCGGGAAAAATATGGGAAATGAAATACCATTTTCATGAAGCTGCTGCACTGGAATTTGAAAATGCCGTGGAATATTATGAGGAGTGCAGCAATGGTCTCGGACTTGAATTTGCAGCTGAGGTCAATGCCGCAATTGAAAGAATAGCCCTTTATCCCGAGTCGTGGACTCGTGTTTCGGAAAACACCCGCCGTTGCCTTGTAAACCGCTTCCCTTTCGGAATCATTTATAAAATTGAAAAAGAAATCCTTTATATCATCGCTGTTGCGGATCTTCGAAGAAGGCCGGAATATTGGATAAGCAGAAAGTAGTTTTGACCATCTATCCCCTTGGATGATATTTTTCATGCATGGCTTTAATCTGGTCGCGGGTGACGTGGGTGTAGATCTGGGTGGTGGAGATGTCTGTGTGGCCCAGCATCATCTGAACGGCGCGCAGATCTGCGCCGCCTTCCAGCAGGTGGGTGGCAAAGGAGTGGCGGAAGGTGTGGGGGCTGATTTTTTTGTCGCATCCAGCGGCAAGGGCGTATTTTCTCACCAGTTTCCAGAACCCCTGGCGGGTCATGGGCCGGCCCGCCCGGCCGAAAAAAAGCCATGGGCTTGTCTGTTTTTTCAGCATTGCCGGCCTGGCCATGCGGATGTATTGATCCACGCGGCTTTGGGCATGGCCGCCCACCGGCACCAGCCGTTCCTTTGATCCCTTTCCTGTTACGCGTACAAACCCGGCATCCAGGTTCATCTCCTGGAGTTTGATGTGGATCAGTTCGCTGACCCGGAGGCCTGCGGCATACAGCAGCTCCAGCATGGCCGCATCCCGCATGCCCTTGTGTCTTGTGGTGTCCGGGGTTTCCAGGAGGGTGGTGATTTCGGTGATTGAAAGCACGTCAGGCAGTTTCAGGCCGAATTTGGGCAGGTCAATGAGCCGGGACGGGTCTTTTGAGAGGTGCTTTTCCCGGACCAGGAAACGAAAAAAACCCCGCAGGGTCACCAAATGCCGGGCTCTGGAGCGGATGCCCAGGCCGTCGTCGCGCAGCCGCAGCAGGTATTTTAAAATGGCTGCGGCATCCACCTCATGGGTGTGGCCGATTCGGCTGCCGGTCAGGAATCGCTGAAACCGGGCAAGGTCTGAGCCGTAGGATTCAACCGTGGCATCGGCAAGGCCCTTTTCCACCACCAGGTAGTTCAAGTACTGGTCCATGTGCATGGAAATTTCGTTCATGGCAGCAACGGCGGCATTTGGGTCAGAAAAGTTTCACATCCAGGCTGTTTAATACTTCTGCGCCGTTGGCGCGCACAACCACCATGTTTTCCAGGCGCACCCCGCCCCAGTCGGGCAGATAAACCCCGGGCTCAATTGTAAAGACCATGTTTTCCTTGAGCTCTACGTTTCTTTCCGCCACCGGGCTCAGCGACGGGGCCTCGTGGATGGCCAGGCCCACGCCGTGGCCCAGGCCGTGGCCGAAATATTCGTCCAGGCCTTTTTCGTGCAGGTGATTTCTGGCTGCGGCATCAATATCTTTTGTCCAGGCCCCGGGGCGGACGGCTTCGATGGCTTTTTGCTGGGCGTCATAAACTGCGGTAAACACTTTTTTAAAAGTTTCATCCGCTCTTCCCAGGACAATGGTCCGGGAAATATCGCTGCAATAGCCGTTTAAAACCGCGCCCCAGTCAAACAAAAGAGGCTGGCTGTTTTCCATGAGCCGTTCTGAAGGGATGGCATGGGGCAGGGCGGCATTGGCTGAAAATGCGGCAATCACAGGAAAGGACACTGACCGGGCGCCGGCTTCCCGCATGCGGCGCTCGATCTCCCAGGCGGCCCGAGCCTCGTTCATGCCGGATTCCAGGTTTTCCAGAAAGTCGGAAAATGCGGATTCCGCCAGGTGCAGGGATTTGCGGATAGCCTCGATTTCGACTTCCTCCTTGCACTCGCGCAGGTTTTCACAAAGGTTGTCCACTGGCACCAGTTCCACTGATGTGAGCTGCTCGCGGATCATGTCGTACTGGCTAACACTCATTCGGCGGCGCTCAAATCCCAGACGCGATGTGCCCAGTTTTTCAAGGATGGCTGGCAGCTCCTTTGCCAGGCCCTTTTTGTAGCAGATCACTTCAAAGTCTTCGGCTTCCTGTTGGGCCTGGATTTCGTATCTGGAATCCGTGGCCAGCACCAAGTGGTCGCCGGAGATGAGCAAAACCCCGGCGGATTCGTCAAACCCGGTGTCCTGGCCGGTAAAGCCGCTTAAATACATGCGGTTTTCGGCAATGGAGACAAGCAGGGTATCGATACTGGCTTTTTCAAATGTTTGCCGGATGTTATGGATCCGGTGCCGGATTTGGGATAGCATAATAATAAAATAACACAACCTGCGGCATTGATAAAGCCAATAACGCCGGAGAGGGTGCACAAGGACCTTGAAAACAGGTGTGTTTGTGATATGAAAGGGGGCATGACAAAGATATTCTGCATTGCCGCACCCGCGGCCGGCGCCGGAAAAACAACCGTTTCAGTGAATCTGGCAGGGGCGTTTGCGGCTCTGGATCAAAACACCCTGCTGGTGGACTGCGATGCCCGAAACCGATGCATTGAAGCCGCGGTCACTGACCCGCCGGCGGATGCACCGGGACTGGACCGGGTGATTGCGGATGCCGGGGATGCCGCAGATTTTTTGGTGCCAACCTGCATTGAACACTTCCGAATACTGCCGGCCGGCCCGGGGCCGGGCAGGGCGGCCATAGATCCGGGCCGGAGAATTTTGTCGGAAATTTCCGGACAGGACCTGGATATGATGGTTATCAATGCCCCGGCAGATTCCGGGGCGCTGATGCAGGAAGCCGTGTGCTGCGCAGACGTGCTGGTCCTGCCGGTTCGCCTGAATTTGGAGTCGGCCGGAAATATTTCGGGTCTTCTTGAAACATACAAAAGTTTTCTTGAGCAGGTGGCCGCGCTTCGGCAAAAGAATCCAACCGGCGCTTCAACGGTCCGGATTTTGATCAACGGATGCGATGCCGCCGCTGAAGCCGAGGCCCTGCTGGGCCCGGAAGTGTTTGAGGCCATTGCCCGACTCTGTCTGCCCGTTTCCATTGCCGAAGATGAGCGCCTGCACGAGGCCCTGGTTTTTGGAAAGCCCGTGGTCTGCTATGATATCATCTCCCCCGGGGCCGTGGCTTTTCTGGAACTGGCCGGTCTTTGGACGGATATCAAAGAAATCCGCATGGAAGAAAAAAAGGATTAGATCACATGAAACTTGCCCGCAAGGAAATCATTCAGGCCTGCGAAAAGCAGATGCTGAAAATGCTGGTCAAAAATCTGGACAAATCCGCGGTCAAATCCCTGCTCCGGGAAAAATACGATCTGTCGCCCGGCGAGGATCTGCTGTTTCACGGAGGGGATATCGCGATGGAAAACAATGAAGTGGTCTACAAACTCGATTTCAGCCTCCGGGTGGGCATGACCGTGATGCTCGATCGGGAGGGCGAATACGTGGACATCCGGGCCAGTCAGAAAAATCTCTCCGAGCCGCCCGAAGACGGGCAGGACTCTGTTTCAGGCGATGACAGCCGGCAGCTGGCATCGGATATTGCAAGGATGCTTTCGGAAATCAATCAATGATGGTGCCGTAAAAGTCCAATATCTGCGTTACGCGCAATTTTTCAGAATTTCACGTACGGATAAGTACGCTGCATTCTTCGAAATTGCGCAAGCCTTGATTTTGAACTTTTACGGCACCATCTGAAATCAGACTTTTTACGGTACCATCAATCAATAAACACATTTAAGGCATAATGCCCATGGAAAACCAGCAGACACAACCGGTGATCTCCCGGCCGGACATGGCAGTGGTTGAAAACTACAAGTACAAGATTTACAAGCCAACCCGCATTGTTGTGCTCGGAGACCCCAATGATCCTGTAACAAAGCGAATCGAGCAGTTCTGCGATCTGCTCCAGGGGCATCTGCCCTCGCTTGACGTCAAAAATGAAACAAGCGAGGAAGATGAGCGGCCCGCAATTTTTATTTATCCCAACATCCGGTTTTCAGCCGTTCCCGAGGGAAAACTGCTGGAGCTTTTTTTAATGTGCGCGGCCGGCATGGTACCCATGGAAGAAGCCGAGGCCGGGGTTTCTGCGGCCGATATCCAGAACCGGATCCAAATGCCCGGTGTGGTGCGGGTATATGTTTCCCCGGTATGCCCCCATTGTCCGGGCGCGCTTGGCAGATGGCTCTACATGGCCGCCTGGGCGCCGGACCGGGTGGATGTGCATGTAATTGATGCGGCTGTTTTTTCCGAATCCGCGGCCCGGGACAATGTAAAATCCGTTCCAACGGCCATTTTAGATGACCAGTTCAGGTGGACGGGAGTCGTGGCCGTGGCCGAACTGCTCGATATTTTCGAAAAGCGCAATCCCGCAGATCTCAGTGCAGATACCGTGAAAAAAATCATCTCAGACGGGGATGCCGAAGGCCTGGCCGCCCTGATGGCCGGGGCCAACAGCGTGATCCCGGGTTTTCTGGATCTGCTGGCCCATCCCAAATGGCCCACCCGACTGGGGGCCATGGTGGCATTCGAATATCTGGCCGAAACCGCGCCGGATCTGGCCCGCCAGTCCCTGCAGGCCATGTGGAACCGCTTTGCCGGCCTTGATGATGCCGTCAAAGGGGATATGATTCATCTTTTCGGGGTGTTAAATGATTCTGAATTTGCCGGACGGCTGGAATCAGTGATCAACGGCGACTACCCCCGGGCGGTCAGAGAAATTGCAGAAGAGGTGCTGGGGGATTTGGGGTAATATAATTCCCCCCTGCAGATGCTTTTTATGAAAAAAAGCATCTGCAGGGGATAGTGTCAAAATTATTGGCGGGTGTTTCTACTTTTCCTGTTCCTGCTGGCTGCGCAGTTCCTCGATGACCTTTTGGGAAATCTGGGCCGGGACCTCGTCATAGTGGGAAAACTGCATGGAAAACATCCCGCGGCCGCCGGTCATGGAGCGAAGATCCGGCGCATAAGTGAGCACTTCGGCCTGGGGCACCAGTGCGCGCACCACCTGGTTTTTGCCGCGGCTTTCCATGCCCAGCACCCGGCCGCGCCTGGAGTTTAAATCGCCCATGATATCGCCCATGTATTCCTCTGGGGTGATCACTTCCATTTCCATGATGGGCTCAAGCAGCACGGGATCGGCCTGCTCCATGGCCTTTTTGAAAGCCAGGGACCCGGCGATCTTAAAGGCCATTTCCGAGGAGTCCACGGAATGATATGAGCCGTCATCGACCTTTGCCTGGAAATCAATGCAGGGAAATCCGGCCAGAACGCCTTTTTGCGAGGCCTCGGCAATCCCTTTGTCCACTGCCGGAATATAGGTTTTGGGAATCACGCCGCCGACGATTTTGTCCACGAACTGGTAGCCTGAGCTTCGTTCCAGGGGTTCGAACTCCACCCAGCAGTCGCCGTACTGGCCGTGGCCGCCGGATTGTTTCTTGTGCTTGCCCTGGACCCGGACTTTTTTGCGAAAGGTTTCCTTGTAGGGCACCTTGGGAATATTGAGATTGACCTCCACATTGTACTTGCGCCGGAGCTTTTCCACCGTGGTTTCGATGTGCACCTGGCCCTGGCCGGTGAGCAGGGTCTGGCGGGTTTCATCGTTTCGCTCCAGGCGCAGGCCCGGGTCTTCCTCGATGAGCTTGGTCAGCGAGGAGTAGATCTTGTCCTCATCTCCCTTGGATTTAGGGGAAATGGCAAAGGACACCACGCCGCGCAGGGGTTCAGCGGGCTTGTATTCAATGGGTTTGTCCGGGGCGCACAGGGTGTTTCCGGTAACGGTTTCCTTTAGCTTGGCCACGGCCACGATATCTCCGGGGCCAGCGCCCTCCAGGGGTTTCTGCTCTTTTCCCTGGATCTGGAGAAGCTGGTTGTAGCGTTCCTTGGTGTCCTTTGTGGCGTTGAAAAATGTGCCGTCGCCGCCGAGTTTTCCGGAAAAAACCCGGAAAATGTTGAGGCGGCCGGCATAGGGGTCGGCCACGGTTTTAAACACCAGTGCGGAAAAAGGGGCGTCCGGAGACGGTTCCCGGGATTCCTCGTTTTCCGTGCCCGGAACATATCCGGTCTTCGGCCCCCGGTCCGCCGGGCAGGGCAGGGCGTCTGCCATGAGCCCGGCGACCAGGTCCACGCCGATATTTAAGGTGGCAGATCCGCACATCACCGGAACAAAGGCTTTTTCCAGGGTTCCTTTACGCAGGGCGGCCAGAATTTCTTCGTCTGAAAGGGTTTCGCCTTCCAGGTATTTTTCCACCAGTTCGTCATCGGCTTCCGCGATGTTTTCAATCAGGACCTCGCGCTCGGCCTCGGCGGTTTCCTGCATGTCTGCGGGAATGTCTGTGCCCTTTGCCTTGCCGTCTTCGTAAACCCAGGCCTTCATGTTGACCAGGTCCACCACACCCTTGAAATCGGCTTCCTGACCGATGGGCAGCTGCAGAATAATGGGCTTGGGAGAGAAAATTTCAACCGCGTCATTGAAAGCCTTGGAAAAATCCGCCCGCTCCCGGTCCACCTTGTTAATGAAAATCACCCGGGGCAGATCGAATTCATCTGCGTATTCCCATGCCTGTTCGGACTGGACCTTGATGCCGTCCACCGCATCAATGACCACCACGGCGCTGTCAGCGGCCTGCATGCAAAGCCGGGTATCAGAGAAAAAATTCTGGTCGCCCGGCGTATCAATCAGGTTGATCTTTCGCTGTTTCCAGGAAAAAGGATAAAAGGCAGTGGATATGCTGCTGCGGCGCTTGAGCTCCTCGGGCTCGAAATCCATGACGGCATTGCCCGCATCCACGCTGCCAAACCGCTTGGTCGCACCGGCGTTGTGCAGGAGGGCTTCGGCCAGAGACGTCTTACCGGATCCACCGTGTCCGATCAAGGCGATGTTTCTCAGATGTTCTGTCATAAGACTCCTAACTCCTCTCTATTCTGCTGGATTTACATGCGAAACGCAATCGTACGCCATCTTATTGTATTTATCGGTTTGACCTGAAAAAATCAACCTTAAAAGGCGTCTTTATTCACCCCGGGCCGGCATCTGCAGGTGCTGGATAAACTCCCGGTTGCCCCTGGACCCGAAAATGGGCGAGGGTGTGACTGCGCCGGGCATCAGGCCGCATTGTTTAAAAAAATCAGAAAGTTCTTCAATAACGCGATTGTGCAGGGCCGGGTCCCGGACCACGCCGCCCTTGCCCACCTCGCCCCTGCCCACCTCGAACTGGGGCTTGATCAGGGGCAAAATTGTCCCGCCGGACCGGATAAAGGGCTGTACTGCGGGCACCACAATTTTTAAGGAAATAAAGGAAACATCGATCACCGCCAGATCCAGGCCGGCCGGAAGATCCTTTTCCGTGGCATGCCGGATGTTAAACCGCTCCATTACCGTCACCCGCGGATCCTGGCGAAGCTGCCAGGCCAGCTGTCCGTAGCCAACATCCACAGCATACACCCGCTCCGCACCGTGCTGCAAAAGACAATCTGTGAACCCGCCCGTGGATGCGCCCGCATCCAGGCAGGAAAATCCTGTGACATTGATCTCAAAAGCCGTCAGGGCATGCTCCAGCTTCAATCCTCCCCGGCTGACATAAGCCAGGTCTGAGGCCCGGCTGACGATTTCCGCGTTTTCCGCCACCAGGCTGCCGGGTTTGTCCACTGGATGATCATTGACCAGGATATGGCCGGCCATGATCAGGGCCTGGGCCCGCTGGCGGCTGCCTGCAAGCCCGCGTTCCACAACCAGCAGATCCAGCCGTTTTTTTCCGGATCCAGGGCTTTTCATGTCAGGTAAGATCCCGGCACATGGCCTCTGCGGCCCTTACCACGGCATCTGCGTCCACCTCGTAATGCTTGCGCAAAACGGATTTTGCGCCGTGTGTCACAAAAGTGTCTTTGATGCCGATCCGGGTGATGCGAAAGCCTGCGATCCCGGTGTCTGCCATGGCCTCGAGCACCGCGCTGCCGAATCCGCCGTCAAGCACGTTTTCTTCAACTGTTATCACACGGGGAATTTTTTGGATCAAGCCACTGATAAGCTCTGTGTCCAGGGGCTTGACAAACCGGGCATTGACTACAGTGGCGGAAATGCCTTTGTGGGCAAGCATCTGCCGGGCTTTTACGGCCTCCGGGACAGAGTGGCCGACGGCTATAATCAAAATATCATCACCGCTGCAAAGCACTTCCGCCTTGCCGATGGCAAGGGGCTGGTCATTTTTTTCGGCTTTTTCCGGATTTTCGCCCGTGACCTTGCCCCTGGGATAACGCACGGCCACCGGGCCCGGATGGTTGACAGCGGTTACCAGCATGCGTTGAAACTCGTGTTCGTCCATGGGGGCCATGACCACCATGTTGGCAATGGCCCGCAGATAGCTCAAATCAAACAGGCCGTGATGGGTGGGTCCGTCTTCGCCCACAATGCCGCCCCGGTCCACGGCAAACACCACTGGAAGGGATTCCAGGCAGACATCGTGGATAATCTGGTCATAGGCCCGCTGGAGAAAAGTGGAGTAAATGGTTACCACCGGCTTGTAGCCCTCTGTGGCCATGCCTGCGGCAAAGGTGACACCGTGGGGTTCGGCAATGCCCACGTCATAGAACCGGTCCGGAAATTTTTCTGAAAATGGCCCGAGCCCGGTGCCTTCGGGCATGGCCGCGGTCACGGCAATGATGTTTGGGTCCTTTTCCGCCAGGCGCACCATGGTCTGGCCGAAAACATCGGTGTATGAAGGCAGATCGCTGCAGTTGACCCGGTTTCCGGTTTCAGCATCAAAGCAGCCCACGCCGTGGAAATAAACCGGGTTGGATTCGGCCGGGCCGTAGCCCCGGCCCTTTGTGGTGGCCACGTGGAGCAAAACCGGCTCGTCAAGGTTTTTGATGTTTTCCAGGATATCGATCAACTGGTCGATGCGATGGCCCTTGATGGGACCGAAATATTCGAAGTTAAAGGCTTCAAAAAGCATGCCCGGCGTGACAAAGGCCTTGATGGACTCTTCTGCCCGCTTGGCCAGAGAATAGGCGTCACTGCCGATTTTGGGCAGGGAACGCAGCAGCTCGCCGAACTCCTTTCGTCTGTCCTGGATGAATTTTCCGGAAAACGTCCGGCTCAGAAGCGATGACAGGGCCCCCACGTTGGGGGAGATCGACATTTCATTGTCATTTAAAATCACAATGAGTTCCTTGTGAATGGCCCCGGCCTGGTTTAATGCTTCGTAGGCCAGGCCCGCGGTCATGGAGCCATCACCGATGACGGCAATCACCCGGGAATCGTCGTTTTTGAGGCGCTTGGCACATGATATGCCCAGGCCGGCGGAAATTGAGGTGCTGGAATGGCCGGTGGAAAAGGCATCACACGGGCTTTCTGTTATCTTGGGAAACCCGGACAGCCCGCCGAACTGCCTGAGGCTGGAAAAACGATCAGCCCGGCCGGTGAGCAGCTTGTGGGTATAGGACTGATGGCCCACGTCCCAGACCAGTTTGTCCGTGGGGATGTCAAACACGTAATGAATGGCAATGGTGAGTTCCACCACGCCGAGATTAGAGGCAAGATGCCCGCCGGTTTTGGATACCACCCCGACGATGCGCTCCCGGATTTCCCGGGCCAGGTCAGGCAGCCGGGAGCGGGGCAGTCTTTTTAGATCCGCAGGGGAATGAATGGTTTCAAGTAAGCCCAATGAAATCGATTCTCCAAACTAACAATTATATGGTTCATATGATTGGGATGCCGGATCGCCGGTACGGCTGTTTATTTGTCCCTTTCAACAATATAGGCGGCCAGGGCGGTCAAAGGTGCTGCCTTGTTACCAAAAATCTCAATTGCCTGCAAGGCTTTGGAAATCAGGTCTGCGGCATAATCCCGGGCCGCATCAATGCCCATGAGGGAAGGGTAGGTGGATTTGGCCCGGGCGGTATCGGTTCCGGAAGCCTTGCCCATGCGTCCCGGGTTGCCGCAGACGTTTAAAATATCGTCAGTGACCTGAAAGGCCAGGCCGATATGGCCGGCATAGGTGGTCAGGGCCTGTTTTCCGGCCTCATCTGCACCTGCGAGCAGGCCGCCGGTTTCAATCGAGGCACGGATCAGGGCCCCGGTTTTCAACTCATGCATCTGCTTGAGATCCGCCAGGGCCAGGCCCTGGCCCTCGCCGGCCATGTCCTGCATCTGCCCTTCGATCATGCCGCAGTAGCCGGCCGCTTTTGAAATCACATCAATGGATTCCAGAATCCCGGCCGCTTTTTCCGGGTCAAGCTTTGCGCATCCGGCCAGGATTTCAAAGGCCAGGGTCAGAAGGGCGTCTCCGGCCAGAATGGCCGTGGCTTCGTCAAAGGCCACATGGCAGGTGGGCCGGCCCCGTCGCAGTTGGTCATCATCCATGGCCGGCAGATCATCATGGATCAGGGAATAGGTGTGGATCATTTCAATGGCGCAGCCGGCCTGAAGCACTGCCTTATCTGCCGAGCCTCCCGCAGCCTCGGCTGCTGCCATGCACAGCACCGGCCGCAGGCGTTTTCCCGGTGCCATGAGGGAATGGCACATGGCCGCGCACACCCGGCTGGGTTCCGGGCCGCAGGAGAGCAGGGCGGCCAGGTGTTTGTTAATCCGGTCCTGGTGACTTTTCAAATACCCGGCCAAATCAAATGACCGGGCCTGATTTTTGAGATTATTCATTGCTGCCGGCATTTTTTTCAGATGGGGCGGTGTTTTCGGCAAAAGGGACTTGCGCTGTGGTGCCGTCCTGCTTTTCCATCAACTGAACAATCTTTTTCTCCGTTTCATCGAGTTTTTCAAAACAGGCCCGGGACAGGCCGATGCCTTCCTCAAATTTTTTCAATGCTTTGTCCAATGGCAAATTGCCGGCTTCCAGCTCTTCGACAATCTTTTCAAGCTGGGCCATGGATTCTTCAAACGTCTTTTTTGCCATTATTATTTTTCCTTTCAATCCGGCATGTTAACATGCCTTTTGCAAGTATGACTTCAACGTTTTGTCCCGTGCTCACAGCTGCGGCATCTGTGAGCACGGTTTTGTCCGGCAGGACCCGGGTGATGCTGTAGCCCCGATCCAGCACGGCCAGGGGGCTGAGTGCATTCATGCGTCCACAGGCCGACTCCAGCCGTGCGCGCTTTTCCTGGACAAGGTTTTTGCCTGCGGATTTCAGGCGCCGGTCCAGGTTTTGGTGCCGGTCGGCCAGGGCAGACACGCGGTCGGCCAGGGGCACGGCCATAAGCCGGTCATGGCGCCAGCACAGCCGTTCGCGCCGGTTTGCCGCAATTCGTTTCATGGCCTGGGTCAGCCGGGCATGGATTTCATCTATGCGGATGCGCAGGTCATCCATGCGCTGCCTGGGATGAACCAGGCGGCGGGTGAGTTTCTGCGTGTTTTGCCGCAGATCCCGCACCTGCCGGACGATTGCCCCTTGCAGCCGGCGGGTGAGCACCTGGAGGGTATAGCTCACATCCTGTTTGACCGGCACGGCCAGCTCGGCGGCTGCAGACGGGGTGGGCGCGCGCAGATCGGCCGTGAAATCGGCAATGGTGTAATCGGTTTCATGGCCTACAGCAGAGATCACCGGGATTTCCGATGCAAAGATTGCCCGGGCCACGGCCTCTGAATTAAATGCCGCCAAATCCTCAAGCGAGCCGCCGCCCCGGGCCAGGATGATCACGTCTGCAGCCTTGTGGCGGTTTGCCGTCTCAATGGCGGAAACGATTTCCGCCTCTGCGGTATCGCCCTGGACGGCCGCGGCAATCACGCGGATGGGGATGTTGGCAAACCGCCGGGACATGATACGGATAATGTCATGGACCACCGATCCGGTAGCCGAGCTGATCACGGCCACGGCAGCAGGCAGAAACGGGACAGGCTTTTTGTATTTTTCATCAAACAGGCCTTCAGCCGACAGTTTCTGCTTGAGCTGCTCAAATGCGGCCTGCAGGGCTCCGGCACCCGAGGGCTCGATGTATTCCAGAATGATCTGATAGCTGCCCCTCGGGGCATATACACTGATGCGGCCGAAACCCGTGGCCTGCATACCGTCTTCAAGGTCAAATTTCAGGCTTCTGGCCTGGCCCTTAAACATCACGGCCTGGATCTGGGCGTCCTTGTCCTTTAGTGTAAAATAGCAGTGGCCGGATGCCGGCACGCGCAGATTGGAGATTTCACCGGAAATCCAAACAAATGGATAGTTTTTTTCCAGAAGCGTTCTGATCTGCGCGGTCAGTGCGCTGACCGTATAAACATTTCGCGCCGCGCCTATATGGGAATCCGTCGGGTTCATGGGTACGCGTTTTTAAGGTTACTTTTCCGATTGTTTGAATCTTGCCAAGCTAGCACAGTTGAATCAATCAATCAATCCCAAATCCGGCCAAAATCCGGGGCATAAAAGCCGGCCTTGAAGGGTCATAACAGACCCGCCGGATTTTTGATAATTTTATAACGTCTGATAAGATATATTATGTAAACTTTTCTTCGGGCCTGGAAAACCAGGGCGTTTAAATGGATTTGGCCTGAAATCATGTGCCCTTTCGTAAATCGGCTTTTAATGTTTTTTGAGCTTTTGCCTTTTTTCGTTCACCGGGATTTTATTTCTGATTCGGTTTCCGATCCAGGATTTTTCGCACCGCAGGCATGATATAAATTTCCTCCAGGGGCATCTGCCGCAGAGAGCCAGCCAGGAGCTCGATTTTTGCGTTTACGGACAGGCGCTTGTCCATGATAAAGACCGATTCCCCCTTGATCCGGCAAAGACCGCTTTTTGCATTGACCCCGGTGGCACGCAGGTTTTGTTCCGCCACCCGAATGCCGAGTTTTCCTGCGGTTTCCACAAGGTGCTGGTAGATTTGGGTTTGTTTCATTTCAAAAATCGCTTTCCGTGTACCGATCCGGCTTGAAAACAGCCGGCAATGTGTTATTATATCTTCAGTTGATTGTCAAAAAACCCTGCAATCGGGCATGATTTCCTTAAAATTGAAGCAGTTGAGAGCTAAACACTTCCATACAACAAGAATTCAGGAGGCGCATTTACATGGCAAACACGGCAACAACCAGGCAAACCGAGCGCACCCAGGTCATGGTCAACAGCTTTATCCGAAGCGTTTACAACTGGATGGCTTTCGGCCTGGCGTTAACCGGCGGCGTGGCGTTTTTCACCGCCCATAATCCCACCATGCAGCAGCTGATTTTCGGCACCCCAATGGTGTTTTTCGGCCTGATCATCGCAGAGCTTGGCATGGTTTTTTACCTGAGCGCAAGGATCCAGAAAATGGAGGCCTCCACAGCCACGGGCCTGTTTCTGCTCTATGCCGCGGTAAACGGACTGACCCTGTCCTTTATATTCCTGGTGTATACGGGAACCTCCATTGCCCAGGTATTTTTCATCTGTGCGGCCACGTTTGTGGCCTGCAGCATCTTTGGTATGACCACAAAGCGGGACCTGACCTCCTGGGGCAATTTTTTGTTCATGGGCCTGATCGGCATCATTATCGCCTCTGTGGTCAACATTTTCATGCAGAGCGCGGCCATGCAGATGATCATCAGCTATGTCGGAGTGCTGGTGTTTGTGGGCCTGACCGCCTATGACACCCAGAAGCTCAAAAATATGGCCATGACCCAGCCCTCAGACATCGGGGCCGGGGTGGTGAGAAAAGGCGCCATCATGGGCGCCCTCTCCCTGTATCTGGATTTTATCAACCTGTTTATCATGCTGCTCCACATATTCGGCAGCAGGGAATAACCCCCAAAAACAAGCGGCTCATATCATGGGGAGAAGCCGGAAAAACCGGTTTCTCCCTTTTTTCTCTTTTTGGGTTTTTTATTCCAGGGATCCGTTTAATTCAGCGGCAATCACATCCACGATCTGTTGACACAACTGGTCGGTTTCTTTCTCGTCCGGGCCTTCCACCATGATCCGGCACAGGGGCTGGGTTCCGGAATAACGCACCAGCACCCTTCCCTGTTCTCCCAGGTGGGTTTTCACTTTTTCGATTTTTCCGGCAATGGCGGGAACTTGGTAGATATCGGTTTTTTCGCGGATCCGGACATTTTTGAGCACCTGGGGATAGCGCCGCATGATCCGGCAAAGCCCGGAAAGCCGGCTGTTGGATGCGTCCATGGCCTCAATCAGGTGAAGGGCGGTCAGTATGCCGTCGCCGGAAGTATGGGCGTCCAGGAAAATCATGTGACCTGAGTCCTCACCGCCGATGATGGCCCCGCTTTTGCGCATTTCATCAAGCACGTAGCGGTCGCCCACATCCGTGATCCTGTGCTCGATCTCCATTTCCTTTAAGGCAAGGCGAAGGCCCAGGTTGCTCATGACCGTGCTGACGGCCAGGTTGTTTTTCAGGCGGCCGGCCTGTTTCAGATGTCGTGCGCAGATGGCCAGGATCTGGTCACCGGTGACCGCCGCCCCGGTTTCATCAACGGCAATCAGTCGGTCCCCGTCTCCGTCAAAGGCGCAGCCCAGATCCGCCCGGTTTTCCAAAACCGCCTGCTGCAGGGTTTCAATGTGCTGGGAGCCGCATCCGTCATTGATATTGGTGCCGTTGGGGGAATTAAACAAAACCGTCAAATCCGCCCCGAGGTTTTCAAACACCTGTGGGGCGATTTCCGAAGTGGCCCCGTTGGCGCAGTCCAGCACGATTTTCATTCCCCTTAAAAGCTCGTTTCTGCCTAGGCTTTTTTTTAAAAATCCGGCATACTGGTCTGCTGCCTCCGGCATTGGATAGACGCGGCCAATGGCTTCGGGTGCCGCAGCCAGGTGGATTTCCGGGGATGTATTGAGTATGCGGGCCTCAATTTGTTCTTCAGTGGCGGAATCCAGTTTAAACCCCATGGCGTCAAACAGTTTGATCCCGTTGTCTTCGTAGGGGTTGTGGGACGCTGAAACCATGATGCCCGCATCGGCCCGGGCATGCCGGACCAGAAAAGCCACCGCAGGAGTGGGAAGCATGCCGGCAAGCAAGACATCGGCCCCGGCCGAACAGATGCCCGCGGCAAGGGCGGCTTCGATCATGTCGCCGGATTTCCGGCCGTCTTTCCCAATCACAATGGTGCTGCGGTGGTTGTGCTTTAAAACCGCTGCAGCCGCCCTTCCCAGGTTCAATGCAATTTCCGGGGTAATTGGATGCTGGTTGGCCAACCCGCGAACGCCGTCGGTGCCGAAAAACCTTCCCATGTCATAATCCGTTTTTACAGGCAGTGTTAAGTAAAAAAATCAGGTGTTTGTTTTGTCCGGTACAACAGACTGCCAGGATTCCATGCAGGCGTCTGTCAGGGCCTGCAGCCATTCTGTTCCGGCTGCGGCCAGGTCCTTGTCAAGGTCCTGGATCACCCGGATGTAGTCGGTACTGTTCAAAGATGCCATTCGCTCCCGGAGACCGTGGATAAAAGGATCTCTTTTTTCAGGCAGATCCATCTGTTCTGCCGGTAGCTGAAGCCGGCTTTCCAGGCGGCCCCAATATTGACCCAGGTGATCGGGTGCCGCTTTTTGGGCAAAATCACCCAGGCGCTTGATGCGCTCGCTGATACAGTCCTGCAGTGTGTCAACCAGGCCCTGGTACAGGGCCCCGGGCATCCGGCTGGAGATAAAAAGGCTTCGCACATGGCTGTACCACTGCTCCAGGGCCCTGAGATTGGCCAGATAATGAAGGTTGTTGGATACGATACCCCGTAGGCCGCCCACGCCGGATGCGCCGGTGTAAGGCACGTTTCCGGATCGGGCGGGCCCGCCGAAAATCAGCCGGCCGGGCCGGGTTTCGCTTTTGCGGCATATGGTGCCGGCAGCAATGACAGTGCCGAAAGCCAGTCTGCAGGGGCCAACAAGCCCGCCCTGCCCGCCCAGAAAGATTGGCGGCTGATTGAGCATTACCCCGTTTGGCACATCCCCGATCAGCGAGGCCGTGGCCTTGTCCTGCCTGGGGGTGAAATTAAAGTGAATGTAAGCACTTCCCACCTCGGAGTGATTTTTCGGGCCGGTGCCCCCGGACATGAAACAGTCACAAAAGTTGATCAGGCTGCCCAGGGTAACAAAGGGAAACAGGATAGTTTGTTTTAACCCCGCGCTGTGGGCGGCACTGGCATGCTCCTCCAGGATGGTGCCGGCGCGGATATGGGCAGATGGTCCGATGGATGATTTTTCCAGAAAAACCGAATCGCTGAAATAGCCGCCTTCAAGTGATACTTGAGGTCCTACGAAGCAGTTTTCTATCGTGGCCGTGGCCTGCCGGCCAATCCGGGCCCCTGTGCAGATAAGGGTTTTTTCCCCGCGGATGCGGGTGCCCGGATGGATGACCGCGCCCGGGGATATGCGGTGAATATCCACCTCGGGTGCAATTTCAACGGTTTGCGGCTGTGGGATCACCACGCCGCGATCAATCAAGGCCTGGATCATTGTCCCCCTATCCATTTAAATTCATGGTTTTGCAAGGGCCGGCTGTCAGATGGTTTTTTTTGTACCAGTTATTTTGCGGATTGTCCATGGATTTTGCCAAAATAAGCCTGATTTCAAGTTGTTAAAGTAAACTGTGCTTGAAGCCGCAATCTTTTTGTGATAATTAGCAGGATTCTTAAAAAAACGATTTTGAGGCGACCCCGCAGAATCTGAAACTATTATAACCGCCAAACAATAAAAAAATAAATTCTTGATTTTACTTAACACTTAATCACTTAAAACATACACGGCCTGTAAAAAAGGTTTTTTACAGGCCTATCAGAATTGGCGAAAACACTTTAATCGGCATATCCTATAAAATGAATCAAAAACCTTACCGACTTTTAACCCGAAGCGATCTTGACGGCCTGATTTGTGCCGTTTTGCTCAAGCACCTGAAAATGGTGGATCAAATCCAACTCATTGATCATCCCAGCGTTATGCAGGAAGGCGGGGTTGTGGTGCGTCAAAATGACATCATCGCCAACCTGCCCTTTGTTCCCGGTGCGTTTATGGCTTTTGACCATCATGTATCTGAAACCATTCGCAACCGTGAACAGAAAAATCTCGTGATTGACGCAGATGCGCCATCGGCCGCCCGGGTTATCTATGAATATTACGGTGGGCGGAGCAAGTTTCCCCGGCATTTCGATGAAATCATGGAGGCAGTGGACAAGGCGGATTCAGGTCAGTTTTCCCGGAGGGAAATCCTGCATCCCACGGGATGGGCGCTGCTGAACTTTCTGGTGGACAAGCGTACCGGCATCGAGGACTGGTGCCGGTTTGCCATCAGCGAGCAGGAATTCAAGCGCCGCCTCATTGACTGGATCGCTGAGCTTTCCATTGATAAGGTTCTGGCCCTTCCGGATGTGAGCCAACGTGCGGAAATGTATTTTCAGTATGCGGAAAAATACAAGCAGCAACTGGTTTCCATTGCCGAGGTGCACCACAATATTGTGTTAATCGACTGCCGCGGACGGCAAAGCGGATATCCGGGCAACCGGTTTGTGGTGTATGCGCTTTACCCGAACTGCAATATTTCCGTTCAGCTCAAGCAGGAACCGGAGACCGGCAAAACCACCTTTTCCGTGGGCAAGTCCATTATCAACAATACTTCCGCGGTCAACATCGGAGAACTGATGCTCAAATACGGCGGCGGCGGCCACCGGGCTGCCGGGGCCTGCCACGTGCGGGCCGAAGACGCCCAAGCGGTTCTGGCGCAGCTGCTCCAATCCCTGAGCGATCCGGAATAATGGCCCGGATGCCTGAAAGCCGGGATTCGTCCGGAAAAGGCGTATTAATCTTCAAACTGATAAATGATGGCACCCCAGGTCACCCCGGCGCCCAGGCCGGCAAACAGGACCGTGCTGGATTTGCCGATAATGTTTTTTTCCAGGGCTTCATCCAGGGCAATGGGGATGCTGCCCGCAGTAGTGTTGCCGTAGCGCTGGATGTTGTGATACATTTTTTCTTCAGGTATTTGCAGCGCTTTTTGAAAGCCTTGGTTGATCCGGATATTGGCTTGGTGGGGAATGATCAGGTCCACCTCTTCAAGACTGACCCCGGCTTTTTCAAGTGTGTGATATGTGACCTCAGGCAGCCGGGTCAGGGCCAGTCGGTAAACATTGCGGCCGTCCATTTTGGGGTAATGCCGCCCCTGGTCGAGCATTTCGTGGGTCAACCGATTGCTCAGCCGGGAGGCGGGTGCTTCGGTCATCAGGGCATCGGCGTACTGGCCCTGGGCATGAAGCGTGGAGGCCAGAATGCCCACCTTTGACTCTGTTTCAAAGCCTTCCAGGCAAACCGCTCCGGCACCGTCGCCGAAGATTACGGCGACATCCCGGCCCCTGGTGGAAACGTCCAGGCCTGTGGAATGAACCTCGGAGCCGACAAATAACACCCGGTTGGCCTGTCCGCTTTTGATATAGGCGTCTGCCGTGGCCAGACCGTAGAAAAAGCCGGTGCATTGCTGACGGATATCCAGGGCCGGCGTGGTCTCAAGGCCAAGCATGTGCTGAAGCAAACATCCTGAGCCTGGAAAAAAAATATCCGGGCTCAGGGTGGCAAAAATAATCAGATCGATATCTTCTGGTTTCCACCCGGCCCGGTCCATGGCAATTTTTGATGCTTCCAGCCCCATGTCGGCCGCTCCCATGCCACCTTCCTCCGGTACCCAGTAGCGCTGCTCAATGCCGGTGCGCTGCTGAATCCATTCGGCCGAAGTATCCATCCACTGTGTCAGATCTTCATTGGTGACCAGTCTTGGCGGCAGATACCGCCCGGTTCCCCTGATAATTGTTTTTTTCATGTGCACCTGTATTTGGGTTTTTCCGGAAATGTTTTCAATTGTTTCAGACGGGCTCTGACCGCTGTTTTAACTGGATCCGTTTTCCTTGACCACATTCTTGGCCACCGGGCCCCGGTCGCTTTCCTCGACGTCAAAGGTGACCGGCTCGCCTTCGGCAAGGGTTTTAAATCCGGGTTCATCAATGGCTGAATAATGAACAAAGATATCCCGGCTTTCATCTTCGTGCCGGATAAACCCGAAACCCTTTTTCTCATTAAACCACTTGACTGTTCCGTTTGCCAAACCCCTTCCTCCTTTTGTCATGTCGTCGATAAAAGTATGATGGCACCGTTGTTCGCGTGATCTTCCCGGACCCAGGTCCGGCCGGGGGCCGGGCATAAAAGCGTCACCATAAAACCCTTCTGGCATTAATTGCCTGCAGAGGCTTCAGGCAGATTTTTTTCCACGGGATATTTTCGCTTCAAAGACTCGATATAGGGTTCGAGGTCCTGCATGATTTTTTCCTGCCGAAGTTTTTCCCGGACAGATTCTTTGACCTCGTCAAAGGATTTGGTTTCACCCGGTTTTTTATCTTCGCTTTTGATCAGGTGATAGCCGAAACGGCTTTCCACAATGTCGCTGACTTCGCCCGGTTCCAGGGCGAAGGCCGCTTCATCAAAGCTTTCCACCATCTGGCCGCGTCCGAAGTAGCCCAAATCCCCGCCTTTTTCGCTGCTCTGGCAGTCCGAGTATTGCTTTGCCAGTTCAGAGAAGTCCTGGCCGGACTGGAGTTTCTTTTCAACTTCCTGGATTTTTTCTTTTGCTTCGGCCTTCTGGGTCTCACCGGCATCCGGTTCTGTCTGGATCAGGATATGGCGGGCGCGAACCTGTTCCGGAACCTTGTATTCCTCTTGATTTTCGTTGTAGTATTTCCTGGCTTGTTTATCGGACACGGAAATCCCGGATTCGATTTTTTCTTCAATAAGGTTTCGAATAAGAAGATTTTCGCGCATTTCCGTTTTTAGCTCATCTTCGGAATAACCGCTTGAGGCGATTTTTTTCTCAAAAACGTCCTGGCTTTCGAACTGTCCCTTTAACTCATCGAGCTGTTTCTGGATCTTGGATTCATCAACATTGATGCCCTGGGCTTTGCTTTCTTCGATAAGCAATTGTTTTTCAATCAAATTGTTTAAAATCGATTCCCTGAGCCGGGCAAGCTGCTCGCCCTGGATGGGCATGCCCATGTTTGCATAACGGGACCGCATCAATTGTATCTTTTGCTCCAGTTCCTGGGCTGTGATTTCCACATCGTTGACCACTGCCACAGTCTGCGCGTCCATGGCAGCCTCTTGATCCTCTGCGCCATAAGCGGCACCTGCAGCTGCAGAAAGGACTATTGCAACAATAAGGATCACAAGCTTGGAAATCAGGGGTAAACGCATAAATTGGCTCCTTTTGGATTTATCTCTCCGGTTTGACAGGGGGTTGACAGGAATCAGGGAATCGGCATGTTGATCAAAGACAGGGGCGGGGTATGGATATTTGCCATACAGGCTGACAATGAGATTTGAAAACAAAGCAACAATTCCCCGGGAGTTTTGCGACCGTGTCTTCCCGCTTTGGGAAGTGGTCGGGACGGCAGGATTTGAACCTGCGACCCCAGCGTCCCGAACGCTGTGCTCTTCCAGACTGAGCCACGTCCCGACTTGTTGGGTGCATTTTTTATGTTACATTGCCCGGATTGTCAATTAAAAAATATCGCCTCCGGCTAACCAAACGGGTTGTTGACCATGATGGTCTGATCCCGTCCCGGTCCCACCGAAATAATTTCAGCCTCGGTTTCAGTGAGTTCCTCTACGCGGCGAAGGTACTGCCGGGTGGCTTGGGGAAGCTGGTCATAGCTGCGCACAGCTGAAATATCCGCCTGCCAGCCCGGCATTTCTTCATAGACCGGCTCGCATTCACCCAGCACCTGGAGGCTTGTTGGAAAATCTGCCAGTTCCTTGTTTTTGTATTTGTAACCGGTGCAGATTTTCAGCGTATCCAGCCCGCCGAGCACATCGAGCTTTGTGACCGCAAAACCGGTGAGGCTGTTTAATCGCACGGCGTTTCTGAGCATAACCGTGTCAATCCAGCCGCATCTGCGCCTGCGTCCGGTGGTGGCGCCGAATTCAGCCCCCTTTTCCTGGATGAAATCACCTGTTGCATCAAAGAGTTCAGTGGGAAACGGCCCCTTGCCCACACGGGTGGTGTAGGCCTTGACAATGCCGGTCACCCGGTCGATTTTTTTGGGCCCGACCCCGGCGCCGCAGCACGCGTTTCCGGAAACCGTGTTCGAAGACGTCACATAGGGGTATGTGCCGTGGTCAATATCCAGATGGGTGCCCTGGGCGCCTTCAAACAGCACGCGCCTGTCTTCTCTGAGCACCTGGTCAATCATCACGGATACATCCGTGACATAGGGCGCCAGCCGATCCCGGTACCGGCTGTAGGAATCGATTACGTCCTGAACACCAACGGCCGGGGCTTTGAAAAATTCGGTAAGGTAAAAGTTCTTTTCCTCTGCCACGGCCCTCACATTTTCTTCAAAACCATCGTCGAGCAGATCCACAAACCGAATGCCGCGCCTGGCGGACTTGTCTTCATAACAGGGACCGATGCCCCGGCCGGTGGTGCCGATTTGCTTTTTTTCATTGGCCGACTCGCGGGCGTGGTCCACTGCCTTGTGATAAGGCATTATCAAATGGGCTTTTTCACTGATTTTTAGCTGCTCCGGCCCTACGTTCACGCCTTTTTCGGTCAGATAATCAATTTCGTTGATCAGCACCTCCGGATCCACCACCATTCCGTTTCCGATCATGCAGACCTTGCCCTGGATGATGCCCGAAGGCACCAGGTGGCTGATAAACTGTTCGCCGTTGACCACCATGGTGTGACCGGCATTGTTTCCGCCCTGGAACCGGACCACGTAATCGGAATATTCCGCCAGCAGGTCTACGATTTTACCCTTTCCCTCATCTCCCCACTGGGTGCCGATAATGACGATATTGGCCAATTGCTGCTCCTTTCTAAGCGCGTGCCATGATAATTCTCTGGTTCAAAAAAATACGGCAGAGCGTTAAACCGAAACTGAGCGATTTTTAAGTTTGCTGCCGATACAAGAAAACTGAAACGCTCGGTTTGGGTTAAAGGGAGTTTTTACCCCGCCGTGCCGCAAAAAAATCGATCAGCAGTCTCCGGCATGCCTGTTTCCGCACCCCGGCGACAATTTCCGGGTGGTGATTCAGCCGCCGGTCTCCGGCAAAATCATACAAGGATCCGGCTGCGCCCCATTTGGGATCAAAGGCCCCGAAAACAACCCGGCCAATGCGGGCATGAATCGCCGCGCCCATACACATAGGACACGGTTCTACCGTAACATAGAGGCAGGTGTTTAACAAGCGATAGTTTCCGGTTCGCCGGGCTGCAGAGCGGATGGCCAGGATTTCGGCATGGGCCGTGGGGTCAGCCATGGTGATGCTTTGGTTAAAAGCCGATGCCAGGATACCGCCGTTGTTGGCCACCACTACGACACCCACGGGTACCTCCCCGCAGGCTTCTGCCTTTTGTGCCTGTTCAATGGCGGCATCCATGAATTGATTGTCCCGGTCCCGGGGGTCCATGATTTTTCTCCTGCCGGCGCTGCGCACCGGATCAATGTCGTGGAGCAAACTTATTTATTATTGACAAGGCGATTCGGATCGCCTATGTAAGGTGGCACTCATCTTGTCAGCGCCCGTAGCTCAGCTGGATAGAGTGCCGGACTACGAATCCGTAGGTCGCAGGTTCGAATCCTGCCGGGCGCGCCATAAAACATAAAGGGATTGCGGCTTTGGCTGCAATCCCTTTTTGCTTGATTCCGCCCTTTTCATCAGTCCTTTCATACACTTTTCCAGGTTGACATTCAAAGTTTTTTGTGGGTAAATCCAAACAAAATCTTTACGGAAGTTGTAAACTTGTACAAGGCGTTGAATGTTATGATACAGTTTGCGCATGACACAGTTCTATTCAGGAAGTAATCCCGCCAATTTCACAAAACCCTGCAAAACAGGTTCTCTATCGAAAAAAACAACTTTTATTGGCCTGTACGGCGTTTTTTTGTTCATGGTTTTTCTTGCCGGATCTGTGATTCCTGCAAAATCCGCCGGTTTTCCCCTTGAAATCAGCCTTGAAGACGCATACCGGCTGGCCCTGAAGAAAAATCCCGGGATTGCTGAACAGCGGGCCCGGCAGGACATCGCAACCAGCCTGAGACAGCAGGCCATGCAGGGATATCTGCCGACTCTCAGCTTTGATGCCTCCTATCTTCGCTTTGACAGTTCTCTTATATCTGACGTGCCGGTGCCGGTATGGCAGGACACGGGCTTTCCCCCGGCTCTGGAATTTCAAACCCGGGATTTCGGCCCGATAGATGGGTATATCACAGGCTTTTCGGCTGTTCAGCCGATCCTGAACCTGGAGGCATGGCTGGCCGGCCGCCAGGCCGCCCATCAGACAACTGCTGCAGGCCTTGCCCTGAGTCGTGGGGAAAGGGAACTGGCCCTGCACCTGATCGAGGCCTATTATGGCGTCATTGTTGCCGAGAAACGGCTGGATGTTGAAAAAACCGCACTTGAGGCTGCCCGCAAAACCCTTCAACTGGCGTCCTCCTCGTTTGAGGAAGGGTTGGTTGCGCCGGTGGACGTATACAGTGCCCGGGCGCAGACATTTGAGTTCAAAGCAAGGGTCAGCGATTCCCGGGGCCAGGCTGCGGTGGCCTTGGCGCAGCTTCACCGGGTGATGGGTCTGGAGGAGGACGCAAATATTGTCTTAACCGACAAGATTCCCGATCCCCCGGCAGCCCTGCCAAAAAGTCTTTATCCCGGGAAGGCCGTTGACCGGCGCATGGATATTCAGGCCCAGCAAAAGATGATTGCCGCCGCAGAGGCCGGGGTCAATCGCGCCGGGGCAGCTTTTACCCCGGAAATAAATCTGTTTGGCCGTTATCAATGGATGGACCATGACCATCTGATGGGAAGGGAATGCGATATGTGGGGGGTTGCGGTTAACCTGAAATGGACGATTTTTGCGGGCATGTCCCGTTCCGGCAAGGTCGCGGAGGCCCGTGCGCGAAAACGCCGGGAGGACGCAAAACTGAGGGAATTGCGACAACAGGCCAGGGCGGAGGCCCAAAGCAGCAGGGCGGAGTGGGAGGCGGCCATGGCCGGCTGGGACTATTCCAGGCAGGCTGTGGAGAATGCCGCTGCAGCCCTTGACCAGACCAGGGCCCGCTACCGGGAGGGGATTGATGGTATAACAGAGCTTCTTCGGGCTCAGGCAGAGGACCTGAAAGCCCGGTTAATGAATTTAAACGCCCGTTACGAGGCAGTCCTGGCCGTTTCCCGGTACCGGTTGCAGGCGCTGGGCGCCCATCCGATGAAAGATTTCCAATGAAACAAGCCCTTCAACTCTTCATGCTTGTATTGCTCATAGTCCTTATATCCGGATGCGCGGATGATTCCTCTGATTCGCGCCAGATGCAGTCCGTAAACGTCATTGTTTTCGAGGCTGAAACCGGCCGGATCCTTCCGGACAATTGGATCGCCGGCGTGGTTCTGCCGGCCAGGCGATCGCTGGTGGGAACACGTGTGTCCGGTTATGTGGACAAGCTTTATGTTGATTCCGGGGACATAGTGCAAAAGGGCGATCTCCTGGTGGAAATTGATTCCCGGGATATTTCCGCAAAGCTCCTTGCTGCGCAGAAACGGCGGGATACGGCCCGGGCGGCGTGGGAAAAAGCAAAAAAGGATCTTGGGCGTGTAAGGCGCCTTTATGACGAGGCGCTCATTGCAGAGGTGCGCGTTGAAGAAGCTGAACTACGGGAGAACAATGCCGGAAGTCAACTGGCGGCTGCCGAGGCTGAATGCCGTGCTTTTCAGGCCCATATGGATTATGCCAATATCAAGGCCCCGTTTTCCGGGGCCATCAGCGAGGTGATGACAGAAACCGGCAGTTTTGTGGGCCCGGGCCCGCCGCTGATTATCCTGGAGGACCGGAAAATACTGGAAGTACGCGCCCCCATTGATGAAAAAAGCATGCTGCGTCTCAGCAAAGGCGACCACGTGGATATTCATCTTCCCGGTTCCGGCAAGACCGCAGCGGGCCGGGTCGAATCCTTTATTCCTGCACTGGAAGAGCCCGGAACCGGATCAACCGTGAGGCTGCGGCTTGAAAATCCTCCGGCTGGCACCAGGCCGGGCATGGTTGCCCATGTGCGCACTTTCCGGGAAAAAGCAAAGGTGGAGGACATCGTTGTCATTCCCGCCTCTGCAGTCCTGGTTCGGGGCCAGATGCGCGGGGTTTTTGTTGTGCGTGAAATCGATGGCAAACTCCGGACCCGCCTGCGCTGGATTCATCCGGCCGGACCGGACCGGGATGAAAAGGGTTTCATTTCCGTGCGCCGGGGACTTGAGCCGGGCGAATTGGTGGTTGCGGGCGAGCAGGTGCAAACGCTGGCCGATGATCAGCCCGTACGGATAACCGAAAAGCGGATGAAGTAATGGAACGTAGCGGTTTTGCCGGCAGGATTGCCGGAACAATGATCGATTCCCCTCTTGTTCCCATTATCCTCATCGCTGCTTTGATCATGGGGGGGGCCGGTCTCCTGATTACCCCGCGCGAAGACCGTCCGGAAATCGAGATTCCCACAGCTGTTATCATTGTCGCGTTTCCCGGTGCGGGACCGGAAAAAATCGATGAACTCGTTGCCCGTCCGGTTTCATCCTGGGCAATGCAACTCGAGCGGGTGGAGGAAGTCACAAGCGTGGCTTCAAATGATGCGGCCCTGATGACTGTGGAGTTCGAGCCAGGGGTCAGCGATGCGGAAGCATACAGTGAACTGGCCGATGTTCTTGCCGCCAACACTGACAGGTTGCCCGCAGGGGTCCAATCTCCGGCAGTACGGACGGTTGGGGATGAGCAGCTTACCACTCTCATGGTTACCTTCTCCGCCCCGGATCTTTCCGGTTTTGATCTGCGGCGGATTGCCGAGGAAACAGCAGTGCGCCTGGAGAAAGTGCCGGGAGTCAGAACAATTGATTGTTACGGAAGCCAATCGCGCAGAATAGAGGTCCGGCCCGATCCCCGGGCCCTTGCAGCTTACGGCATCCCGCTTACAAAGGTCGTGGAGGCCATCAAGGCTTCCAATCTCCGGCTTCCCTCCGACCAAATGCGCGGCAGGAAAACCATGGACGTGGAGGCAGGCGCATTGCTCCGGTCCGTGGATGATATCGCCGGTATTCCGGTTGGGTCAGGCCCGGCAGGAATTGTATATCTCGATGAGGTCGCCGCAATCTCTGACGGTCCCGGGCCTGCGGAATCCCATGTTATTTTTCGGCAGAGCCAGTCGTCTTTTGAAAGCCCGGCGGTAAGCCTTTCGGTAACAAGCGTGCCTGAAAAAAACATCAGTGATATCAATAAGGTGATCATAGACAGGATTGAGCAGCTGCGGGGCGTTGTTATCCCGTCTGAGGTAAACGTCCATATCGGCTATGATGCCGGGCGCATGGCTACCGAGCAGGTCAGAAGCGTGCTGCAGAATCTTCTTACCGGAACGGTTATTGTTATTTTTATTATCCTGATAGGGCTCGGCCTGCGCTCGGCCATAACCATTTCACTTGTGATTCCGGCAACGCTGTCCTTTGTGCCGTTTGCCTATTATTTCATGGGATTTACGCTCAATCCGGTTTCTCTCGCGGCCATGATAATGGCCATCGGCATCATATCCGATGACAGCGTGATCATGCTGGAAAACACTGCGCGGCATTTCCGGCAAGCCGGGGAGCGCTCGAAAAAGTTGACAATTCAGTCGATCGACGAGGTCGGCAATCCAACCATCCTTGCCGTGGTGCTGATAATCGCCACCATTTTGCCCACGGCGTTTCTTTCCGGGGAAATGGGGCAATTTGTGCGGGCTATACCCGTTGGCACCGCAATTGCCGTATTTGCCTCACTTATCCTTGCGCTTACCGTGATACCGTTTCTCGCCTTTCGCCTGCTGCCGGCCGGAAATACGGGAAAGAATTGTGCAAAAAAGCCGAATTTATCAGCAGATGAATTTTCAGACGGAAAAGCGGACGATAAAAGTACGGAACCACCCTCCGGCTCGCTGGCTGAAACGTACCGGGCAATACTGCGGCCCTTTATGAAGCACCCGATTCTTCGGTGGGCGCTTTATGCGCTCATGGTGCTGCTGTTTGTCGGGCAGCTGAGTCTGGTGTATTTCAGGGCTGTTCAAATCGGATTCACCCCCCTGCTGGACCGCGAGGTTTTTGTTGTGGATCTGCGGCTGCCGGCCGGCACCCCCCTGGAAACAACCCTTAAGGCCACTTCTGATATCGGCCGCAGGCTTTACAAAAAAACTGAAGTGGAAGCTTACACGGTATTTGCCGGAATCCAGGGACCCCAATTATATCCATGGCCCGAGCCCATGGAGGTCACCCCTGTATCCACCCATCAGGCTTATATTTATGTTCACCTTTGCCACGAAGATAAACGAAAGCGCGACAGCCATGAAATCGGGAAAAACTTGTACAATGAACTCAAGCCGGTCATAGATCGCCATGATGCAAGAATAGTGGTACGCCAGCTGCCGTCCGGGCCAGCAAACAAAGAGGATATGCACGCTGAAATCTACGCTCCGTCCGATCAGGGGCGCTTCGAACTGGCCGGCAGGGTTTGGGACCTGATGGCACAGCACCCGGCAACAACCAGTGTCAGGCGCTCTCCGGAAGAACCGTGCCCGCGTCTGAGTCTTACAGTGGACCGTACAAGTGCATCCGCCCGGGGCATTTTCCCGGCAGAAGTGGCACAGGCGGTTCACGTTGCCTTGACCGGAACCGTTGCCGCAGAAATGCATATACCGGACCAGCGCCATCCGGTACCCGTTATTGTCCGTTTGCCGCCTGAAAAAAGGGAGCTTATCTATCATTTGGATGGACTGTATCTCAAGAGCCGGGCAAACGAAAACATGGTTTCCATGGCAGATCTTGTCGAAATCAAGGAAACCGGCCGGACACCGGACAGGTACCGGAAAAACGGACTTCCCGTTGTTTATGTGGGCGCAAAGCTGGATCGGAATGTAAATGAACCCTATGCTGCTCAGCGGGATATAAGCGGGCGCCTGGCCGAAACCGGCCCGGCCCCGGCTGTCAACTGGTTCAGCCAGCCCGAAAATTCGGAAAATGAAACGCTTCATTGGGCCGGGGAATGGGAACTGACGCGGCAGACTTACGGAGATCTCGGCGCAGCCGGTATTGTAGCGATTGCCCTGATTTACTGTATTCTGGCGGCGTGGTTCGGATCCTACGGGGTTCCCCTTCTTATCATGATGCCGATTCCTCTGGTGTTAATCGGCGTGATCCCTGCGCACTGGTTGTGGGGACAGAATTTAACAGGTATCGGAATTATGGGCGTCATTACCCTGGCAGGAATCGTGACCCGGAACTCGGTGCTGCTGGTGGATTTTATCAGACAAAACCGGAAAAGCGGTGTGTCGCTGGAAAACGCGGTTATTAATGCAGGCGCCCTCAGAACCCGGCCTATTGTTTTAACTGCATCCACGGTTATGCTGGGCAGCGGAGTTCTCATCTTTGAACCCGCTTTGGAGCCCTTGGGCCTGACGCTGGCCAGCGGGGTGCTTGTTGCTACCTTGCTTACCCTTTTGCTGATTCCGGTATTGTACTATCATTGTTACAGTAACAAAAGCAGCCGAAATCCGTAATCAGATTGCAGCTGTTTTCATGTCCAAAACGCACCCTGGAAATAGAAAAGCCGTAACCCATTAGGATTACGGCTAATTTCTTTCGGTGGTGCCGAAGGGGAGACTCGAACTCCCACTGGAATGCTCCAACTAGACCCTGAACCTAGCGCGTCTACCAATTCCGCCACTTCGGCACATCCATGATTGAACCCGGCCTCTTCTGCAAAATCGAGTCATGCAAAGCCGAAAAAACAATCATTGATCAAAAATGAAATTTCTTATATATACCGGAAAAACCCTGTTGTCAAGACGATTCTTTTTGCGGTTGAATAAAATTACCTGGTTTGAAGCGGGATCTGTGCCAATATGAAAACCCTATACAGTCTGGATGAAATCCAACGTCCCTTTCCCAATGCAGTTGTGGCCATCGGCAATTTTGACGGTGTACACCTCGGTCATCAGGCCATTTTCCAGCGTGTGCGGCAAAAGGCACGGGAAATTAACGGTACCTCCGTGGCCATGACCTTTGACCCCCATCCGGTCAAGGTGCTTGGCAATAACGGCTCACCACCCCTGATCACCCTGCTGGAGCAAAAAATTGAACTCATCGAAGCCCTTGGCGTGGATGTGTTTTTATGCGTTCCTTTTGACCAGTCATTTGCTGCGGTCAGTGCCCATGCATTTCTTAAAAATATCCTGATTGACAAGATCGGTATGAAAGCCCTTGTCATCGGAAAGGATTATACTTTCGGAAAAAACCGCAAGGGAAACGTGGCTTTTTTACGGCAGCATGCAGACGAGTATGGATTTGAGGTCATCGTTCCCGACTGGGTGCCGGTTTCGGCAGGTGGCCATGAACGGGTCAGCAGCACCCGGGTCCGACGGATCATCGAGGCCGGCCGTGTGGCGGATGCCAAAGCGCTTCTTGGCCGGTATTATCAGATCCGGGGACAGGTGGTCACCGGCCGGAACCGGGGCGGCCCGCTGCTGGGCATTCCCACCGCCAATATCAAGCTCGCAGATGAGCTCTGTCCCAAAACAGGCGTGTATGCAGTGATGGTCCAAACTCCCGAAGGTCGATTCAAAGGCGTGGCCAACATCGGCTACA
Source organism: Desulfosalsimonas propionicica (assembly GCF_013761005.1). NCBI lineage: Bacteria > Pseudomonadati > Thermodesulfobacteriota > Desulfobacteria > Desulfobacterales > Desulfosalsimonadaceae > Desulfosalsimonas > Desulfosalsimonas propionicica. Next base: position 335,079 of record NZ_JACDUS010000002.1, read on the forward strand.
GCCCGACCTTTGACGATCACCTGTTTACCGTGGAGGTCCATTTGCTGGATTTCAACAAGGATCTGTACGGAACAAAAATCCGCGTGGATTTCATCCAGCGGATCCGCGGGGAGAAAAAATTCAACAATTTTGATGAACTCAAGGCTCAGATCCGCAAGGATATCGAAGATGCCGCACAACTTCTGCCGGATGCGGCGTAACAATATGATATAAGGATTTTTCCGGATGTCTGTTTTAGATATTTTGACCTACCCTGACCCTTTTCTCAAGCATCCGGCCAGGCCGGTGGAAGAAATTGATGAAAGGATTCAGCAGATCATCGAGGATATGGCCGAAACCATGTACCAGGCTCCGGGTGTGGGGCTTGCCGCCACCCAGGCGGGAATTGACCAGAGCATTATCGTGTTTGACCCTGAGGCCGACAGCAGCAGCCGTAATTTTCAGGTGCTGATCAACCCTGGCATAACGGATGCCCGGGGCAAGGTGATATCCGAAAACGAGGGATGCCTGAGCGTTCCGGATTTTCGAAGCGATGTGCCCAGATTCGATCATGTTGTTGTCCAGGGCCTGGACCGTCATGGAAACGCCCTGGAAATCGATACCGATGGATTTCTGTCCACCGTTTTGCAGCATGAAATCGACCATTTAAACGGCATTTTGTTCATTGACCGCATCAGCGCCCTAAAGCGGCAGATTTACAAACGAAAACGCCTGAAGGAACTCAAAACCGCCTGATGTCAAAATTTACGACCATATTCATGGGCACCCCGGATTTTGCCGTGCCCGCCTTAAAAGCCCTTTACAATGCCGGCCATCCGGTAAGTCTTGTGGTGACCCAGCCGGACCGGCCCAAAGGCAGAGGCCGGCAGATCTCGCTGCCGCCGGTAAAAGCTGCTGCAAAACAACTCGGGCTTCCGGTTTTTCAGCCGGAATCAGTGAAAACACAGGACTTTTATGAAGCCATGACGGATTTGAAGCCCGACATTTTCGTGGTGGTGGCATTCGGGCATATTCTGCCCAGGCGGGTTATGGAGATCGCTCCCATGGGCGCAGTTAATCTGCATGCGTCCCTGCTGCCTGCATACCGGGGCCCGGCGCCTATTCAGCGGGCGATTATAAACGGCGAGTCTGAAACCGGGGTCACCAGCATGCTTATGGACGCGGGTCTGGACACCGGCGAGATCCTGGAAACGGAAAAAACCGTGATCCATCCCGCAGATACCGCAGGCACCCTGCATGACCGTCTGGCGCAATTGTCTGCCAACGTGCTCACAAAAACCCTGGCCGGTTTTGCCGCAGGCACCATTCGGCCCGTGGCCCAGGATCATGCCCGGGCCACCTATGCACCCATGCTGAAAAAATCCGACGGCCGCATTGACTGGAGTCGTTCTGCAGTTTTTCTGGAGCGTTTCATCCGGGGCATGTGTCCCTGGCCCGGGGCGCATACCTATTGGGGCAGCAAACGGATCAACATTTTTGCCGCCCGGGTATGCCCCATGGCCGAACTTCGCCCCCCGGGCACCGTGCTGGCCTCGTTTTCCAATGAATTGCGTGTGGCAACCGGAAAAGAAGCCCTGTCCATAGAAGAATTGCAGGTCGCCTCCGGAAAACGCATGCATATCCGCGACTTTTTAAAGGGCGCGGATATATCGCCGGCAACGGTGCTGGAATGATTTCAGGCGATGCCCGGGAGCTTGCTTTCCGGATTTTAAGCGAACTGGAAACCCGGCGCACCACCCTGGACCGGCTCATTGACGAGGAGTTTGAAAAAATTGCGCCGGGGATGGACCGGCGGGACCGCGCCCTTGCCTTTGCCCTTGTTTACGGGGTGCTTCGCTGGCGGGCAAAGCTGGACTGGCACATTGAAGGGTTGGCAAACCGGCCGTTAAACAAAATCCGTCCGGACATGCGCAATATTTTGCGCATGGGTCTTTTTCAGATGCTGTTTATGTCCCGGATCCCGGATTCAGCGGCGGTCAACACGGCCGTGAACCTGGCCAAAAAATACGGATCGCCGAAACTGGCCGGCTTTGTCAATGCCTTGCTCCGAAATGCCGCTCGACAGAAAACCGCTTTTGCAGATCCGGATCCGGCCCGCGATCCGGTGCCGGCATTGGCCGTAAGCCAGTCTTTTCCCGAGTGGATCGTGCGCAGGTGGAACAACCGGTTGGGCCTGGATGAAACCCGGCTTTTGTGTCGGTATAACAACCAGATCCCGCCGCTGACCCTGCGGGCCAACACCTTGCGGATCAGCCGGGAAGCCTTGACGGAAAAAATGGTTTTTGCGGACGCCGCGGAAACAATTTGTGGAACAAAATACGCACCGGACGGCATTTGCCTCTGGGGTCCGCATGTGCCGGTCAGTGAATTGCCCGGCTTTGCAGAAGGATACTTCCAGGTTCAGGATGAAGCCCCACAGCTTGCAGCCCATGTGCTGGACTGCCGGCCGGGACAGGACGTTCTGGACGCCTGCGCCGGACTCGGTGGGAAAACCGGCCATATTGCTCAGTTAATGGAAAACCGCGGCCGGATTCTGGGCATGGATTCGGATATGGGAAAACTCCGGGAGCTCTCCCTGGAAATGAATCGGCTGGGAGCGGATAATGTGGAAACATGCCCCCATGATCTCCGGCAGCCACTGGATCCGGAGAAATTGGGAACATTTGATCGGATATTGGTCGACGCCCCCTGTTCCGGGCTTGGGGTAATCCGCAGGAATCCGGATATAAAGTGGACGGCCCGGCAGGCGGACTTTCAGGGCCATGCCCGAAAGCAGCTTCAGCTTCTGAGCCATGCCGCCGCCCTATTGAAGCCTTCAGGTGGAGTGATGGTATACGCGGTCTGCAGCATGGAGCCGGAAGAAACGAACGGGGTGGTTTCCGCATTTTTGGAAAAAACAGCCAGGTTTGAACTTCAGGACATGGGTTTGCTTTTTCCCGGATTGGCGGATTTGGCAGATGACCGCGGGTGTCTCACCCTGCTGCCCCATCGGCATGCAACAGACGGGTTTTTTATTGCAAGGCTAAGGGTTTGCCCATGATCCGGTGGATTTTCAAATACCTGGTATTGATTTTTGTTTTTTGCGCCGTGGCCGGTTTGAGCACCTATTTCACCCTTTCTTTTTTCATCCAAAGCGAAGATACGGTACTGGTGCCGGATTTGACCGGCAAAAATGCAGTTGCTGCGCTGGAAACCCTTTCCGCCCTGGAATTAAACACCCGGGTGGGGGCAAAGCAATACAGCACGGAAGTGCCCGAATATCACGTAATCGCCCAGAAGCCCGCCCCGGGCCGGAGCATCAAGGTCAACCGCGAAGTGTCCCTGGTAATCTCCAGGGGGCCTTCCACCGTGACCGTGCCGGATGTAAAAAACCAGGAACTGGACCAGGCCCGGATGACCCTGGAGCAAAAAGGCCTGACGGCCGGGACGGTGACCCGTGTTTATGATGCAAATACTCCGCGCCGCCGGATTATGGCTCAGCATCCGGCTCCGAAAGATGGCGTGCAGCGCAGCAGTCCAGTGAACCTGCTGGTTAGCGCCGGTCCACGGCCGAAGGCGTACATGATGCCGGACCTGCGCGATAAATTTCTGGATGAGGCCATGCTTTCCATTGAAAGCCATCAAATCAGCCTTGAAGAACTCAAATCTGTCCATGACCCGTCAAAACCTGAAAACACGGTCACGGGCCAGGCACCGCCGCCCGGATACCGGGTTGAAGCCGGCGCTCCGGTTCGCCTGATCATCAACCGCCGGCCCGGAAGCCGGCAAGCCGGCCGGGATGAAAAAAAGCCGCTTTTCTCCCATCGACTGGCACCGGGTTTTTTAAAGCAGCGGGTGAGATTGGAGATGAGCGGGTTTGGCGCCCATATGGTATTGTATGAAGGCCTTATGGATCCAGGCGCCGTGATCTGGGCCATTGTTCCGGAGCATACAGAAGCTGCGGTTTTTCTGTATGTAAACGGCCAACTTGTTGAGTCAAAGATCTACAACTGATAAAGCCTGTAAAAAGACTTTTTTACAGGCAGTGTTAAGTTTTAAGTGACAAAAACCCCATGGAGAATGACAGATGAACGCGATCATTGCCCCCTCGATTCTTTCTGCTGATTTTGCCAGGCTCGGACAGGAAATCACGGCCGTGGAACAGGCCGGTGCCGACTGGATCCACGTGGATGTCATGGACGGCCACTTTGTTCCAAACATCACCCTGGGCCCCATGGTGGTGGAAGCCGCCCGGAAAACAACCGCCCTGCCCCTTGATGTGCACCTGATGATTGACAATCCGGATGAATTTATCGGCGAGTTTGCCAAAGCCGGTGCAGACCTGATATCCGTGCATGCTGAAACCTGCCCGCACCTGCACCGCACTGTGGAGTTAATCGAAAGCTCCGGATGCCGTCCCGGCGTGGTGCTCAACCCGGCTACACCTTTGAGCTGTCTGGACTGGATTCTTGAGCGGCTTCATTTTGTGCTTTTAATGAGCGTAAATCCCGGCTTTGGGGGCCAGTCCTTTATAGACGCTTCGCTGGACAAAATCCTGGCGCTCAGACAGATCATTGTCCGCCATGGGCTTTCCACCCTGATCCAGGTCGACGGCGGGGTCAATGCCCAGACCATCGGAAAAATTGCAGCAGCCGGCACGGACGTGTTTGTTGCCGGGTCTGCCATTTTTAAAAGTCCGGATTACAGCCAAACCATTTCCGGCATGAAAGCCGCTGCCGCAGAAGCTGCAGCCCCCCGGTTTCAAGAGGTCGGAAAAGACTGAAAAACCCGAAGCAAAAGGAATCAGGCCAGATGGAAACCAAACAGATCCTGGTGATTCACGGCCCCAACTTAAATATGCTCGGCAGCCGGGAGCCGCAAACCTACGGCACGCAAAGCCTTGCCGATATTGATGCCGCCCTGGTCCAGGCCGCCCGGGCGCACAACGCAGGACTGCAAACCCTCCAGTCCAATCACGAGGGCCAGATTGTGGATGCCATCCAGCAGGCCCGGGGCGCGTTTGACGCCCTGATCATCAACCCGGCCGGCTACACGCACACCAGCGTGGCCATCCGGGATGCCATTGCCATGCTGGAAATTCCGGTCATTGAAATTCATCTGTCCAACATATACAAGCGCGAGCCTTTCAGGCACAGATCCATGATCACGGACGTGGCCACAGGCCAGATCTGCGGATTTGGCCACCACGGATATCTGCTGGCCCTGCAGGCAGCGCTTCAGATGATAAAGGCATAACAGGACGTTACGGGCCCGGCCGGAAACCGGGCCCGCTGTCGGGTTTTATCCGCCCAGGTATTCCAGTGCGATATTGAGCATGCGGCGGATGGGTTCGGCAGCCCCCCAAAGGAGCTGGTCGCCAGCGGTAAAAAAGCTCAGATATTCCGGGCCCATGTTCATTTTCCGGATGCGGCCCACCGGCACACTCAGGGTGCCGGACACGGCAGCAGGCGTCAGCCGTGCAAGGGTGTCTTGCTTGGTGTTGGGCACGGTTTCCACCCAATCATTGGCAGCGCCGATCATGCCGGCGATTTCATCAACAGGCACATCCCGGGTGAGCTTTACGGCAATGGCCTGGCTGTGGCTGCGCATGGCGCCGATGCGGACGCAGATGCCGTCTATGGGAATCGGGGAATCGGTCTGCAGAATCTTGTTGGTTTCGGCAAACCCTTTCCATTCCTCCTTGGTCTGGCCGGATTCCATGGCACTGTCAATCCAGGGAATCAGGCTGCCGGCAAGGGGGACCCCGAAGTGCTCAACAGGAAAATCTTCGCCCGACATGGCGTCAAGCACCCGCCGGTCGATGTCCAGGATGGCTGAGGCCGGATCGGCCATCAGGTCTTGAGCGCTTTGGCCGATGATTTTCATCTGGGAAACCAGTTCCCGCATGTTCTTGGCCCCTGACCCGGAGGCCGCCTGGTAGGTCATGGAAGTCATCCACTCCACCAGATTGTTTTCAAACAGGGCGCCTGCGGCCATGAGCATGAGGCTGACGGTGCAGTTGCCGCCGATAAAGTTTTTCACCCCGTCGGCCAGGGCCTGGTCAATGATTTTTCTGTTGACCGGATCGAGCACGATAATGCTGTCATCGGCCATGCGAAGAGCGGATGCCGCATCAATCCAGTAGCCGTTCCAACCCTTGCTTCGCAGTTCCGGGTAAACTTTCTGGGTATAACCGCTGCCCTGACAGGTGACAATAATGTCCATACCGGCCAGCAGGTCGGTGTCATGCGCGTCTGCCAGGGGCGAAACGGGTTTTCCGATATCCGGGCCGGCCTGGCCTGCCTGGGAGGTGGAGGCAAAAAGCGGTTCAAAGCCCTCAAATCCATTTTCCGCCCGCATGCGGTCCATGAGCACAGAGCCCACCATGCCCCGCCATCCGATAAAAGCAACCTTTAACATATGCATTCTCCTTTAAACATAGGGTATCTGAAAAGATAACCGTATTTACTTATAAGCCGTTGACGTGCTTTGTCAACCGTGAATCTGCCGATGATTTAAACCCTCAGTAAAAAATTGAATACTCAGCGGTTTGATGGTAAATTCAACACTACAGGCAAACTTCTGTCATGACACGAAAGATTTGCGAAAACAGCCATGCCCATTTTTGAATACAGCGCCTTAAATGCCAAAGGCAAAAGCGTCTCTGACATTATTGATGCTGAGAGCGTGTCCGCGGCCAGGCAGAAGCTGCGGGCCGCCAGCATCTATCCGGTTTCCATCCGGGAGGTGCATGACAGCCAATCCCGCCAGACCGGTTTTCTGGAAAAATTGCTGCCCGCTTTCGGCTCCCGGGTCCGGCCCGGAGAACTGGCCATCATGACCCGGCAACTGGCCACCCTTTTGCAGGCCGGTTTTCCCCTGGTCTCGGCCATCTACACACTGATTCCCCAAACCCGTTCCAGGGTTTTAAAGCGGATGCTGTCTCAAATTAAAGACGCCATAGAAGAGGGATCCGGCTTTGCCGAGGCCCTGTCTGAATATCCTGAGACGTTTTCCCCCATCTATATCAACATGGTCCGCTCCGGTGAGTCCTCAGGCACCCTGGAACTAGTCTTAAACCGGTTGGCGGATATCACCGAGCGCCAGCAGGCGCTTTCCAACCGGGTCCGGTCGGCCATGGCCTACCCTGTTTTGATGTTGATTGTCGGGATCCTGATTCTGATGTTTTTGCTGACCTATATCGTGCCCAGCATTACCGCCATTTTCACGGACATGGACCAGTCCCTGCCCGCCCCGACCCGGGCCTTGATTGCGGTTAGTGAATTTTTAAAAGCCAGCTGGTGGATGCTTCTGGGGGCGATGGTGATGCTTTTGGCGGGACTTCGGCATTTCGGGCGTACCCAACAAGGGGCCTACCGGCTGGACAAGGCCGTTCTGCAAATTCCCCTGGCCGGCAATCTGAAAACCAAGCTGGCTGTAGCGCGTTTTTCCCGTACCCTTGGCTCGCTTCTGGAAAACGGGGTTCCCCTGATGGCGGCCTTAGACATTGTAAAAAACATCGTGGGCAACCGGGTGATTGCCGAGACCGTGCAAGCCGCTGCTGCCGAAGTGGAAAAAGGTGCCGGCCTGGGTAAATCCCTTGAATCCTCTCGGTTTTTCCCCCACCTGGCTGTTCAGATGATCCAGGTGGGCGAAAACTCCGGGGAGCTGGAGGCCATGCTGGCCAAGATGGCCGATATTTATGAAAACGAGGTGGAAAGCACGGTTTCCGGTCTGACCGCCATGCTCGAGCCTGCCATTATTCTGGTGATGGCCCTGGTGGTGGGCTTTATTGTCCTGTCGATCATCCTGCCCATTTTTGAAATGAATCAGATGATTGGATAACGGGGTCCAGCCCCCGGCCGTGCATGGGCCCTATTCCTGATTTTCCCGGGGTTTTTGGTCCGGCATCATTTCCCTGGCGTAGACTTCACAGTCCGCAGGGGTCAGCGGGGGAGCCGAGATCCGCTGGAGCTCATTGACAATGCGCAAAGACGGCGGGGCGCCGGCGGTGAGAATCAGATCGCTGGCATTGACGGTCACGGCTTTTTTCAGCAGGGAAGTCAGCTTGGTGCCGCTTTGGGTGCATCTTGTGCATGTTGACAAAAGCCTGTTGAGATTCCTGCCCTTTGCTGTCTGAAGCCATCGATTCTCCCTTGTTGTTGGTTAAAATGAGCCGTGAATCGCCAGCATTGCGCCCCTGGGCCGGAGCTGAAGGGAAACCGCAGGTCCGTGGGTGTCCTTGAGACGGCGGATAAAATGTTGGCTTTGCCGGTAATTGTATTTATGGGCGCTGGCCACCCCGCCGGCAATGCTGCCGCTGTAAAATCCCAGACCGGCAAGGCCGGTCAGGGCGCCGAGGGCGGGCAAATCCTCGTCAAAACATTGCCATGAAGCCAGTGCCAGCGCCGAGGTCAGAAAAAAAGCCACCCCGGCTTCCCGGAACCGGCCGGTATACAGATACCCCCCGCCGGGCACCGCAGACAGCAGACCGGCTGTCAACGGGCTTTTATGTTTTATTTCATCCGGATCATCAAGGGATGAAACAATCGCTGCAACATTATAGCGATCTTGATTTTTTTCACTAATGGCCAAAAACGACGATCTTGCCCGGGAGATGTCACCGGATTTCAGCAGAACCCATGCCATTTGACTGCGGGCCCTGTCCCGGATTTTCGGATCGGTCTGCTGCCGGATGATTTGCCGGAGCATCATCGCTGAACTCTCAATGTCATTTTGCTTCTGATAACACCGGCTGATCATGAACCTGGCTTCAATGGCCTGTTTGGCGCCGGGATAGGATCGAATCACCCTGTCAAACGCATCTATGGCCTGCTGATATTTTTGCATGGAAAAACGGGCCATGCCCGCGTAAAATGCGGCATCCGGTGCCCGGTCATCATCGGCAAAAAAATGGACAAACCGGTCAAATTCCGTTGCCGCAGCCTGAAAGTCCTGTTGTTCATAAAGTTTTTGCGCAAATTTGTAAGCATCTGCAGGGTGCATCTGCCACTGCCGGGCCGACAGGGTCTGGGGGCACAAAAGAATCCAGACTGTAAGAAGCACACAACCAGCAGGCATTGCGTAAAAAATCAGACTGTTTGATAATTTTTTCCAACCCATCCAAAACCCCGACTCTTTTTGATGCTGGTTAAAAATGATGCGCCTGTAAAAAGCTGTTTATCCCGCCGACCGCATTTTTCCAGAAAGGAAATCCATAAGCGCCTTGGCTGGTCGGCAGCGCGAAAAAGGAGGTTCCTCGCTTCAGGAGCCTCCTGAAGCCTCAATTTCCGCTCGGAAACCCGCTTTTCCGCGCCGCCGTAAGGGTACAGCAGTACAATTTCGATATAGTGTAAAAAAGGGATTTCCTCGGAAGTCCAATATCAGCTTTGGGTGACCCGCAAAACCTCCTCAATGGTGGTCTGTCCTTTCAATACCTTGTCAATACCGTCCTGATAAAGCGTTGTCATTCCGGCCTGCACGGCTTCCATCTTGATCCTGTGGGAATCATAGGTTTTTAAAACCAGGTTCTGCAGCTCAGGGCTCAATTCAAGGATCTCATAGATTCCCAGGCGTCCCCGGTATCCGCTGTTAAAACAACTGCTGCAGCCCACGGCCTTATAGATGACTGATTTTTCGGCCTGCTGCGGATCAAGACCAAGACGCTTCAGGGTGGCGGCATCCGGTGTATAGGCCTGTTTGCATTCATTACAGAGCAGTCGCAACAGCCGCTGGGCGATCACGGCGATTACCGAGGAGGAAATCAAAAAAGGCTCGATTCCCAGATCCACCAGGCGGGTAATGGCACTTGCCGAGTCGTTTGTGTGCAGGGTGGAAAATACCAGGTGACCGGTCAAGGCCGATTGCACGCCGATTTCAGCGGTTTCCAGATCGCGCATCTCCCCGATGAGAATCACATCCGGGTCCTGGCGGACAATGGAGCGAAGCCCCCTTGCAAAGGTGAGTTCGATTCTTGAGTTGACCTGAATCTGGTTGACCCCCTTTAGCTGGTATTCCACCGGGTCCTCGATGGTGATGATATTGATATCCGGGGAGTTGAGGCTGGAGAGCACGGCATACAGGGTGGTTGTTTTTCCGCTGCCCGTGGGGCCGGTTACCAGGATGATGCCGTGGGAATAACGGATCAGCCGGCGGATGGTATCGAGTTTTGTCTGCGACAGGCCCAGCTCTGTGAGCTGAAACAGAGAGCCGGACTTGTTGAGCAGCCGCATCACCACCCGCTCCCCGTACTGGATCGGAATGGTGGAAACCCGGATGTCAATACTTTGATCACCGATTTTGACCTCAAAGCGGCCGTCCTGGGGCAGGCGCTTTTCCGCGATATTCATCCTGGCCATGACCTTGATGCGCGATGCCAGCGACGCCTGCATCCACTTTGGGGGTGTGAGAAGATCATAGAGAATGCCGTCGACCCGGTAGCGGATTTTTAAGCTGTATTGCTCCGGCTCAATGTGAATGTCACTGGCACCGATTTTTACAGACTGGGAAATCACGTGGTTGACCAGCTTGATGATGGGCGCATCACTGGTATCATCAAGAAGGTCGGCGGTTTCCTCTATTTCGCTGATAATGCTGCCGGTGTTGTCCTCCATGTCGGCCACAAGCTGTTCTGCCGTGTCCCGGCTGCTGTCAAAGGCCATGTTGATCAGGGAATAAATGGCATCCCGGGGCGCGAGCACAACATCAAATTCATCGATTTCCAGAAGCCGCACCAGATCATCCAGGGGCTGGAAAGCCGAGGGATCATTGATGGCAATTACCGGGCGCGTGGTTTCGGCCTCATCGCTGCCGGGTTTTTCCGGATCAGCAGCACATGTCCGGCAGATGGGCACCATGGCGTATTTTTTCAGAAACCCGATGGGCACCCTGCGCGCAAATTCCGTGTCAAAATCCTCCGGCGGCAGATGGGTCCAAAACGGCAGGTCATAAACCCGGGAAAAGGCCTGGAGCAGCTGATGTTCCGAAAGGATCTTCTTTTTCAGGATCACCTCGGACAAGGGCACATTCTGCTGCCTTGCCAGTCTTCCGGCTTCAGCGATATCGTTTTCATCCACGCCAAAATCATGGACCAATATGTCGGTTAAGTGCTGTTTCATTGACGGCTGTCTTCTTTTGATGCCGGCTTTAGGGAGACACTGTCAGCTGATCTCCGGGCCGGATAACGGAATCCCCTGTCAAGTCGTTTATTTCCAGCAGCGTGTCAAGCGCGATGTTGTGTCTGCGGGCAATGGAATACAAGGTATCGTTTTTCTTCACCGTGTATTGCCTGCCCTCGCTCGGGTCAGTCTCCGGCTGATCGAATTCCGGGCCTGTTGGAGACACTGTCAGCTGATCTCCGGGCCGAATAACGGACTCCTCTGTCAAGTCGTTTATTTCCAGCAGCGTGTCAAGCGCGATGCTGTGTCTGCGGGCAATGGAATACAAGGTATCGTTTTTTTTCACCGTGTATTGCCTGCCCTCGCTCGGGTCAGTCTCCGGCTGATCGGATTCCGGGCCTGTTCCGGTTTCTGGTTTTGCCTCCGGAAGTCCGTTGGCAGAGCGCGCGTTTTTATTCTGCGGCGGTCCATAAAGCTTGATGGTTTGCTCGGGCACTGCTTGAAACTTTTCTTTGTTGTCCTTGTAGAATTCAGCGGCTTCATCGGGCGCGGCCATAACCCTGGGCGTTATAAACACAAAAAGGTTGGTCTGGTCCGAGGAATCGGAAAAAGACTTAAACAGCCATCCGATCAGCGGCACTCCGCCCAGGCAGGGCACCCGGTACTCGGTTTTTGAAAGGCTTTCGTCAATCAGGCCGCCGATGACCACAGTATTGGTGTCATTGACCTCAACCACAGTGTCAATGGTTCGTTTCAGGGTGGTTGGACGAAAATCATCGGTGCTTTCCAGTTTGGTCACTTCCTGGAGCAGCTCCAGGCGGATTTTGCGATCCTTGTTGATCTGCGGGGTGATTTCCAGCAAAATGCCCACATCCTGATATTCGTAATTGCTGTATTCGGTCTCCCCGCTGGCAGTCCGGGTCAAATAGGGAATATTTCTGCCCACCCGGATCTTGGCGGTCTCATTGTCCGTGGTCAGAATTTGGGGCGTGGACAGAATCTGCACGTCCCGGTCCTTTTGATAGGCCTGGATCATGGCCCGGATCGTGGGAAAAGTGATGCCGCCCACCTCGATGTTTTCACCGAGAATGCCCAGGGAAAAACCGGGCGGAAGCGGAGCGCTGCCGGAAGAATCGGGAAAGGAAAAATTGTATCCGGCATCACCGCCCATGGCGCCGCCGGAAAAACCCCCGCCGTAAACCCCCTCCCGGTCCTTGTAACTGCCCTCCCCGCCGGCGATCCACTCAGCACCCAGGCGAAAGGATTTGTCCTTGCTCACCTCCATGATCAGGGCTTCAATATAGACCATGGCCCTCGGCACATCGAGCTTTTCAATCACGGATTTCAAAACGTCGTAATCGTCTTTTTCCGCCCGGATAATCAGGCTGTTGGTGGCCTGGTCCGCGGTCACTTTCACTGCTTCGGATACAATGGGCGCCTGCTTTTTCCCCTCCTGTTGTTCCCGACTTGCGGGCAATTCCTGCAATACGCCCACAAGGTCCTCAGCCTTGGCGTTTTCCAGATAATACACATTGATTTTTTCTTTTCCCCTGGGCATTTCCTTGTCAAGGGAGTTTACCAGCTGCCGTACCCGCCCGATGTTGGGCTCGCTGGCCTGGACAATCAAGAGGTTGGTGCGTCTGTCTGCAACTGCGGTGATGGCTTGCCGGTCCCCCCGGCGGTCTGACCGGGCCTGGCCGAACACGGAATTGATGATTGAGACAATGTCTTCGGCATTGGAATGTTCAATGGGAAGCATGAGAATTTCACGTCCGGTGCCGGGCACGTCAATGGCGTCAATAATGCGCATCAGCCGCTTGATATTGGAGTAGACATCTGTGACAATAAGCATGTTGGTGGGTGCATAGGAGATGATCACGCTGCTTTTGGAAATCAGGGGTGCAAACAGCTGCTTGATCTCATCGGGACTGGCATATTCCAGCGGAATCAGCTGGGTGACGATTTTGTCCTCGCCGCTGCCGCCTTCCCTTTTCAGCTTGGTTTCAATGCTCATGGTCCGGGCATAGGGCGCCGGGATGATCTTGGTGATCTCCCCGGCCTCCACCGTGGTATATCCGTGGACATCCAGCACGGATTCAAAAACCCTGTAGGCCTCCTGAACCGATATCCGGGTCGGGGAAATCACGGTAATCTTTCCCTTGACCCGCTGGTCAACAATGAAATTGCGGCCCGTGAGTTCGCTGATAAACTTGATAAACACGCTGATATCCACATCATTGAAATCAATGGATACCGAACGCCCCTCCTGTTCCGGGCTTTGGATGCTGTTGGGGCCTGCTTTTTGCTGCGCCTGACTGTTTTGTCCATAAGCCGGACAAAAAGCCGCTGACACAAACAACGCAAAGCAGATGGTCAACGCAGCAATGGCTGCCCTGTGAAAAACGTCCATGTCTGCTGCCTTGCCGGAATGTCGCTGAAACCTGATCATGAGCGATTCCTCGTTTTCGGCCACGGGTTAATCGATCTGAAAGGAAAGAATCTGGCTGCTGCCGTTGCGTTCAATTTCCAGTTCAACCTCACCGGAAGATTGCATGTTTTCGTAAAAAGTCATGGCGTCCTCAACTGAGCGGATCTGGCGGCCATTGATGCTTTTGATGATGTCGCCGCTTTCCAGCCCCATTTCAGAAAAAACCGATTCACTGCGGATGCCGCTGAGCATCAGGCCCCCGGGCCGGCCGTCTTCAAAATAAGGCCTTATGCGCACCTGGCGCATAAGGGTGCTGACATCCTGCATGGCTTCATCCATTTGCTGGCCGGATATGGATATGGGTTCTTCTGAAACAGAAATGTCTGCGGCTTCAGGGGCCGGTTGGACTTGTCCGTCAGGCAGGCGGCTGGCTTGATCGGCCAGGTCCTCCATCTCCAGGATTTCATCTTTGCCGTTTACCGTCAAAACGACCCTTTTGCGCAGAATCATCCTGATCCGGGCCTGATCAATGGTGTCGCCCTCCTGGTAAAGGGCTTGTTTGCTGCCGGATTTTTCCTCAATGACCGCATAGGCTTTTTCATCCGTGCCTGTGATGGTGCCCCAGAGCCGGAGGTTGAGCCGGGTTTTTTCCAGATTTTCCAGTTCCGCCCCCGCCCGGGCATCCGCCGGGGTTTTTGCCTGTCCGGTGTGAAACAAATCCTTTTGGGCAATGGCCCCATAATAAGCATAAGCCTGCTGCCGGGGCATCTGGCTGTCCGGGGTGTCCGCCCGGATCCGGCGATCAAGGATTTCAGGGCGCAAATGACTGTTTGCCGCAAGGTCAAGTCTGGCTGAAACCATGCCGTAAAACAGGTCTGCGCACACAAAAACCGCTGCCGCCGCAAGCAGCACACGAATGATTTTCAGGATGGTTTTTGTCATATTCTGATAAACCGCTTAAATATCCATATGTTGTCGCCCCGGCCCTGACATCACCGGATTTGCCAGGAGGGCTGTTTCAGGGACCCGGCAATGCGAAGCGATATATCCCCGCCGCCTGTAAATTGCTCCGGCAGCAGCCCTTCCATGGCCCTGGCCAGGGCTGGATGCGGCCGAACCGTGGCGGAAATTTGAATCCGGCTGTTTTCAAACGGCTGGCGAATAAGAATACGGCCGGTGCCATCTCCGGAAAACTGGTTTCCCTTAAGTTCGATCTGCCGGATATTTACCTGCTGATCCTCAATTTCCAGATTCGTCTCAATGGATTGAAACGTTAATTGTTTTATGCCATAGATCGCTTCCTGCAAGGCAACCGTGCATTGGCTGGCCGCCAGCTCAATTGTGCCGCTGCCGGCTTGACCGGGAATGCCGCCGGTAAATTCAATGGTTCCGTCCAGGCTGCCGGAAACCCTATGCCCGCTCATGCTGCGGATCAAAACAATGCTTTCCAGGTCTGCATTTTCAAGCCGGAGATGAAAGGACTTGTCCGCCCCGCTGCCGCGGGCATCTTCCATGGCCACCCATCCCAGGGCCCGGCCCTCACCCAGGCGGATTGTAAAATCAAGGGCGTCAAAAATGCCCGGCAGTTTCCGATAGGCCGGAGACACAATTGTGCGGCCGGTTTCCAGGGCATCCATCTCCCGGTAAATCAGGGTGGCTTCATCTATGACCAGACAAGGAGGAAAACCCGGCCTTACCGATGCAATTTCAAGGGACACGGCATTGTCCGAAGCCTTCCATACCTGATGTTCCAGGTATTTTTTCACTGCCCCGGCCGGGAATAAAAGATAGAGAAACACGGCTGCCAGCACGGTAATATAACACATCCAGGCAAGCCGTTTTTTTGATTTTTTCAACATGAATAATGCGTCCACTTGGATTGCGGGCTTCTATGCATCCACTGCCTCGGCCTGCAGGACCACGGAAAGCAACCCTTCGGCCTCCCCGGTTTTGGAAATCGCCAACCGGCTGACACGGACCATGTTTTCAGATGTCTCTACCTCAAACAGGTAGGATATCAAATCTTTAAGGGTAATATCCTGAAGCTTGAGTTCAACATAGGAAATGGTGGTTCCGGATGTCTCATCGGTTGAGCTGCTGGGTTTCATATAGGTGATGTATGGCTTCACCCCGGTTTCTCCGGCAACCCGGTCCATGAACGAAAACAGGGTAAACCCCTCCGGTCTGAGGGCATACCGGTTTTGCGTGTGTTCTGCATTTGCCTGGATCACTTGGTACTGCCGGTACATTTCAATCATTTCCACAAGCGCGGCCTGCCTGGAAGCCAGCTGGTCACGAAGCTGGCTGCGTTTTTCAAAAACCGGATGCACCAGGATCTCAAAAACCAGGAAAACAGCCACAAATCCGGCACCTGCTGTTACCGCCAGTTTTTCCCTGCGGTTGAGATTGATCATTTTTTTCATCTGCCAGGCGCCTTTGGTCGTTAAAGCGGCTCTTTTGCCAGATCCGCCTTAATCCGGAACCGTACGCGATTGGCGGACTTGTCCATATTGGCGGAGCTGATGGTGATCTGTTTGAAAAATACAGATTTTTCAAGCTGCATTTTTATATCATCAACTGCGTTGAATGTATCCGTGAGACCGGCGATCTGCACGCTGCTTTGGCCCCGGACAAACCGGGTCAGCACCACATTGATGCTGGCCGGTATCAATTCACTGACATCTTTTAAAATGTCCACATTGCGGATATCCGCCCCATCGTCTCCGGTGAACACGTTCTGTTTTTTTAACCGGGAAATGCCAACTTCCATCTGCTGCACGGGATCAACAATGCGGGTGACATCCGGGAAGGCCTGTTGAAATATTTTGGTAATCTGCCTGTCTGTTTGCGCAATGCGATCCTCCATGTGCCGGTTTTCTATGATTGCCTGAATCATCAGAACCATGAAAACAAAAAAAGCCAGCGCGCCAATGCTGATGATCTCGCTGCGGTTTTCAGCCCAGTATTTCTGCAGCGCATGATGGCTTCGGTTGAACTGAAAAGGCCGGATGCCGGATGTTTCAATCCCTGCCAGGCTCAGGGCACAGCTGGCCTGCCGGCCGATATCCAAATCTTTGTCTGATAATTGGTAGAGCCGGGTTTCGGCAGCCAGGTTGAAAAAACGCACTTCCGTTTCCAGGGTCCTGGACAGTTTTTCAGCAAAACTGGTATCGGCTTGATCCGTCCCGGAAACAAAAATGCATCCAAGTTCTGGATCTCCGTCATACAGGGTTTCAAAGGAAGCCAGCATTCGTTGGATGCCAGCTGCGATCATATCCGCACATCCGGCTCCATCCGCGGCTGCGCCTGTGCGAATGGCGCGGATCATGTGAATTTTTCCGTCAACAACCATGCAGGCCGCGGCATTGGAGCCGTCGATGTCAAGCAGCAGAAAATTTTTCTCCCCGGTCTCCGACAGGCGGGAGACACAAAGGGCTGCAGCCGCAGAACCGATGGTGATCACCCTTGGCGTGAGATCCAATCCCCTGAAAATTTCCTGAATGGTCTCAAGTTTCCGGGTTTCCACAGCTGCCACGATCAGGTCGGTCTGCTCGGCCTGGCGAACAATGAGAAAATCCGTCTGCAGGGCACTGATTTCAAACGGCAGGGTGGGCTCCAGTTCAAAATCAAGCACCTGGCGAATTTTTCTGTTGTCTTTAAACGGCACCTGCAGATTGCGGAAAGACACCTCGGAAGCGGCGACGGAAACAAGACAGCCGGCGCCCTGAGCAGGGATATGGCGGGTCACGGTCTCCATGGCCCAGGCCAGGCGTTTTTCCGGGTTGGCGGCTTCTTCCGGGGCCTCGTCAAAAGACACGAACTTGTGGGCCTCGATCCGGTTGCCCTTCAGGGCGGTGCGGACCAGCACGGCCCACAGGCCCTGCTTTCTGATATCAATGGATAGAATCCGGTTGCTCATATCCGTGTTACGGCATTGGTTTTAAATTTTTTCACAGGCCTTATGCGATTTTCAAGCATTCCTTGACCAAATATATCCTATTCATACTGCCAGCGCAATACACGGCATTTCCATTTCCCGGATTTTTTCTGCTCCCGCCGCACAATCACCCGGGCGGCCATTGAACTTTGATTATGCCGGGCTTTGCACCGGATGCGAAACAAATCACTTTTAACCGCCACCAGGGAAGTGTCGATCTCCACCTCTCCCATACCGGGAACCTGCCGGTACCAGGTCGGATCGGTCAAATCATAGAGATACTCACCGCCTGAGGATTCCTTGCGAAAAGCGGCCATTTCCGGGGCCAGAAACTCCAGGCCCGTCGGCAGCAGCGCTGCTAATACGGGTATTTCTGCAGTGTTGATATTGATCCGGCCGCCATAGGTAAAGTCCTGGGGGTTGTTTGCTGCCGGCGTCAGGCCGTGTACCGTCAGAAAATCGCCCAGGCCGGCATTTTCATCATCTGCGAAAAATCGTTCCGGGGTGATGTTGCGCACGCGCAGCAGCTCAGACAAATGCCGCACAGGGCCGTTTCTGCACTTGTACGGCGGATCCTGGTCGATGTAATGGTCGGATTCCGCACCGCTCAGGCCGGTTATGGCGTCATCGTCGCCGGAATCAATCCAGTCCTTGATCGGATTGATGATCATTTCCGGCTCCAAAGGTTCTTTCGCTGTTGCTGTATCGGGTTGATCCTGCTGCTGAAGGAACAATTCAAGAAACCGTAGCCACAATTGCTGCTGCACAGGGTCAAACTCGCGTCCGGCCGGAAACTCCACCAGGGCGTTGACCTGCATACGGGCGCGTTCATCGGTGATTTCAATTTGCAATTCATCGTCGTCATATCCGGCCCGGCCAAGATAGCCGCTGATTTTTTCCGGGTCTGCCCAGTCCTCCTGGACAGAATCCACTTCCGTCTGTTCCTTGTCGCGAATCAAAATCAGCATGGCCAGGCTGACCCCGGATTCGATCTTTTCCTGCAGAATCTGTCTGTCTCTGCCTGCGCCGCTTCTGCTCAACGAAGCGCCGGTCTGCCGGTTCAACTCAAAGGCCACGGCAATCAAAACCGTGATAATGCTCAGGGTGATGAGAAGGGCAATGCCGTGATTATTGGCTTTTAACACGTTCAAGGGGCTCCCTGCCAGCCGGTAGAACCACCCGGGTAAGAAAAGGATAATTTCCCTGGTCGGTTTCAATCCTGAAAAAAATTTCAACAGCTGCCGGGGTTGCATAGTCTGTTGCGTCATCAGACGAATCCCAGGTTTTTCGGTCATTTTTCTTGTGATCGAAATATGTCAGCGCAAACTCCGTAATATGGGTGCAAAGCACCGGCGCGCTGTCTTCATCCCATTGATCTGCATCCGCGTTCCAGACAAACGGCCGGTCCCCGCGCCTGAGAACATAACCGCGGTCCGGCTCCGGGCTTTTTTCAACAAAATACCGGAGTTGCGCAAGGGCGGCAGCGCTTTTCTGCGGGTCTGCGCTGCCCGTGGAAACCGGCAGATGCGCAAAAGCGGCAAACTGCAATCCTGAAAAGGAGTCTCCGCCCACAAAATCGGTTTGGCCCACAAAGGCATAAGGATCCGGATTCTCTTCGGCGTTCTGCGGGGTGAACAGGGGATAGGGATCGGCATAAGCCGAGCGCAGATCCGTGCTGATCCGGTGCAGGCAGCCGGCGCCCATTGCAAAGACCCTGTCCCCGTCCTTGATGGCGCCTATCCGGGATATGGCGGCATTCATTGCACTGTAGACAATGGTGGCAATCACGGCAAAAATCACAACCGCCATCAACACTTCCAGCAGCGTAAATCCCGATTTTTTCCACATCCCTGGCTGGTTTTGACGGTAGGACGGATTCATGGCCGCGATTCCTCATTTTTGGCTGAAATCTGCCGGGTGATTTCATAGACAAGCCCCCACGAAGAATGCCGGACAGTGATGCCGGCTTCCAGGAAATTGATTTCTCCATTGTCTTCAATGTTGATTTCCCGTGGCTGGACCCGGCTCTGCCAGATATATCCGGGAAAATCCGCGCCGAAATCCCCGCTGTCTTCGCCCATAAAAGAATCAGACTCCATCCGGATTTGCGCAACCCGGGACTGGGCCAGAAACGGCGCCACGGAATAGAAGCGCACGGTTTCATTCATGGAAATGGTCTGGCCCTGAAGGCGGATAATGCTCACAAGGACCGTGGCGATAATGGCCAGGGAAACCAGGACCTCCAGCAGGGTGAAACCGCGGCCGGCGGTTTGGCCATATCCTATGCCGCAATAATGATCATCCATGGCTGCCGCCGGTTTTGATATCGGGCAAAAATGGATTGATTTCATAGGAAATGCGCTTGTTTCCGCGGGTTTGGACATAAATGACAGCCTGGTCCGAATATCCACGGGGATAAAAACGGATATGCGCGGTACCGGCAGATATTCGGTGGTCGCCGGCAAACACCACCTCAGAGAAACGGTTTGTCCCGGACAGGGATAATCCCTTGGATTTTGCGGCTTCCAGCGCCGGCTCCGCCATGTCATGCCGGCCGGCCCAGAGCCGGTTTTCATCTACGTCAACAAAGAGGATAAACTGCGTTTGATTTTCAACAGCCTGGTTTTTCAAATCTTTTACCTGAAGCTGCAGCCATGCGGAAAGTTTTCTGGTACCAGAGGAAAAAAAAGACTCATGGATCCTGGGTACGGCAAAAAACAACATGACACCCAAAAGACTGATCACCACGATCAGCTCTATGAGTGTAAAGGCATGGTCATTTTTTGCGGGCAAAAAGGATCTCAACTGTAAGGCTGCTGAAACGCTTGAAATAAAGGATTATCCGGTCTATTCAATTTCCCAGCTCCGGATATCGGCATTGTCTCCCTCGCCTCCGGGCTCCCCGTCAGCACCGTAGGAGATAATATCATAGTCATCATGGGTACCGGGGCTGAGATAGACATAATCATTCCCCCATGGATCCTTTGCGATTTTGCCCTTTTCAAGGTATCCGCCTTCCCGCCATCCTTTGGCCGGGGGCCCGGCGTCAGGGGGTTCAACCAGGGCTTCAAGGCCCTGCTCCGTGGTGGGATAGTGTCCGTTATCGAGTTTATAAAGCTTCAGTGCGGTTTCAAGGGCCTGGATATCGATTCTGGCCTTGAGCTGCTTGGCCTGCTCCGGCCGGCCCATAATTCTTGGGACCATATAGACAGCCAGGATACTTAATATAACGATGACCACCATGAGTTCAATAAGGGTAAACCCGCCGGATGTCGGGGACGGCTTGCGGGCGGGGGCTGTGGCTGCGGAAAAAATCTTCATGAACTATGCGCCTTCATCAGAATGGATTGACCGAAAAAAAGCCGGTCTTTTCAATGCTGTAGGATGTTTTTTTTTACCTGATATTTAACAGTATATCAAGATTTTTTAAGAAAGCATAACAGGGAGTCTGCCGGGTTTTGTTTACCGCGCGGACAAAAAGAGATAAAATGAATGTAATCCATTTTTATAATGATATCAAATAATCAAGGAGGAAATGAAAATGCAGGATTCAGAAGCCGCAATTCTGGACCGGCCCGAAATCTTACAAATTCTGTTCCATCCCCGCAAGGCCCCGGACACGCCGCCGCCTGCCGGGGCCATGGATCTAGACGTGGGTGCCGAAGACGGTGTGAATCTGGGGTGCCGGTTTTACCTGGCTTCCAAGGATCAGCCCCACCTGTTGTTTTTCCACGGAAACGGCGAAATCGCAGCCGACTATGACCCTGTGGGACCGGTGTACAATGATCACGGGCTAAGCCTCCTGGCGGCCGATTATCGGGGCTACGGCAAAAGCACGGGATCGCCAACCGTATCTGCCATGCTTTCAGACGCCCACCTGGTACTGGATGCCGTTGCCCGCTGGATGAAGGAAAACGGTCGGACCGGTCCTTTATGGATCATGGGAAGATCCCTGGGAAGCGCACCCGCCCTGGAACTGGCCGCATCCAGGCCCGGGGCCATGGCCGGCATTGTTATTGAAAGCGGTTTTGCCCATACCGTATCTTTGCTCCAACACCTGGGCATGGATGCACGGGCTTTGGGAATCGGAGAATCGGTTGTTTTTTCCAATGCGGAAAAAATCGCAAAATACAAGGGCCCCGCACTGATTGTTCATGCCCGGTTTGATCACATTATCCCGCTTTCCCACGGACAGGACCTGTATGAAAAATGCCCGTCTGAGACCAAGGCCCTTGAAATTGTTGAAAACGCCAATCACAACGATATCATGATCCGGGCCGGGCTGGACTATTTCCGGGTGATCCGTGATTTTATCCGTAAGGCGGACAATGGCTGACAGCCCGCACATGGCACTGGCAGGTAAAATCCGCAGCCCCGGCGTATCCCAGGCTGGTGTCCACAAACCAGGCGGCAACAAAGGATTTGCGGTCCGCGCTCCAAAGCCGGTGAATATCTCCGGAAAAAACCGGGGGTGTGCAATAGTCGCCGAGAACAGATACCGGAAAAAGCAGCAAGACCAGTTCATCCACCGTGGGAAGGCGCCAGTTTTGGACACCGCCAAAAGCCCGGGCATTCAGCGAGTCAATATATTGCCGTGCCCGGGACCACTCCACGGGCCATGGGGAACCGGCCTTCTGCCACAGCCGGCCGTGGGTTTTGTCCCGGACAGTGTGGTCATCGCACACTACAAACTCCGGGCTTCGCCGGCTTGCAGGCCGCCAGCGCCCATCAAGCCCGAAGCGGTTTTTTGCCGCACTTAAAGAAACCTTTACAGGGATGCTGCGCACGGGCTGGCTGTAATCCGCATCAGAAGCCCGGCTCACAGCCGTCACCTCCTGCATCCGGCAAGCCTTCTCAAGGGTTTGCTGCCAGGATTCAAAAGCCCTGTCCAGGGCAGCTGTCATCTTTTGGCAGTCCGGAAAGCGCCTGTCTGGTTTCGGGTGGGTGGCGCAAAGCAAAAAATCATCCCAGCATCGCCCAAGAAGGGGGTTGATTTCACCGGGCACGGGCTTTTCCCCATGATCCGGGGGCAGATAACCCGTCAGCATCCGCCAGGCCAAAACCCCTGCCCCGTAGATATCGGCCCGTTCATCCACGCCGTCTGGATCGGCCTCTTGCTCCGGGGCTGCGTAATACGGAGTGCCGATTTTAAACTGCTCCGGCACACCCCGGGTTTCGCCCCGAAGCAAAGACAGGCCGAAATCAATGATCCGTACCTGGTCTGATTCAGAGATGAGCATGTTATAGGGCTTGACATCCCTGTGAATGATGCCCGCGTCATGGAGCCGGCCCAGCCCGGAGAGCACCTGGTGCAGGTAACCCGCCGCCCGCTCCGGCGGCAGGCTGCGGACGGGGGCTTCCATGACATAGTGCTCGCCTGTCATATCCCCGAGATTGACGCAGTGATATTCCATGGTAAAAAAAGGCCGTCCCTCCTTGTCGCGGTCAAAATCCAGGATTGCCGCAATATGGGGATGCCGCAGATCCCCCAGAATCCGGGCCTCGTCCGTAAACATCTTTTCAATGGTCTTGTTTCCCAGCAGCTGTATCATATGGGGTCGGGGGCAAAGCCGTTTCAAGGCAACAGTTTTATTGATTTCCGGCAATTGGGCCTTATAGACCCGGCCCATGCCGCCGGTGCCCAGCAGCCCGGTGACCTTGTATTTCCCGATATACATGATTTCCCCGCTTGTTTTCCGTCCCCGGCAGGGCCGGGTTAAAAATGCCTGCAGCCCTGTATTGAGCCGGACAATGGTTTGTGATATGAAACATTTTCTTGCTTTTACTTAACACTTAATCACTTAAAACTGAACACTGCCTGTAAAAAAGCTTTTTACAGGCCCATCAAAACCATGAAGGATTTTTTCATGAATCCCCCATATGATCGCATTGAAATCATCGCCCTGGGCGCGGAAAGCCGTGAGGATCTTCAAAAACAGGTCAAAGACGCCGCAAAACAGGCCTCCGGCACCGCAGCCATAAAACAGCTCGGGGAAACATCCCGCAGGGCTTTTTCGGAAAACGCCCCCCTGCGCCTGCTGATTGCCGACACAGTACCCGGTCAGATCCGGGAAAAACTGCAAATCGCGGAAAACTGGCTCAATGCACCGGAAAAAGAAGCAAATCCGGTCCCGCCGGAAATATTTTACGGAAACCGCGCATCTGAAGGTAAGCTCGCATTTCTGTTTCCCGGCCAGGGAAGCCAGTATGTCAACATGGGCCGGTCCCTGGTTACCCATTTCGCCGAAGCCGGGCCGATCATGAAAATGGCGGAAACCGTGTTTGACAGAAATCCGTCCCTGCGCGCTCATCTGTATCCCCCGGAAACACAGGAAAAGGATGAAGAGCGCAGCCGGCAGGAAGCGCTGCGCAGCACCGACGTGGCCCAACCGGCCATCGGTCTGGTCAGCCGGATTTGTCTTTCGGTCCTGGCCCGCCACGGCGTGCTGCCAGCGGCCGCCGCCGGCCACAGTTTCGGGGAATTAACGGCTCTGTGTGCGGCAAAAAGCCTTGATGAAAACGATTTTCTGACACTGGCCGCCGCCCGGGGTCGGTTTATGGCCCTTGCGGGCAAAAATTCCGGGGAAAGCGGACAGATGATGGCGGTCCGGGCAGGTGCAAAACAAATCGAGGAATTAATCCGCACACACCGGGCAGACGTGGTGCTGGCAAATCGCAACAGCCCCAAACAGCAGGTATTGTCCGGTCCACGCCAAGCCATTGAACAAATGCAGGAAATTTGCAGGAAAAATCGGATCATGGCCAAGCCGCTGCCGGTATCTGCGGCATTTCATTCCCGACTGGTCATGGATGCGGCCGCCCCGTTTCAGGAGCTGATTGCAAACACCAAATTTCACCGCCAGCAAATCCCGGTCTACGCCAATACCACAGCCCTGCCCTACCCGGATGATCCGGATGCGGTCAGGCAACTGCTGGGCGGGCATCTGCTCAAGCCCGTGGATTTCATCAATACCGTAGAGAACATGTATGCCGATGAAATCCGCACCTTTGTGGAGGTCGGGCCCGGGGCGGTGCTATCGGGCCTTGTCCGGCAGATCCTGGGCACGCGCCCGCATGCGGCCTTCTCCGTTGACGCCTCAGCGGGCCGTCAGCCCGCAGTGCTGGATATGGCCCAAAGTCTTTGCCGCATCGCAGCTTTGGGATACCCGGCACAACTTCACCGGTGGCCGTCCGCAAGCCCGGATCAGGCCTTGCTTTCCGTCTGCTGAGTTTGCTCAACAGCGCTTCCGCAATAGGGGCAGAACTGATAATCCCGGCTTGTGACCGGCGCGTTACAGGACCTGCAAAAGTCGGGCACCGGGGCCAGTTCCACGATGAGTTCACCTTCGCGCACGGGCACCATTTTTTTGTCTTCGGTGTAGCTGGCGGTTTTCAGCACCCGCCGGACAATGCCGTCATCCGGCGCCAAAACAGCTTTTTCCTGCTTCATGATCGAAAGGTTAAACAGCTCCTCGCCCTTTTTGACCACTTCGCCGGGCTGTGCATAAACCACCCACAGATCCCCGGAGCTCGGGGAGGCCACCTGAAAGGGGTTTTCCGTGTCCGCCATCTCCGCCTCGCCTGCGGCCTTTCCCTCAGGGGCCTGGACCTGGACCTCAAAGGTGATGATCTCGGAGTCCAGCAGATAGCGTACTATGCTGATGCCGCTTTTCCTGGGCTTGGAAATATCCAGGATAGCCATCTTGTGGGGTTTCCCCTGGCTGTCGGCAAATTCAAGGTCCTGTCTGGGTTCCAGACCTTCGAACCAGACATCAATGGGCAAAATATTGGGATCAGCGTATTTTTTCTGGAATTCAAAGGTTTTTAAGGCATCTCCCGGGTGATTGAGGTACAGAATCAGCTCCTCTTGGCTGGGCATGCGTTTGATGCGGTTTCGAAGCGCAAGGGTCTCGGCCTGGATATCAATTTCCTCCAGGGACTCCAGGGGAGAGGCTTCGGTGCGTTGCTCCAGGGCCCGGCGGTATTCCGTGCCAAATGCGCTTTGATAAACCCAGTCCGGGGGAAAACCCTGGGGCAGGCGTCCGTATTTGCCCAAAAGCAGATCCCGGAAAGCATCATTGCTGTCCTGGTAAAGTTTCAGACAATCTTTTTTCACCTGCTCGGACAGATCTTGTTCCGGCTTGTCAGCAACGGCTTCGAGCACATCGAGCATATGGCGCACGTGATGTTCACCCCCGCGTTTATATGCGCCGGTAACCGCCAGAAAAGCCGTGTTCCAGGTAATCTGGGAGCCCGGTGTCACGTCGTGATAGCGAACAATCTTGCGGGTGCCGGCCAGAAACCGCAGCATGTGCGGCAGCAGCCGGATATAGCCCTGCTTCATGGCCCCTTCCTGGGAAGACGAGGTGGCCCCGCCGGGCATGCCGTGTTCCACCACGTCGTAATCAATGCCCCTGAAATGGGGGGAACAGTACTGATCATAATAGGGCATGATTTGTTTTAGAACAAAGCCGCAGCTGCGGATCATCTCCCGGTCCAGGCGGGTTTGAAGGCCCAGTTCGTCTTCCATGTAGGCGGCTGTGGACAGCACTTCGCCCTGGCCGTACCAGCGGACCGCCGCGCCAATGGCCGTGTCCACGATATGAGCACCGGCTTCTGCGGCCGCACCCACGGCCGGCACAAACAGTCCGTCAGTGTAGTGCCGGTGGTAATGGAGCACCAGCTCCGGGTATTTCTTGCGGATGGCGCCTACCAGTTCCCGCATGAAGCGCGGGGGACAAACCCCTGCCATGTCCTTTAATCCCAGAATGATCATGGATGCAGCCCGGTTTTTGTCCACCCCGGCGGCCCGGGCGCACATCTCCAGGATCTGTTCGGTGACCTTCAGGTAGTGGCCCACGGTAAAGCCCGGGGCCCAGGAAAGGGAGACGGCCGGTTCGAAGATGCACTCGTTTCCGGACAAAACGATTTCAGCAAACGGACGCATGTTTTCCACATGGTTGAGAAAATCAAAGCACCGGATCACGTCGTAATGGGAACAGATCATCTCCCCGGTTTTCTGCATCAAAGAACGGGGCTGGGGCTTGTAGCCCAGCACGTTGGTGGACCGGATCAGAATCTGCTTCAATGAGTCCGGGGCAAAATCGTTCCACTGCCGGGCCTCGTAAAACGGATAGGTCATATTGGCGAGCATGGCCACATGAAAATGGGCCCCGCCGCCGTTTTCAATGGAGAAAAACCCGCATCGGTCCAGATACGGTCCCACCAGACGGTCTTCGGCCAGCCGGAACCGGTTGCCGCTGTTGGACTGGGTGATGTCCCTGGTGGTGGTGTCAGTAAAATGAACAATGCCCTGCTCACGGGTGTCGCGCACCAGATCGAGTGCGGATTTTCGGTCCCTGACGGGATAGGAAAGCACGTGGCGGCCGCCATCGTTTTGCCGGGTGTCCATGACGGGCAACACCGCCTCAAACCGCCCCACCCGCCTGTCGCTTCGGCCCCGGTATTGCCCGAGCTCCACAAACGGATTATAGCCCCGGGCAGAGATTTCAGCCACCAGACGGGAAATGCGCAAAGACTCGGGCTCTATGTCTGAGTAAAACATCAGCTCCGGGTGTTTTTCAATAAACCGGGTGTCATAATCGCCTTTGACAAACACCGGATGCCGGACAATCTGGCTGTGAAACGGGATGGTGGTCTTCACCCCGGAGATCATGTATTCCCGAAGGGCCCGCTGCATGAGCTTGACCGCCTTGCCCCAGGTATTGCCGTAGGTGATCAGCAAGGCGGCGGCAGAATCATACTGGGAAGGAAACTCGTAGCCTTCTGTCACACAGGAGTCCAGGCGCACCCCCTGGCCGCCCGGGGAGACGTACCGGCTCAGCAAACCTGAATTGGGAGCAAAATCGTTCTGTGGATCCTCGCAATTGATACGGCACTGCATGGCGTGCAGATAGGGCACGGTTGCCTGATCTGAAAACCGGAGCCTGGCGCCAAAGGCCACGGCAATCTGCTCTTCGACCAGATCAATGCCGTAGCGGCATTCAGTGATGCCGTGTTCCACCTGCAGCCGGGTGTTGACCTCGATTAAATAAGGATCCGCCTTTTCATCCACCAGAAATTCCACTGTGGCCAGGCTGTGATAGCCCACTGCTGAAACCAGCCTGCGGGCATAATCCTTGAGCCGTTCGCGCAGCTCGGGGGTCATTTTGGACCATGGCGACGGAGTGATTTCCACCAGTTTCTGATGGTTTCGCTGAACCGTGCAGTCGCGCTCGTCAAAGGCAAACACGTTGCCGTACTGGTCGGCGATCACCTGGATTTCAATGTGGCGGACGCTGGGCAGGTATTTTTCCACATATACCCGGGGGTTGCCAAAAGAGGCCTCGGCCATGACAGAGGCCTTGTGGAACGCCGATTCCAGCTCGTTTTCGGAATAAACCTCGTAGATGCCGCGGCCGCCGCCGCCGCCTTCGGCCTTGAGCATGATGGGAAAACCGATTTTGGCGGCAATCCTGCGGGCTTCCGGGATGGTGACAGCATCTTCTGATCCCGGCACCACAGGCACGCCCAGTTCCCGGGCCAGGCGGCGGACCGATACCTTGTTTCCCAGGATTTTCATGGCCTCGGCCGGAGGGCCGATAAAGGTGATGCCGGCCTGAAGGCATTTGGCCGGAAAGGTGTCGTCTTCTGCCCCGAATCCCCAGCCCGGGTGTATGCCGATGATACCGCGTTCTTTGGCCTTGCGCACAATGCGGTCCAGATCCAGGTAAGCGTTGGGATCATCTCCCAGAAGCATGAGTTCATGGGCCCCGAGGGTGGACGGGGAGGTTTTGTCCACGTCTGTTGCGGTCATGATCGCCACGGCTTCGAGCTGCTCGGAAATCGATCGGCTGATGCGCCGGGCCGGAATGCCGCGGTTGGCGATCAGGATGGGATTTCCTTCGATTTCCGCCTGAACTTCTGCAAAGGTTTTGCTGGTTGAACGGCTTTGATCAGCATTTGAATCATTCATAAAAAAATACACCTTTATATCTAAATTTCAAGAAATTATATTTCTATATATAAAGTATTACTTTAAATATGTATGTTTTCCTTGGGCAGGATGCTGCCGGTATAAATCACACTGGATTTTTTGTTGATACGGACAATCAGTCCCCCGTCTGCGGCCAGGCCGCGGATTTCGCCGAGCACGGCCTCCTGGTGGCTGCGGCGGATGGTCACCGGCTGCTCCACCCAGGCCAGCCGCTTCTGTAGCTGCATAACAAATTCTTCAGGCTCCAGGGTTTTCACCAACTGGCGGATGCGGCTTCGGCCGGTTTCGGCCATGTGCAGCATCACTTCCATGGGTGAGACCTCAATGCCCAACTGTGAAAGGCTGACAGCCGGAATTGCAAATGCATCTGTTAACCGGTCGTTTGGCGGGGCTGTAGCAAGATTGATGCCTATGCCCACAATCAGGTGCCCGGCCCGGTGCTCCACCAGTATGCCGCAGATCTTGCAGTCGTTTACCAGCAAGTCATTGGGCCACTTAATCCGGACATCGGCGCCAAAGCTTTCCAGGGCTTCGGCTGCGACCTGGCCGGCAAGCAGCGACGCCATGGCCCGCCAACCCGGGCCTGCGCCGTCTATGGATTCCAGATCCGGCCAGTACCAAGACACATACAGATTTCCCGGCGGTGAAATCCAGGTGCGCGCCATCTGCCCCCTGCCCTTTTGCTGCTGCACCCCAATCAGGCCATCCCAGGGCGAAAGGCCGCAAGCGCCGATCAAATGCCGGATTGCATCCATGGTCGAGGCGCATCTGCCGCAGATCAAAACCTTGCTTTGGAGCTGTGATCCGCCTGAATGCCAGGCAGAAAAACCGCTTGCATGATCCGATCCCCTTTCGGTCTCAATCCATGGGGACAGGCGCTTTACATCCTTTTCCCAGGCCGGATGCGTCCGGGCCAGCCCGTCGGGATCAATGGCTTCAAACAGCGGCTTTCTGTCTGATCCAAGAAGATAAATCCCCGGTTTCATATGCTTTTCCTTTGCTGTAAGCGGCGATTGCCTTCCGGCAGGAGACACAGCTTCCCTTTCTGCTTGAAATGCACAAATTTGTCAAGCAAATTGTATATACTCCGGTTTTTTAAACACTTTACAACCGTCTGAATACAATGGATAAAGTGCGGACCTGGCAAAAAACAGCCAGCTTTTCAAACAGAGAATATGTTGCTCCGGGCTCAGGGAAGGAAAACGATGGGCAGAGTCATAAAATAGCTGCGGTCAGCCGGTATTGCCGGATCAGTTTAAGGCCCGCATCCTGTCATGCAGCCGCCGGGCCCGGAGGCAGAAGGCTTCCAGCTTGGCCTCAATGAGCTGGGGAAAAGGGGATCCGTCGCTTTCAACAGCCAGAAACGGAAGCGATTCCATGCCGTCGAGCACGGTTTCCAGGTATTTTTCCCGGTGCGGGATGCCCAGCTTATCTCCCGGGGTCATGACCTCGCTTAAAATGGACTCCGAGATCCGGTTGGGCATGCAGCCAAACGGGCCGATGGCAATGACGCCGCATGCCTCGGAGGCCACTTCAGTCAGGGCGCTGCCAACGGTTAAAATGGCTTCTCCCCCAAGATTAGGGGAAACATAGGGGCTTGCGTTTTCAATCACCGTGCGCACATCTGTCCAGGGATTGTGCACCAGGCCGGTCTGCGACAAGGTACCAAAAATACGTTTTTCATAGCGGTTCATAAATATCTGGCGAATTTTAAACCGCAGTTTTTGGCCCAAAGAAAGCTGCTGCCAGTTGGCCGGGTCTGTTTGGATGCAATAGTCGGAATAGCGTATCCATTCCGAAACCGGCGAGCAGACAACGGCAAAGCCCTTTTGCGCCAGGCGCTCGGTGATATACTGGCGGGAAAGCCCGTCGCGCCGGACAAAAATTTCGCCTGTGACCAGAATCACCGGCACATCAGCGGGGTTTTTTTGCATGGGCAGACCGGAGAGCGAATCCACGCTTTTTTCCAGTTCGGCCATGATCTGTTTGAAATTGCCATGCTTCATCTGCTCCACAATTGCCTGCCACCGGTTTTCAAATATCTCCAGGGCATGGGCCGCGTCTTTGGCATTGGCCAAAAGCATGGAACGGATATCCTCCATCAAATCAGAGATCACCAGGGCCCACCATGCCTTGTAATAATTGAACTGCTGTTCCAGGCCGAAATAGGAATTGTCCGATGTTAAAGAAAAAATTGCCACGTCCGGGATCTCCAGGCGTTGGACCAGGTCTTGCATAAACACGGAATACTGGCCGAACCGGCACGGCCCGGAAGCAGAAGCCATGAAATACACCAGGATTTCATCCTCCGCCTTGATATTATAGGCGTAGTTCAGCAGGGTCCCGGTGGTCAGAATCAGGGGGAGGCATTCCTTGCAGGTGGTATGGGCCCGGCCCAGCTTGAGCACATTTTCGTCTGCCGGCGGATGCGGGGCCACGTGAAACCCGGAAGCCTCAAACACCGCGGAAACGAGCTCCGTGCCCAGCCGGCCCATGGACGGCACCAGAAAGGTCACGCGGGAATCGGTCAGGGGCAATACCCGGCCGGATGAGTCCCGGACCATGGGAGTGCCGTTTTCCACAAAGGTTTGGGCGGGCAAAAAGGCCTCCGTCTCCTGTTCCGGGGCCCGGGACAAAAGCAGCTGCCGGTATTCGGCCACGATATCAAGAAACGCCTCGATGCGTGTTTCTATGCCCGCATCTGCGGTGTGGCTGTCAAGCTCCAGGGTTAGCGAGGGTTTCCGGCCCATGATATCCCGGAAATAGCCCACCACAAAAGAATCCGGACCGCAGGAAAAATTGGTGATATAAGTGCCGAACAACTGAGGATGGTTTTTTACAAACCGGGCGGCCTTTAAAATCATCTGGCCCATGCCCCAATACATGTGCTCCTTGGCCTCTTGTGCTTCTATGGGCAGAAAATCCAGGGGAATCACCACCACCCCCCGGGAGGCGAGCTTGTGGGGAATGCCCATGTGGGCCTCTTCCACAAATCCGTTATAAGGCCGGGCAAAAATGACAACGCCGATTTTTTCCGGATCCTTTTCAATCTGTTCAAGGGCGTGCTTCCCTATCTGCCGCATTTCATCAAAGCAGGCCTGCTGCCGGCTGAGTGCTTTTTCAAATGCCGCCCGGGCAGTGGCACGATCCACGCCCATGCTCATCGCTGTTTCCACCAGGGGTGCTCTGGCGGCATCCATGCCCTTTCCCATCTCGATAAAAGGAGTTAAAACCCGGGTACCGCGGTTTTCCAGGTCTGCCAGCGGCTTTCGGAATGTGGTTTTCAGATAATAAGGCTCGCTTTGCACAAACGGACAGAGCTGGGAATTGGGGTCGCCGTTTGGCACGTGGATGGATTTGACATGGGGCAGAAACAGATAATCCGGGGGATTTTCATCAGTAATCAGCCGGTGGAAAAATCCGTGCGCCAGTTCAGCCGGATAACAGAATGCGGCATTGCGCAGATCGCAGCCGTCTTCCGAGGCTTCGGAGGCCAGCACAGGCACAAACCCGATGGATGCAAAAAAGGTGGAGTACAGGGGATAAAAGGTATTGGTCAAAAAACTTTTATTGATCCCCACCCGTCCGCGCTGTTTGACCACATCGTCTGAATTGGCGGCATGCTTGTCAAATACCAGGTGCTCTCTTTTTTTCACAAGATCCAGGGACGCGATGTCGTATTCGAGATTGTAGCGCAGGTTGTAGTAGCGGTTGCAGGCCCCGCCAAAGGGATACCGCCGGCCTTCCAGTTCAATGACCGATATCTCGCATCTTCTGTCGCATTTTTCCTTTCCGCCTTTGCAGGTAAAGGATTTGCGGTACACCACCTCCCGGTCGGCCAGGGTCTGCAGGTCAAAGGTCGCCGGCTGCATCAGGCCCATTTCAATGCGTTTTTCAATCTCCAATGCAACGCCGAAAGCTCCCATCAGCCCAGGCTCCGGGGGCACAACAATAGGCTTGGACGACAGCGCTGCCATGGCCAGGGGCACGGCCCGGTTGTAGCATACGCCGCCCTGCATAAACACTTTGCGCCCGACCGGCCGGTTGCCCTTGACCCGGTTGGTGTAGTTCATACAAATGGAATAGACCAGCCCGGCCACGATATCTTCGTGAGCCACGCCTTCGTGTACTGCGGTCTTGATATCCGATGCAATAAAGGCTGCGCACTGATCGTTAAAATTCGGCGGCTTTGTGGCGGTCAGGGCCACTTCGGCGATCTGCTCCACCTCCACACCAAGGGTTTCCCGGGCTGATTCGGCCAGAAAAGAGCCGGTGCCGGCCGAGCAGGCCTCGTTCATGGCATAGTCCGAAGGCACACCGCTTGTAATATAGGTATATTTGGCATCCTGGCCGCCGATCTCAAAAAGGGTATCCACCTCCGGATCAAAATGCACGGCTGCGGCGGCATGGGCAACGATTTCATTAATCACCCCGTCGGTTAGGGCGTGCAGGCCCGCAATCTGGCGCCCGGAGCCGCAGACCCCAAGGCCGGTGATGGATATGGCCGACGGATCCACATGCTCCCTGACCTGGTCCAGCAATTGCCGGTAACAGGCCCGGGAAGCGCCCACGGGATCACCATTGGTGTAGAGATAAACAGAGGCCGGCATGGCCTTGTCGCTTCTTCGCACAAGTACGGCCTTGGTGGTCGTGGAGCCCACGTCTAAACCCAAAATGCACTCATCTCCGGCTTCAATGGTTTCCCGGGCCATGGTCTTGAATGTCACCTGGCCGGCAAAATCCGTAAGCCTGGGAAGGGTATCAAAGGACAGTGCCCCCTGCACAAACAGATCATCATGCGCCGGTTTTGGGGCATCCGGGTTTTCCAGTGCCCACAGGGCCGCGCCCAGGGCCTCGAAATACGGGGCCTGCTCCGGTACGATCAGCCCGGAGACGGCCTGATTCAGATACCCGATCATCATCTGGTTTCTGGCTGATCCGCCGGTGATCATGATATTTTTCTTTTCCACATGGTTGAGCAGTTCCAGGATCTTGTTGGCCATCATCCGGCACAAGCCCGCGGTGACCCGGGATTTGGGGATTCCTTTGTTAATGGCATGGGTGCAGTCGGATTTACAGAAAACCGAGCACCTGCCCGAGACCTGGTAAGGAGTTTCCGTGGCCGACCATTTGGCGGCTTCATCAAGGGAGACCCCCATGCGCTGCAATTGCTGCATGAAAAACTCGCCGGTACCCGAAGCGCACTTGTTGCCGGTAATCACGTTGCTGATCCGGCCCTTGTCATCCAGAACATAAACCATGAAAGTCTCGCCGCCGGCCGAGACAATGGCCGGACAGTCAATGCCTTCGGGCCGCACGTGCCGGTAAGCGTACTCCACAGCCTCGGGCTCGGAAATGGTGGTCAGGTTGACAAACTCCCGAAAGCGCCTGCCTGTTGCCACGATCCGGTCAATGTCGTCAGTTCCGCTGTCCCGGAGAACGGCCTGAAGGGTTTTTCTCGGATCACCGCCATGGGGGTGGGTTTGTGATGAGATCACCTCGGGTGAAGCCGCCGGATCTTCCGGGGCGGGCTGTCTGACACGGACCACGGAAACCGTTGAGGCGCCGAGGCATATCCCCAGGGCCTCACGGGCCCGGGTTTCTACTGTGACAGTGGTTTCAATGTATGCTTTCGGATCTTTCATTGATTTATCCCCTGATCCGCTGAAACGGATATGCAGATGCGGTTATACATGATTTGATTGCTGTCTAACAGAGCACATCGGGCTTTTTCCGCTGAACCTCCCACGATAATATAGCGCGCATAAGGCCGTAATGCAAGGGCGGGCTTGTGGTTTGCCGGCTCACGGAATCCATGACCGTTTCGATACCCAAAAGGCCAAAGAGTTTCCTTTCATACACAAATCCGGGGTTTTTCAAGCCCGGCTGAAAAAACTTCCGTCCTGGCCGGATGACGCAATAAACCCATCCCAAATGAAAGAAGATTGACTTTTACCAACGGGTATATAAAATTGTAGGCAATCTGCGCCCTGGCAGATCCGCTTCAACCGGCAATGATGATGGGCCTGTAAAAAGTCTTTTTCACAGGCAGTGTTAAGTTTTAAGTGATTAACTGTTAAGTAAAATCAAGAAGTTATTTCTTTCTTGTTTGGAGATTATATCTGTTTTAAGACTTTTTACGATTCCATCAATGATGATGTTCTCGTAAAAGCCTGATTTTAGATGGTGCCGTAAAAAGTTCAAGATCAAGGCTTGCGCAATTTCGAAGAATGCAGCGTACTTATCCGTACGTGAAATTTTGAGAAATTGCGCGTAACGCAGATATTGGATGTTTTACGGTGGCATCCATGATGGACACAGAAAAAGCAGCAGAAGGATAAACCAATGAGCGAAACAGACCCGAAGGAATCCTGGGTGTACGTGGCCGTGGAGAATCCGGAAAAGGATGAAAAATTCATGGGGTTTTATGATGAAACCGCAGAAATATCCTATATTCCGGCGTTTCACGATAAAGAGGCCGCCATGTCCTGTCTTATCAATCTGCCGCGAACCCCCGGCAAAAAATACGAAGTCCAGGCGGTGCTGGCAGAAGAACTGGCCAAAGATGCGCGCAAGCATGGTTTTATGATTTTCATGCTTGACGGCGACGGCCGGATTCTCAAACAAATCCAGCCATAGGCAGTCATGAGTTTGGTGTTTAACAAAAAACCATGATATCTTGACGCAAACAGGATTCACTGGTAGATAAACAGAACCTCGGCAAAAACCCTTCTGCCGATCCAATGGCATTGTTCCAGCGTGGGAACCGGTATAACACGCGTTATCTCATACAATCCACAAGGAGTCGGACATGAAAAATGTCGGTGTGCTATTGTCAGGGTGCGGTGTTTACGACGGAACCGAAATCCATGAATCCGTGATCACGCTTTTGGCCCTGGACCGAAACGGTGTTGCTGCAATATGCATGGCACCGGATATGGATCAGCACCACGTGGTGAACCATCTCACGGGCCAGACCTCGGAGGAAAAACGAAATGTGCTGGTTGAATCAGCGCGCATTGCCCGGGGTGAAATCATGGATGTCAGGAAGGTGCGAACCGCTGACTTGGACGCCCTGATCATGCCCGGGGGGTTTGGTGCCGCCAAAAACTTAAGCGATTTTGCCATCAAAGGAAATGAGGCGGCAGTGCACCCCGAGGTCCGCCGGATTATTGCTGAAATGGCCGATGCCGGAAAGCCCATCGGTGCCATTTGCATATCACCGGCGGTTCTGGCCAAAGTTTTGGAAGACCGGCATCCCCAGGTAACCATTGGCAATGATTTGGGCACGGCAGAGGCCATTGAGTCCATGGGCGGGCGGCACACTGTTTGTGACGTGACCGACATCCACGTGGATTCTGAAAACAAATTGGTGACCACCCCTGCCTACATGATCGGGCCCGATATTTCAAAAGTGGCCGAAGGTATTGAAAAACTAATCAATAAGATCCTGGAAATGATTTAAATCCGTTCATAAAAAACATTTTTCCGTATTAATCCGGCAGCACATCATAGAAATAACGCATGGCATCGGACCGGGAGATAATTCCAATGATCTGCCCGTCCTGGATAACCGGCAGTCTTCCGATGTCATGCTTTACCATGAGCCGGGCTGCATGCATCGGGCTCCGGTCCGGGGTGATGGTGATGTTTTTTGTGCTCATAAAAGCCTTCACCGGTGCCGCATACTGGGAAGGCTTTTTCAATTTTTTAAAATCTCGTTTGGAGATAATCCCCACAAGCTTTCCATCCTCACTTACCGGCAGCCCGGTACATCCCTTTTCATCAAGAATTCCGGCGACTTCCTTCATTGACAGATCCGGGGGGACCTGGAAGACCGGATACGACATGATATCGTAAATCTGGATGGAACTTTCCTGGTTGCCCTTGAGCAGTTCCACGAGCCATTCCTTAAGGGAAACCGGGTTGACCGATTTAAGCATTGCCGATCCCGCCCCGGGATGGCCGCCGCCGCCCATGGAGCGCATGATGGAGCCGATATTGATTTCCGCCGCCACGGATCGGCCGATGACAATGCATTTTTCGTTTTCCGGCTGGGCAAATATGCCGAATGCCGCATCCACATTGACGATTTCGCGGTACATGTGCACGACCAGGGAAAGATTGTTGACATGACCGGTAATCCTGGCGGTATTGATACTGACGCTGTAATTATTGATTGTCCGGCGCTTGGCATTTTTGAGCATTTCAAAAAGGATGTCTTTCTGCTTTTCGCCGTATGCCGGCTGCAAAAAAGTTCGCAGAATGGTGAGATCAGCGTTTTGCTCCAGCAGATATCCCGCGGTGTAGGCGTCCTCTGCCGTGGCAGAGGAAAAAATCAGGTTTCCGGTATCCTCATAAAGACCGCTTAAGAAAAGGGTCGCCTGGATGGGGGAAAGATCAATCCCCTGCTCACGGATGGCGCGCAGCATCAAAGTGATGTTGGCCCCTGCAGTATCCTGGATTTGCCAGTCCGGTTCCAGGTCGCAGTCTTCCGGACTGTGATGGTCCCACATCCATACTTCAAGCCCGGGCTTGTTTTTAAGGGTTTCCATTCGGTCGAGCCTGGACCATTTATTGGTATCCACCACAATCAAGCGTGAGACTTCTGACAGGTCAATATCATTGACCCGATACATTTCAAACATGTCCTTGTGAATGGACAAAAATGCCTTGACATTGGGGTTCACCGCTTTGGGAATCACCGCAACGACATCGGGCCAGATCAGGGTTGCGGCCACAACCGATGCAAGTGCGTCAAAATCCATGCTCTGATGGGTGGTTACGATATGCATTGTATTGCCTTTGCCGGATGAAAAAAGATTTGGTCCAACCCCCCGCGGCCGATAGCGCCGGCATCGCCGACACCAAAGTCCTTAGCATTTCCGGGCCTGTGGAAAAAGTCTTTTTTGATGGCGCCGGAAAAGTCCAATATCTGTGTTACGCGCGATTTCTCAGAACCTCACATACGGATAAGCCCCCTGCATTTTTCGAAATCGGGCAAGCCTTGATCTTGAACTTTTTCCGGCGCCATCTGAAAATTGAATTTTTACGAAACCATCTTTTTTTGAAAAAACCTGGTTTTTTGTGGAATACATGTTGCATTTAATAATAACAAGGTGTTATTATTAAATGTATGGGGTTTTATCACTTAACGGAAATTGCCCGGCATATCCCGTGTGACGGCTGCTCCATGGAGGCAGCGGCCCAAACGCCAAATTGAGGCTGTAATGGATTATCTTGCAAAATCCGATCGGATCCGACAGGCCGGAGCAAACACCACGGCCGGCTCGCTGCCGTCCCGGGCGCGCATTATTGATACGGGCCTGGAGCCCGAGACCGGGGGTGCCAAACAGTTTTTGAAAAAAAAAGGTCTCGTCAATCTTTTAAACCTCCGGCACTTCCAAGGCGGGATCATCCATATCCATTTCCGGCACATCCACGACAATCGCCAAATTGCGTTTGAAGCCGTGCCCCGGCCCTGTTTTGGAAAATACCTGGTCTGCTTGTGGAACAGCCCGCCGGGGCCGTATTTCCGGCTTTCGGATTACATGTTTTCGGGTTTTTCCCTTACCGACGGCAATGGACTGATTCAGGCCGAACCCCGGGTCCGTGGCATCAGCGCAAGCGGAATATGCCTGTATCTGCCGGAAAAATCCGCTGTTCACGCAGGGCGAAAGGAACTCCGTCACCCGTGCCCGTCTGTTTCCGCACGGATTATTCAAAACAGCCTGACTTTTTCCGGAACCCTTAAAAATTTAAGCACCTCAGCATTTTGCGTGGCCATAGAAGGCACGCCCGAAGCCCCTGAAGCATGGCTGAACAGCGCGCACGATCTCACCCTGGTGCTTGAATCAAACGGAGCAATGGTTTATTCCGGGCAGTGCCGTATTTTGAAAGCATTTCAGAGTGAACATGAATCCTGCCTTGTGCTCGCGGCGTTAAAGGACACCATTCAGCGATTTTCCCCCCGGGTTTACCGGAGTCGTCGCCTGTTGGTATCCCCTGCCCCGGATGTTGTTTTTCGTCACCCGCTCACTGGAGCCATGGTCGATCTTAAAGCCGCGGATATATCCGGGGCCGGAATTTGCGTCACAGACGAAAAAAACGCAAACGCCCTGATTGCAGGCATGCTTATCGAAGACATGACCCTTTGTTTTGCAAATGCGTTTCAGGTGAAATGCCGGGCCCAGGTGATCTACCGGAAATTTTTGACCTCCGCGCAAAAAGAAAATCAGGTTCAATGCGGTATTGCCTTTCTGGACATGGCACCCAATGATCACATGCGCCTGCTGTCTTTGCTGCACCAGAGCCAGAACGATCACCTCTATATCTGCCATCAGGTGAATATGGATGAATTGTGGGCGTTCTTCTTTGAAACCGGATTTATTTATCCCAGAAAATATTCTTTTATTCAAAACTCCCGGCAGTCCATCCGGGAGACATACAAAAAACTCTACACCTGCCAGCCTGAAATTGCACGCCATTTTACCTGGCAGAAAAACGGAAAAATCATCGCCCATGTGGCGATGCTTCGATTTTATGAAAATACCTGGCTGATCCATCACCTGGCCTCGCGCACGGACAAACGTGTGGGCCTGGGAACCGAAATCATCGACCAACTCGGTGCATTTACCTATGATACCCATCGCCTGGCCTCCGCGCACATGGCTTACGCCATTTGCTATTACCGGCCGTCGAATCGGTTCCCGGCACATTTTTTCGGCGGAGTGGCCGGAAAAATAGGCAATCCCCGGGCCTGCTCAACAGACCGGTTTGCTTATTATCACTGGCATCCGGATCTGAAAGCCAGGGGGCTGCCCCCGGGTTGGAGTCTGGAAAGAGTGGAATACGAGGACCTTAAAGAACTGGAGGCGGCCTACCGTCAGGATTCCGACGGCCTGATGCTCAAAGCCCTGGATTTGATGCCGGAAAAGACATCAAACCCCAGAAGTACCCTAAGTGATTTGTACGCCCACCAAGGATTGAAAAGACAGCGGCGGGTTTTTGCCCTGCGTCAACAGGGCCGGGCAACCGCGCTGCTCATGGCCAATATTTCGGATTTTGCCGTGAATCTTTCGGATTTGACCAACAGCGTCAGTATTTTTGTCATTGACCGCAGTCTTTCTTATGCCATTTTGCACCAGGCCCTCTGCGTGGCGGCAGAGGTGTATGAAACCGGCAAGGTCCCGGTACTGCTCTACCCGTTATCCTATGCCCAACATGCCAAACCGGCCCATGATCGCATCCATCATCGCATCTATGAACTCTGGGTTCTAAACCTGGCTCACACCGATGATTTTTTCAAACATTACCAAAAGCTGAAATAAG
Source organism: Desulfosalsimonas propionicica (assembly GCF_013761005.1). Classification (NCBI taxonomy): domain Bacteria; kingdom Pseudomonadati; phylum Thermodesulfobacteriota; class Desulfobacteria; order Desulfobacterales; family Desulfosalsimonadaceae; genus Desulfosalsimonas; species Desulfosalsimonas propionicica. The sequence goes on from NZ_JACDUS010000002.1 coordinate 374,867, forward strand.
GGGGGGCAGCATCAGTTCCGGGAAGACACAACATGAATATTCCGGTCCCTCCGGAACTCGTGTTGTTGATAGCCGGGGTTGTTGTTTTCATAGTATCGGATAAAGGCTTCCACCACCCTGGTGTCAAACAGGGTACCTGCGAATTCTTCCAACTGGCGCATGGCCTGTTCAGGGGGGATGGGCCGGTGATAGTACCGGTTGGCTGTCAGGGCTTCAAAATAGTCTGCCACTGCAATGATCTTTGCGCCCAATGGAATTTCTTTCTCTGTCAGCCCTAAGGGGTAACCGGTGCCGTTAATTTTTTCATGATGGGCGCCGGCGATTTCCGGTACAGGTTCAAGATTTCCCTCAAAATTCATTTGCTTTAAAATTTCATAGGTTTTTCCCGCGTGGGATTTGATCTGCTCATACTCCGCAGGTGTTAATCGGTCCCTTTTCTTTAACAGGGAATCCGGAATACCGATCTTTCCGTAATCATGCAACAGTGCCGCTACCCGGACAGCCTCCTGATAATCCTTATCAATGCCCATTTCATGGCAAATGCCCGAGGCGTATTCGGCCACAAATTCAGAGTGTCCCTTGGTCACCGGATCCCTGGCATCAATGCTGGAGATCATCACCTTGAGTACTGACTTGAGCTGATTTTCCCTTGCCTCTATATGCTGGGTATGTCGAATGCTGATGCCGATCATGTGAGATACGCCCATCAGCAAGCTCATATCGCTGTTTAAAAGCTTTCGCTTGGAACGCATATTGTCCACGGCAACAACCCCCAAACTTTCATTATCACATATAATGGGACAGCAGATAAAGGATAAGGCGCCCATCTGTTTTGCAAATTCCAGGCTGCGATCAGAAAGCGTGCCTTCAATGTCATTGAGGTCATTGATCAGAAAAGGCTTCTGCTCGTGGAAAGACAACACAAACACCCCCCTGGAATTGGGATTGTCCAGTTGGAATTCAATATTTTTCAAAAACCTGGACTGGCTTTGCCCGTAACCGAATCCGGCTGCGAATTTGAGACGGTTTTTTCCCGCATTGCAAAGCATAATCATTCCCCGGTCATAATCCAGACGGGTTTCAAGAATCCGGGCAATGGAGTCAAGGGCGGTTTCCAGGCTGGTATAACGATTCACCACCTGCCCGATTTCCCGGGTCACCTGGGTGTTGTTGTAATTGATTTCAATCTGGTCCACGAGCTGTTCGCTTGAGTTCTGAAGGTTGCGCATTGCCGCAGCCAGGTTTTTTCTGGCCAGCCGATGGCTGACAACGCCTGTGGCCGCCATAAGTACCGCAAAACCGGAAAAAAGGGTCAAGGCGGCAGTGCCCGAAAGCAGGAAAAAAGACAAGATGCAGGCCATGGCAAAGATGCCGAAAATGTAGGTGCGCGCAATCCGAAAATAGTCAAATGCAGAACGCTTGCAGGTGATGATGTATCGGCAGACACTGTCACCCCGCGCCATGCATTCCGGATGTTCGATATTCGTGACGCGATTGTCAAAGATATTGAACATGGCTTCAAAAAAACCTTTGCGATTTTCGCAATGATGCAGGTTTTCACGAACGCCGGGTTTCGGGGTGACTGTGATTTCCACTTTGCCGGGGGTGATCTGCCGGACCTTGTAGTCGACAGATCGGGATAGGTTGCCAAAAGCCTGTTCAATCATTGCAAAAAACCGGCGCGGGTTGGCAAGGGTGTAAAAATAGTGGCCAATGGCGCCGATGGATTCGGGAAAGGCGGCGTAGAGTCCGGCCTCCCGGGCCACTTGGATATTGCCGGTTTTCCGGACCAGTTCCCCGTGGAACCGGTCCACCTGCTCCTGGGTAAACCAGTGGCCCTGATCTTCTACTTCATAAGGTGTCATACCGGCATGGGCCATGACCTCAGAAAACTGGACGTCAGGATATTTTTTCCTGACAAGGTGAAGATAGGCCTTGATAATACGACTGTTATATAACGAAGGATTTGGCTGCCGGATCTGCGTTGGATCTTCCATAATGTTTGTGAAATCCTGGCTCCAGAGTGAAAACAAAACAACCAGCCATTATGTTCTTTTACGTAATCGTCAGCATACTCCGTTTTGAAAAAATTGCAAGTAATTTATTGTTGTTATACACAACATCCTGTTTTTTTTACTTTATTGTATTTTTTCAGCAAATGTTGTTTATTGGCTGTCTTCCCGGGTATGCCGGGGTGCAATCCGGTCCAGGTACCGCACTGCATCCGGATGGCCCTTTTCCGCAGCTTTTTCAATATCTGCCATTCCCTTTTGCCGCTGCCCGGTTTGCACCCGTATCCAGCCTCTTGCATGCAGATACCGAGCGTTTTCCGGCTCCAGGGAAAGCGCATGATCCATGGCGTCCAGGGCTTTTTCAAATTTCCGGTTTTCTGCGTAGGCAAGCGCCAGGTTGCAGTGGGCACCGGCATTTTCAGGATCAAGGGCCACGGCCTTTTCAAAGTGTTTAACCGCTGCATCAATGTTGCCGTATGCCAGATAAAGGCCGCCTTTTTCCGTCCAGTAGCGAGGCTCATCCTTGCTGAAACGTTCCTGGCCGGTTTTGGTCTGCTTTTGGGAAGGCTGCCGGGATTTTTCCGAAGAGGACCGGGAGGTGCTTTGATCCGGTTCCGGGTTTGGTTCGGCCTGTTTTGTTTCCGGAGAAGGTGCAGGGGCCGGGTCTTGTTCAGGACCGGCCGGTACAGGATCCAGTGTGGCAACAAAAGCCATGAATTTTTTAATATCTTCGGTTTTCATGGCGTAACGGCTCCTGACCTTGCCCTCGCTGAGATCCAGGGTGTAATTCAGAGTGCCCGTATCCGGGATTTCCTTATGGGAAGACTGGATTTGTTCAGGTGCCATGGCGCTCATGGTGCGCATGAGCGCCCCCCAGTCCATGGTCATCTCCATGAGAGGCCCGCTGGCCGGAGCCGGTTTAAGCTTTGCAACCTGTGCCATTAAGTCAGCCATTCGCCCGTCATCCGGGGTGACCAGCAAACATCGGTCCTTTACCGCCATCCGGAGGGGCATTTCAAAAATTCTGATATCATCGCCTGGATCCTGAACAATGGGCAGATTGCCTTTGACCCCGACCACGGGGATATCGGCCACGGTGGTTTTTTCCGTTTTGACAAAAACCGGGGCAATGTCCTTGTCCGGATACTGTTTTTTATACATTTCCGTCATCCCCTCTCCGGTTTTCAGAATCCAGGGGATGTATTCAGATTCCAGGTAGTTCACTGACAGATCCCGGTCCGCCTTGATACAACTGACCGCTTCGATGACCAACCCGGCCGGCTCAATGGCCATGGCACCGGCGGTTTCACCGGTAAATGGCGCAACCACGGAGGCGGCTCCCTGCAGGTCAACGCCCATGGTTTTGTACATCTCACCGAAATATTTTTCCGTAAATGCGGTGGTGGCGGAAATATCAAAGGGCCGGCTGCGAAACTGCATACCCAGTTTGTCGGAAAATTCCATTTTCCCCAGAAGCGACTGTGCGTCTTCTTCCATGGCCCGGGCAATAAGATCTTGGAGTTCCGTGTCGGCTGCGGCCAGCACTTCGGAAAAAAAGGCCGTATCCCTGCGATTGAGATCCAGGCCCGTGGAAAATGTCTTTACCTGCTCAAAAAAATTCAGAAATGACCGAATCATGGCTTCTGCCTGATCCGCTTCAAAGGCTTCCGGGCCCTCCATTGCTGTGGATTGCTGCTGCTCAATACCCTGCCGGGCCTTGCGGATCATATCTTCAATCTCGGGTTTGGCCTTTGCCAGTGCCCGGGCTGCGGCAATATCTACAGTAAGCAGCCGGTTTTGGGGATCCTGTGCGTTTTGCACAAGTGCGGATTCCAATTTTTTACCGATGTTGCCCCCCTGGCCCGGAGGCAGGGAAATCAGGTAATAGCCCTGTTTCTCAACGGCGCCATAGGCTGCGGCAAACTCCGGGTTGGGCTCTGTAAACGGTACCAGTACGGCCATTTTCGGTTTTTGTTCAATGGATTTTTCCGAAAGCACCAACCCAAAAACCATTGCCCGATCCGGATCCAGCCACTGTGTCCCTTTCAGGGTCCCTTCAATCAGCGACCTGGGAGACCACTGGGATTTGGCATTCTGTTCTGAAAATGCCTCAATTGTTTTTAAGGCTTCTTCAATGTGGCCAAGCCGAATGGTGATATCCGGCCTGAAATCCGATTTTGCACCAACGGCTGTAGTCATAGGGGCAAAAATAATAAGCTGAATGCAGACAAAAACAAAAAAGAGTGAAAATACACGGAAATTGCGTGTTTTCATAACAGACTCCTTTTAAAGGCTTCAGGGGAAAAAACCGACCTTGGATGAGCAGGAAACTTATGCGAATTTTTTTAAAAAGTCAACCTGCGGGAAACCGTCCGGACAGCTCGCATTTCCGGGCGGCCCTCTGATCCAGCATCATGGGCAGGCCCCCTTTTTCCGCCGGTGAGTGGCCGAGGCATTTCTGCCAGACCTCGTCATCTTCCATGCAGAAATACACAAGCACCTCCGGGGCACGGGATTTAATGGCTTCGATGACACGGGAGTAGAGCTGTATGCGCAAGGGTTTGAAATACCGCATCTTGCCGTCTATGGCCCGGATAAACTCGTTGTAAATAATTTTGGACCCGGCAAAACGCCGGGCCACGATCGGCTTTAATTCCGGCATGAAACGAAAGGAGCCCAGGCTGATCCACACGATGCCCGCCGGGTCGATCCGGGAGAACAACTGCTCAATGACATTTTCATATTCGGCATAACATCCATTGTATAAAATCATGGGATCAAAATGAAAGGCAAGCGGAAAACCCTGTTTCCGGCACTTTTCCGCAGCAGCCAGACGCGCGCCAAGCGCTGCCGTACCCCGCTCCTGGTTTGCAATCACCGCCTCGGTGTTCAGAGACCAGGCCATGATGGTCTTTTTATGATGCGCCAGACCAAGAAGAGGCTCCACGACAGTGGTTTTTGTCTTTAATTCCAGCACGCAGGCTTTCTGGCGGGAAAACAATTCCACCAAGCGGGGGGCCAGGGGGTAGACCGATTCCCATATCAAGCTGTCGGTAAACTCCCCTGTGCCGATTCTGGCGATTTCACCTTTGGCAAAATGCTGCTGCAGACTTGCTTCCATTTCGGCGTGGTTGACAAAAAACTGAAGAACCGGGGGATGAAAATAAGCCTGAAGAATGCAGTAGGCGCAATCCATGGAGCAGTAGGTGCCGATATGCAGGATTTGATAACCGCAGCAGGTATAATAAGAGGTCCCGGGACAATCCCGGAGAAAGGCACCCCGGTTTCGGGCCAGCAGCAAAATAGATTTTCCGGCTTTTTCCGGATCCGGGCTGCGGGCAATTTCCTGATAAACCGACTCGGGATTGTCAATGATTTGCGCGGGCATTTCCAGCCGGCTGCAGATATGCCTTGTGACCGGATAATCTGCTGCACTTCGTTCTATATAGAGTTTACGAATTTTCATTCAAACTTCGATCCAGCAGGTCTTCCAGCTCGGGCTTGCGGCAGATGACAGCCAGTTTTTCAGCGTAGTCACACAATTGCCGGGATTGGGAAAAACGTACGGTCAGCGTATAAACATTGCTTTCAAAACCTGGAGGCGCACTGATATTCATGTTTTCCGGAAGTCCCAGATTTTTCTTTTTCTGCTCAAAGGCGGCCTCGGACCGGCTTAAATTCGGAAAACGCAGATTGTAAAGGGTCCTGCGCAGGGCCTGGAGCTGACGGCGCCGGTCTGTGCGGCTTGCATGCAAAATTTCTGAAAAATCCGAACAGGCCAAAACATCGGCCGGGGATTTGTCCTGAAGGCAGGCCAGTTCATACAGGCCGGTAAAAATTTCCTGCTGGTGGTTGACCGTGGGTTTGAGGTTTTGACAAAGCCCGGCAAAGGCAACTGCTGATGATTCATCCATCATCTCCAGGTTCAGAGCGATATTCAGCGACATCCGGTTTTGGGCCACAGCCTGCTGCACAGCCCGGGGCAAGGCCAGCAAACGGGTCAGTTTCCCAATCAGCTCCGGATTGATCCGCAGGCCCAGTGGGCCGGCCATTTGCGCGGCCCGTTTGGTATCACCATCGCAGACATCCATCAGCCCCGCCGCGGCCCGGGCCTGCTCCAGCAGGTTCAGGGAACGGGTCACGGCATTGTCTGCAATGGCGATTTTCCAGCCGGAAAGTTTTGGGGCGTCCGCCGGCAGCACACGGCATGTCAACTGCGGCCATCCGAGCTTGCGGCATACGGTTATACGCCTGAAACCGGCCACGACCCGGAAGGCTTTGTCAGCCTCCCGCTGCTGGACCCAAGGCAGGGATATCAGCCCTGCCTCACCAATGGAGTCGGAAAGATCCTCCGGCGGATCGGGATCAGAAATCTGGTACCGATTGTCCCCGGTGTCGATTTTATCTAAAAAAATCAGGCGGGCTTCAACTTGCATCCGTCTGGCCGACCAGGGCCTGGAGCGCCTCCAGGTACTTGCTTTTGGTATTTTCAATCACTTCGGCGGGCAGATGGGGCGGCGGCGGGGTCTTGTCCCAGTCAACCGAGTTTAAGTAATCGCGAAGATACTGTTTGTCAAAGCTTGCCTGGGGTCCGCCGGGCTGGTAAGTGGCCTTGGGCCAGAACCGGGATGAATCCGGGGTGAGCACTTCATCAATGAGAATCAGTCCGTTTTCATTCTCTCCAAATTCAAACTTTGTATCGGCAATGATAATGCCGCTTTTTTCCGCGATTTCAGCGCCCTTCTGATAAATCTCAAGGCTGAGATCCCGGACCTGCTGCGCCTTTTGGGTACCGATCAGATCCACCATGTGGTCATAGGAAATATTGATGTCATGCTCGCCAAGCTCTGCCTTGGTAGAGGGGGTGAAAATGGGTTCCGGCAGCCTGTCGGATTCCCTGAGTCCGTCGGGAAGGCGTATGCCGCAGACCTCTCCGGTTTTCTGGTAGGATTTCCATCCAGAACCTGAGATATAGCCACGCACAACGCATTCCACAGGCAGGGGCCGGGTCTTTTTGACCAGCATGCTGCGGCCTTCGAGTTCATCGCGATACTGCCGGCAGATTTGCGGGTACTGGTCCACGTCACTGGCAATTACGTGATTGTCAATAATGGAGCTGATAATGTCAAACCAGAACAGGGAGATCCGGGTCAAAATCTTGCCCTTTCCGGGAACAGGATCTTTCATGATCACATCAAAAGCCGAAATCCGATCCGTGGCAACCATCAGCAGGCGGTCCTCGAGATCGTATACATCGCGCACTTTGCCGCGCTTGAAAACCGACAGATCGTCAAATTTTGTTTCAAAAACCGTTTGTGCCATTGTACCTTCCTGACATTAACTGTATTGTTTGTTAAATTCCCGGACAAAGCGCGTAATAATCTCCCGGCTGCCCGGATCCAGGTCGTAGAATTCCACACCGGACTCAAACCTTGCCATCTCATTGCGGTTGCAGTAAATCACCCTTCCCTTGACGTCAACAACTTCATCTTCGAGGCCGACAGCCAGCAGAACAATGTACTGAGTTTCAATGGGCTCGTGGGTTTCAAGCTTCAGGCCGATATCATTGATGTTCAAAGTGCGCCCCATACCCTGCTTCCATTCTTTTCCTTCTTCGTCGATACAGACGTATGAAAGAAGCTGAATGGATTCATACCGCTGCTGTTGTCTTTGTTCGTTTTTTGTCATCTCCTCGGCTCCTTGTAAGGGGATTGGCAGATCCTGACCGTATCAATCCGCATCGTCGGATTGGCCGGCGGATCGGATCAGATCAAAAATCCGGCCCGTGGTGACAGATATGGAATTGGTCATATTCTGAATCATGTTTTTCAGCGTGCTGGATAAGGCCTCGTATTCCTGTTCGACCACGCTGGCTTCAATGGGCTGCACCGCAATGTCGTCGGACACATACACATGTGCGGAATAAGGTTCATGGGCGGCGTTTAAAAACGGAATTCTGCCGATAAGGTCACCGACGCCCAGAGTGAGCAAGTGTATGTACTTTTTTTTCATTTTTACATAAACAAAAGCCTGTCCCCGGGTAATAAAAAAAATTTTGTGCTCATTTTGTTTTTTGTCAATAAATCGTTTGCCCCCGGGTTTGCCGGATAGCGGGGGGGAGTGCTTGAGCACCAGTGCCGTACAGACATCAGTGAGCTGCTTCATCCGCTTGTCCATGGAAATCAAAATATTTTGAAACATCTCAGAAAGACTCGAATACTCCCGGGCAATAAGTTCTGAGTCGACCACCCCGAGCTGCACCCGGCCCACAGCGTAAATACTGGCGCTGCGAACATTGCCGTCGCGAAGAAAGGACACAATACTGCCGATAAATGCGCCTTCTGTCATGCGCAGAATCGGCGCCTTACCGTTTTCGGTTATCCGAACCACTTCCACAGTGCCCTCAAGAATCACCCAGAACCAGTTGCCAAAGCGGTTCTGGATGACAATTTCATCTCCGTCCTGAAAAATTTCTTCATCCACAACATAGACATAATCCACCACCGGACCATTGAGAACCGGCAGCTGATCAGGACCGGACCGACTTTTGTGCGAATCCGAATCGTTTTCTCCCATAATCGGAATCACTCCTTCATCAACCAGGCGAAGACCATCGAGTATGAGTTCCATCCGGCTTTTTTTAATGACCGGATCCCGATTGACATCTTCTTCCATGAATTCAAAATGGGCTTTCCGCCAACCAAAAAAGCCGTTTAAGGCCTCCAGACCTGTTATTTTTCCGTATTCGGCATCCACGGGGTTGCCGTTTTTTAAATAAATATAACCGGGCACCCCGCTCCAGGAACTGGAGATTTTCAAAATCCCGGTACTGCCGCCGCCGCCGAGTTGCTGGAGCAGTTCGGCCAGCCCGAGAAATGCCAGACTTCCTTTTAACACCACATTTGATTCCATTGTCACCTGGTTGTATCTTCGCTGAAATGGTCGTTAAATGCATTTGTCCCGGGCGATATGAGCTGAATCAATAAAAGAAAGCACTTGTATCAATAACATCGCATGATGCTGCTAGCATACTGATTTCACCACTGGAGCTCAAGAAAATTTTTCATAAATGCTTTATGCCGCCATTGTGCCAACCCCCTTGAAGAACAGCAACAGGAAGGCAAAGCGTAAAATTGCGCTTGACAACTCCGGCCGGCAATGGAATGCCTAAGCAGGGACTGTGACAAATCACGGGCAATCATGCCGCATTTCTCTTGCATGTCCGTTTACGGGGCTGCTGGAACAATAAAACCACATACAAAGGAGTGAACAATGGACAAAAAAGTGACCGTTGTGGGTGCCGGCAATGTCGGGGCCACTGCTGCCCAGCGACTGGCGGAAAAACAATTGTGTGACGTGGTGCTGGTGGATATTGCCGAAGGCCTGCCTCAGGGAAAGGCTTTGGATCTGGCCGAGGCCGCTCCCATTGAAAAACATGATGCCTGCCTTACGGGAACCAATGACTACGGGGAAACCGCAGGCTCTGATATTGTCATCATAACCGCCGGCATCCCCAGAAAACCGGGTATGAGCCGTGATGACCTTTTAAAGACCAATTCCGACATCATGAAAAGCGTTGTTAAAAACATTGCGGAAAAATCGCCTGACGCCATTCTCATCATCGTGAGCAATCCTTTGGACGCCATGTGTCATGTGGCCTTCGAGGCTTCCGGTTTTGACAAAAAACGGGTCATCGGTATGGCCGGGGTGCTGGATTCCGCCCGGTTCCGCTGCTTTATCGCCCGGGAGCTCAATGTTTCAGTTGAAAATACCCACGCTTTCGTACTCGGCGGCCACGGCGACACCATGGTCCCCCTGCCCCGGTTTTCCACCGTGGCCGGCATTCCCATCACAGAGCTGATGTCAAAGGACCGAATTGACGCCCTGGTGGACCGCACCCGCACCGGCGGGGCGGAAATTGTCTCATTGCTCAAAACCGGAAGCGCCTTTTATGCCCCTGCTTCAGCAGCAGTGGAAATGGCCGAGTCCATTTTAAAAGACAAGAAAAAAATTCTTCCCTGCGCGGTTTACCTGGAAGGTGAATACAACATCAACGGCCTGTTTATCGGGGTGCCGGTAAAACTGGGCAGCACCGGCATCGAGGAAGTGATTGAAATCGAACTAAAAGACGACGAGGCCGCAGATCTGCAGAAATCCGCAGATGCTGTGCGCTCCCTGGTCGATGCCATGGCCGCACTTTAATGGGCACCTGAATTGAGCGATTTTTAAGCATCCGCCCCGTTGGCGGCCGGTCTTTGCCCTCTCCTGACCGGCCGCCGTTGGCACTGAGTCGACAACGAAAACGTCAGGGCTTTTTCTTAAATCTGAATTGAGCGATTGTGAATACTGATGTACCCGAAAAAAGTCGCGATCCGACGGCTTTGTAAAAGTCCAAGATCAAGGCTTGTGCGATTTCGAAGAAAGCAGCCGGCTTAGCGTATGTGAAATTCTAAGGAATCGTGCGTAACGCAGATATTGGATTTTGCAAAGCCGTCACTACTGCCTGCAGTTATTGCAGGCTTCCTGCCAAAGCAGATTCAGCAGGGTTTTCATAAAGGATGTGCGGCTTTGTTCCAGGAGACTTTCCAATTGGGCTTTTTCTGACGGGTCATTCATTTTTCGGGCTTCATTGCCCACCGATTCCATTAAAATATCAGGGTCTGCGGCATCCCGGAACAGCCGGGTCAGGGCCAGGCGCAGAATGCTGCTGCGCGGAAGCGCCAGGGAATCCAGGGTTTGTCTGAACTGCCGGGCGTCCACCCCCCGGAGCTGTTCCACGGCCCGGGCTGCAGATTCATTCATCGGCAGGGACTGCAGGATTTCGATTGCCCCGGCCGAGACCAGGGAATGGATGACCCGGTAGCCGGTAAAATCATCCCATCCGGTTTCGTCAATAACCTGACGCACTGTGGATTGGCCGTTGATCATGGACAAAAGCATTGACTCATCCGTATTGAATTCGAGGTTTTGGCTTGTTTGTTCATGATCGCAGGGCTTGAGCACGGACTGGTCATCCGGGATTTGTTTTTTCAGCGCTGCCAGTTCATCAATCCTGCGGGAGGCTTCCAACAGGATGTTCATGGTGTTAAATGCACTGCCCACAATCCGTTTCAGGTCTATGGATTCATCTTTGTACACGAACTGCCCGGTTTGCCACAAAAATACGTTATAAAGAGAATTTTCCGCCTGTTGGAGCAAAAAGCCGTTTAGTTCCGCTACTGTGATTTTGCCCTGTTCCACAAGGGTTTTTCCGATACCCTGGTTTTTTTCCCGGCTTGCCGTCAGGGCGGCTTCCAGGGTTTGGGCACTGATCAGGCCGTTGTTGACCAGCAATTGCCCGATCCGGTTGCTTTTGCGAGATTCCGTGGCAAATACGATATCGCCTTCCTGCATCAGGATCTGTACTTGGTTGCTCTCAGAGCTGATGGTCAGCCTTCCGCTTTTTCTTTCATACTTGATCATCTGAAGAAGGTTTGAAAGATCAAATGTATCAAGGCTTCCCTGGATGGCCATGCTCTCTCCTGTATAAACGGGTCAAAAAATTATCCGCCAATATTTCATGGCATGGTAAAAAGTCTGATTTCCGATGGTGCCGTAAAAAGCTCAAGATCAAGGCTTGCGCAATTTCGAAGAATGCAGCGTACTGATCCGTACGTGAAATTCTGAGAAATTGCGCGTAACGCAGATATTGGACTTTTTCCGGCACCATCACGGCTTATTGCCCGGAAAGGCCGGATTGAATGGATTGGGCGGCTTTTCGTGTCATGCCGGAAAGCCCTGCGAGCTCCTCGACCGGGGCTGCGGCAATGGCCTCGATGCTGCCGTAATGCTGAAGCAAAACAGCCTTTCTCCTGGGCCCGATACCGGCGATATCATCTAAGGCCGAATGCAGGCTCCGGCTGCTTCGTCGCTTGCGGTGAAATGACACGGCCCGGCGATGGGCCTCGTCGCGGATGCGCTGGAGCAGATGCAATTGCCCGGTATGCTGTTGAAAATTAACCGGATTGGCCCGGCCCGGGAGGTAAATCTTGTCTTCGGGCTCGCCTTTGGCCTCGTCTTTTTTGGCAATGCCGATCACCCCGAACCGCCCGGATAGTCCAAGTTCGTCTATCACTGCAAGGGCAATGTTGAGCTGGCCCTTGCCGCCGTCCACCATGAGAAGATCCGGCAGGGATATGTCCTTTTCCTCTCCGGTGTCTGAAGAAAAGCGCCGGAACAGCACCTCCCGCATACAGGCATAATCATCCTGAGCTGAAACCCCCTGGATCCGGTAATGGCGGTAAAGCGATTTTTTGGGCACACCGTCTTCAAACACCACCAGACCGGCCACCAGGTCGGTGCCCGACAAACCCGAGTTGTCCACGCATTCAATCCGGCGGGGATATCTGTCCAGTCCAAGACGTTTTTCCAGGCCTCCAAGCAGGTGGGCTGCTGAGTTTTCCTCCTCTGTCAGGGCCTGGAGCCGCTGTCGGGCGTTTTGGACCGCCATTTCCACAAGGCGCCGCTTTTCTCCCCGCACCGGGGTGTGAAGCACCGCCTTGCGCCCCCGCATTTCCGAAAGCCAGCTTGCGTAAAGCCCCCTGTCCCGTGGCGGCGTATGCGTCAAAACTTCGCCGGGCACCGCCGGGTTCTGCTCATAGTATTGCTTGATAACAGCCCCGAGGATTTCCGCATCTTCTGAAATCGCGTCCTTGATCAAAAAATCCCGCATCCCCTGTAAATAGCCATTTCGCACCTTTAAAAGCATCACAACGGCTTTTTCCGGGCTTCGCTCCACTGCAAAAACGTCCCGGTCCACAAAGTCGGTGGTCACGGCCACCTGCTTTTCCAGGGTTTTTTCCAGTGCATAGACCTTGTCCCGGAGCTGAGCAGCGGTCTCATAATCCTGGCTGTCCGCGGCCTCCTTCATTTCCGCCCGAATCCAGCGGATCAAGTCCGGGGTGCGCCCCTGGAGAAACATGCGCACCTCGTGAACAATTTTGCCGTATTCCTGCTGATCCACATGAAAGCAGCACGGGGCCAGGCAGGCGCCGATCTGATAGTTCAGGCAAGGCCTGGAGCGGGGCTTGACCTGCGGTGACCGGCATTTGCGCAGCTTAAACACCCGGTGGATCATTTTCAGGGTCTGCTTGACCGCACCGGCCGATGCATAAGGGCCGAAATACAGGGCTCCGTCCTTTTTGGGCTTTCGCACAACCGTGAGATTGGGATAAGCCTCGGAAAGATCCATGCGCAAAGACGGATAGCGCTTGTCATCTTTTAGGATCACGTTGTAGCGGGGCCGGTAGCGCTTGATCAGGTTGGATTCCAGGATCAGGGCCTCGGTCTCCGAGGCCGTGACCACGGTCTCGAAATCCGCAATATGTTTGACCAGAACCCCTGTTTTGGCATCCATTCGCGATGAGGCATCCGAGAAATATGAACGGATGCGGTTTTTCAGATTTGCCGCCTTGCCCACGTAAATGACTTTGCCCTCGGCGTTTTTCATCAAATACACCCCGGGGCTTTTTGGCGTGCGGGCAATTTTGTCCGCCGGGCCCGGAGTCTGATTTTCTCCTTCGCCCATTGGCTGCCGGGTTTCAGACTGCGGCTTCAAAATCAAACACCATCATCTTTTTCAGTGTCTTGACCCGGTCGCGGTACCGGGCCGCCTTCTCAAACTCCAGGTTGTCTGCAGCCTTTCGCATTTTGGCTTCCAGCTCCCGGATCCGGCGCTCGACTTTCTGATCCGATCCATAAGTGGCTGCGGTTTCGGCCACCTGTTGCTCCGGTGCTTGTGAGCCGGTCTTTTCATAGGGCGATCCAAAGGCTGAGGCCAGGGATTTTTCAATGGTTGCCGGAATGATGTTATGTTCCTGGTTATAATCTTTCTGGATGCGGCGGCGGCGCCCGGTTTCCTCCATTGCATGACGCATGGCCGGGGTGACGGTTTCAGCATACATGATGACCGTGCCGCTGGCATTTCTGGCCGCCCGGCCAAAGGTCTGGATCAGGGACCGGGCGGAACGCAAAAACCCCTCTTTGTCCGCATCCAGGATCGCCACCAGGGAGACTTCGGGAATATCCAGGCCTTCGCGCAGCAGGTTGATGCCCACCAGCACGTCAAATTCACCCGCCCGGAGATCGCGGATGATCTCGATGCGCTCCAGGGTTTTGATATCCGAATGCAGGTAGCGGACGCGCACTCCCAGGTCCGTGTAATATTCGGTCAGGTCCTCTGCCATTCGCTTGGTCAGGGTAGTGACCAGCACCCGCTGGTTTGCACGGATTCTTTGCTGAATTTCAGAGTACAGGTCGTCGACCTGATTTTTGGCGCTTCTGACTTCCATTTCCGGATCAATCAAGCCCGTGGGCCGCACAATCTGCTCCATGACCGCTTCCCCGGATTTTTCCAGTTCGTAGTCAGACGGTGTGGCAGATACATAAATCACCTGTGAGACACGCCGGCTGAACTCTTCAAACCGAAGCGGTCGGTTATCCAGGGCAGAGGGCAGCCGGAATCCGTATTCCACAAGGGTTTGTTTTCTGGACCGGTCGCCGTTATACATCCCCCGGATTTGAGGGACGCTGATATGGCTTTCATCAATGAAAAGCAGAAAGTCGTCCGGAAAATAATCCAGCAGCGTGGGCGGGGGTTGGCCTGGTGCGCGGCCGGTGATGTGTCTGGCGTAATTTTCAATGCCGTTGCAATAGCCCAGTTCCAGAATCATTTCCATGTCGTATCGGGTTCTCTCCTCGATGCGCTGGGCCTCGATGAGCTTTCCCGTGTCCCGGAAATGATCGATCCTGTGCTTGAGTTCTTCCTGGATATCGTCGATGATCCGCCGCCGGCCGCGCTCCTGGGTGACGTAATGGCTGGCCGGATAAATGGTGGTGCCGTTGACCCGTCCTTTGACCTTGCCGGTCAGCGGGTCGATTTCCGAAATGGCCTCGATCACGTCCCCAAAAAACTCCACTCGTATGGCCCGGTCCTCTTCGTAGGCCGGAAATATCTCCACCCGGTCGCCCCTAACCCGAAAAACCCCCCGGTAAAAATCCATGTCGTTTCTCTGGTACTGCATCTCAACCAGATCAGCCAGCAGCTTGTCCCGGGTCAACTCCATGTCCGTTTCCAGATCCAGACGCATGGCCAGGTAATCCTCGGGTGCCCCCAGACCGAAGATGCACGAAACACTGGCCACCACCAGCACGTCTTTTCTCGACAGCACCGAGCGCGTTGCCGAGTGGCGCATCTTGTCAATCATTTCATTAATCGAGGAATCCTTCTGGATATAGGTATCTGATACCGGAAGATAGGCCTCGGGCTGGTAGTAGTCGTAATAACTGACAAAATACTCCACCGCATTTTCCGGGAAAAAGGACTTGAACTCATTGTAGAGCTGGGCGGCCAGGGTCTTGTTCGGGGCGATCACCAGGGTGGGTTTCTGAACCTCGGCAACCACATTGGCCATGGTAAAGGTCTTGCCAGATCCGGTTACACCGAGCATGACCTGGTGGGCCAGTCCATTATTGACACCGCGGGTGAGGCCGGAAATGGCCCCGGGCTGGTCTCCCCTGGGCGTCATTTCCGTATGCAGGGCAAATTTACGCTTTTCCATCGCCGTGTTTCCAAATCGTGCCGTCAGGACGGTCTTCGAGAATGATGTTGCGCGCTTTGAGATCGTCCCGGATCCGGTCTGCCAGGGCAAAATTCTTTTCCCTTCGGGCCCGGGTCCGCTGCCCGATCTGGTCTTCAATCCATTGGGCATCGATCTGCTGATCCTTTAGCACGGCATTTTTGCGCTGCTGAAAATACTGCTGCGGGGTTTCGGCCATCAGGCCGATGATCTGCCCGATACGCAGCATATCTTTGAGCCGGCCCAGAACTTCTGGATTTTGGAAGGCTTCCGGTGCCCCTTTTTCATCGATCTGACGGTTTAACTCCCGCACGGCCTCAAACAAAAGCCCCATGCCCCGGGCGGTGTTAAAGTCATCATCCATGGCTTCGCAAAACCGCTGCCACAGCTCGGTCCCTGAATCCCCGGAAACCTGCGGCGGCCAGGCGTCAAAGACCGGGGCCACCCTTTCGAGCAGGCCGTAAATCTTGTCCAGGGACGCGGCTGCCTCTGCCATGGCCTGCTCCGTATAGTCTATGGGCGAGCGGTAATGATTGGAAACCAGAAACAGGCGCAGCACTTCAGGGTGCCAGGCCCTGACAATGTCTTTGATCATCAAAAAATTGCCCAGGGACTTGGACATTTTCTCCTGGTTGATATTGATAAACCCGTTGTGAATCCAGTAGAAGGCAAAGGGCTTGCCAAATGCCGCCTCTGACTGGGCGATTTCATTTTCATGATGGGGAAAGATCAGATCCTTTCCCCCGCCGTGGATATCAAAGCTCTGGCCCAGGTACTCGGCGCTCATGGCCGAGCACTCAATATGCCAGCCCGGCCGACCCTTTCCCCAGGGGCTGTCCCAGGCCGGCTCACCGGACTTGGAAGCTTTCCACAAAACAAAATCAAACGGGCTATGCTTTCGCGGATCCACATCCACACGTGCCCCGGCTTCCATGTCCTCAAGTTTTCTGCCAGAGAGTTTTCCGTATTCCGGCCATTTTTCAACGGCAAAATACACGTCCCCGTCCACCGGGTAGGCATAGCCCTTTTCAATGAGGATGCGAACGATGGTTATAATCTGGGATATATGGTCAGTGGCCAGGGGCTCCAGGTCAGGAGGCTGCATGTTGAGCGATTCCATGTCCGCATGAAACTCGTCAATGCAGCGGGCGGCCAGTTCCGTGGAGGAGATTCCCAGATCGTTGGCCCGCTGGATAATCTTGTCATCCACATCCGTGAAATTGCGCACGTAATACACATCATATCCCCGGGCCTTCAAGTAGCGGTAGATCACGTCAAAGACGACGATGGACCGGGCATGGCCGATATGACAGGAGTCATAGACCGTGGGGCCGCAGACATACATGCGGATTTTGCCGGGTGTCATCGGATCCAATGGCTGCTTGCATCGCCCCAGTGTATTATAGACTTTAATAGTCATGGTTTTTGTCCGTCTGGTGTGGTTGGGTCAGAAAATTGTTTTAACAAAATAAATCAGATCACGTATTATTCAAGCAAAACCACGCACATGGCGGCTATGGCGGCCTCGCGGCCAATGATCCCGAGTTTTTCCGTGGTGGTAGCCTTGATGTTTACCCGCTCCGGTTCAATTTCAAGGACTTCTGCGATCCGGGTGGCCATTTCCCTGGTATAGCCCGCCAGTTTCGGCTGCTGGGCAAAAATTGTGGCATCGATGTTGCCGATGGTTGGGCACTTCACGCGCGCCTTCTGCCAGGTCTGTTTCAGCAGCACCATGCTGGAAATATCCTTGTAGGCCGGATCGGTATCCGGAAAGTGCTGTCCGATATCGCCCAGTCCGGCGGCGCCAAAAATAGCGTCGCATGCGGAATGCACAAGTACATCTGCGTCTGAATGGCCAACCAAACCCTTATCATGGGAAATTTTCACGCCGCCCAGCACGAGGCGCCGTCCGGCAGCCAGTTGATGAATGTCGTAGCCAACACCTACACGCATATACAGATTCTATCCTTATCACAACGCGCCATAGTGGTAAACCCGTCCTGTTATAGTAAAAAAAATCGCTGGTCATTTGAGGGTGCAAAGGGTACGGGAATGTTTTTTTTCAAATAGGCGATATATTCAAGGATTGCGGCAATGCCGTGTTCACAGGCCCCCTCCCCCTGACAGGCGCAATGGCAGAACAATTCCTCGTGATCAAATCCCACATGGGTGGCAAAGACCTCCTCTGCCTGAATCCATGTCAGCAAACCGCCGTCTGCGGTTTTTGAAAGCTGCTTGACCGATCCTTTGCGCTGCAGGTTTCTTCCGGCCGTGAGCACATCTTTTCCCGCCCATGCAGTGAGATCCCCCCAGGTCAACTCCCGGAACCGGTCGGTGCCTGAATTTCCGTTTTCCATGGTCATTGCGTATTCATCCGGGTTAACGGGCAAAACCGGCTGCCTTAGGCAAGCGGTTCAGCCATGCCGTTGACCAAAGCAGCAACGTTTTGGCCAAGCACGCTGTGGTTGTATCCGCCCTCGAGAATGGCAAAGCATCCGCCGCCCCGCTCAAAGGCGGATTGGCTTGCTTTTTTCCCGATATGGTAATAGTCCTCGGTTGCCATCAATCCGCCCCAGTCCTGCATATGATTGTCAAATCCGGCGGATATGCCGATGATATCCGCCCGGCTGGCGGCCAGAATCCGGTTGACTTCGGCCATGTATTGCTCCCGGGTATTTTTGGCCGGATTATGGATTTCAACCCAGTCATAATGGTCCAGGATGTTAACGGTTCCATCGCCGTAATGAAGATCAATGTCAAGCACCAAGGCCGTGTTAATGAGGTTTTGGCTCTTTAGGGTCAGCAGGGCAATGGCCATGTTGTTAAAATAGCAGAAACCCCAAGCCGTTTCCGCGGACGCATGATGTCCCGGTGGCCGAATAACGGCAAATGCGGGTTCAGAAAGACCGATCCGGGCGGCCTGGACCGCCCCGCCCGCGGCCAGGGCGGCTATGTCGTAGAGATCCTTGCGCCGGACATTTTCAATATGAACATTGGAATGCGCCAGCTCAATGAGATTTTCAGGGGCCGGCTCTGCATCCACCATTTCCGCGTGAGACGGCAGCCGGTCTACAATGGCTTCAATCCGGCCCGGAGCTGATGCCGGATCCGAAGTGTAGACCGGATAAAAAAACTGATGAAACACGACTTTCATGGCGCCTCCTTGATCACCTCCGCAGGTGCATCGGTCATAATGACATCCACTCCCATGTTCCGGGCGCTGTCCGCATCCGCAGGCCGGTTGCAGGAGTATACCGCAACAATGTGGCCGGCTGCATGGCACTGGTCAACAAACTTCCGGGTGAGCCGGTCAAAAGGCAGACAATATCCCCGGATCAATTGCTGCATTTTCCGGGACAACTTTCCGGAAAACGGCCACGGGCCGTGAATATTTAAAATGCAGGGCAAATCAGGGGCAAGTTCATGCGCGTCTGTTAGTATACCTGCATCAAAACTCAGAATATACAGATTTCGGCGAAAACATGCCGGCACGTGAAGATCGATTTGCTCCATAACCCCTGCAGCCAGCAGGCTCCGGCCGTTGCGGTCAGCCGGGGGCGCGGCGCCGGCTTTCAGTTCGATCATGAGCAGGCCCTGGTGCGCATATCGCTGCAGCACTTGTGTCAGGGTCATGATCCGGCTGCCGGCATACCGGTCAGAAAACCATTTGCCAAGGTCAAGTTTGCGAAGCGATTCCAGGGTGCACCCGGAAACCCGTTTTTTGATGCCGGCAATTCTTTCCAGGCTATCATCATGGAAAATCACGGGAACGTGATCAGCCGTCAATTGCACGTCGAATTCAATGCCGTGGGCACCCCGGCAAAAAGCCAGGTCAAAAGCGGCCTGGCCATTTTCCGGGGCTTCGGCCATGGCTCCCCGGTGAGCAATCAGCCAGGGAAAATCCAGCAATCCGCCGTTGCTCCCGTTTTTACCGGGTATTGGCCGTTCCTTTCTCATAAAACCGGATTTTTCCCCACCATGATTTCAACTACAATAACAATAACCGGATTTAAACATTTTCTCAAGCCGGATGGCACTGTGAAAGTTTTTCAGGGCTTTAAAATCAGACCGGCTGGCAGAGATTCGCCAAACATTGCGGTTTGCTCGGATTCTTCAAGTGGGGCTGCGATTTTCAGCACCCGGCTTTGCTTTTCCATCCCATGGTCGCACAGCCATTGAATCACCCGGTCCAAAAGGCTTTCGTCCATATCCCGGGACCGGTCACCGGTCTTGCGGGTCATCTGCACCAGGGCATTTCCCACAGCCCCGGGATGTTTCCACTGATTTTCAAGCAGAAACGCAACCCACGGGGCCGCCTTGTCCGGGGAAACCACCCGGTCCACGGGTCCGTAAAGCAGCTGCCGGGCCCCGAACCGGGACAATGCCCAGAATTGCTGGGGCTTTGCTTTTTTCGGTAAAATCTCTTCGGCCAGTGCATGGCCCCATTCGGCTTTCTCCCTTGCCCCCAGCCGTTCCATGCCGGCCACGGCCATCCACATCTCCAGTCTCTGCTGGGGGGGCAGCTTTGTTTTGCCTCCTTTTCTGGGCATGAGCACAGGCCGGAGGTCCTGGGCAAACTGCCGCTGGCGGCCGGAATTGAGACCACCGGCCACCCGGCGCCACAAAATCCACCATTCGGCCGCAGCCTGTTGGTTTTTTTTAAATATCACGCCCTGCTTGTAGATTTTCCAGAGCCGGGCAATGCGCTGGTCGTCCAAGCCGTCACCAAAGCCCGGCCGGAGACAGAACCCCAACAAATTCAGCCAGCGCACCTCGTGTTCAGGTGTTTTTTTCCGGGCATCCATGCGTTCGAGTAGGGCATCGGCCATTTGGCGGATCAATGAAAGGGGCCAGTTGTCCCTGGAGCGCCCGATGCGTTCAGCAATGCTTTTGACCAGACCGAAAAGCGCGCGGCCGTCCTGTGCGGAAAAGGCCTCATCAATGGTCCGGATCACCGTCTGCACCTGTGCGCTGTCAAACACCTCGGTTTCAGCCACCATCTCCTGGGCCGGCATCTGCCGCAGCTGGAACCGGAGCTGCCATTTGTGACCCGTGGAAACAGAGCCGCACCACAGTTCAAGGATGCCGGCTTCTGTGTATTCGGCTTCAATCTGCACGGGGATGGCCGTCTGCACCCCTTTCTGTCCGAACTGAATCACCGTCTGTATGGGCGGAAGGCGGGTTAAGCTTTCATCCACATCCACGATATCCCCGGCCCGGTCGCCGGAGCGGAAGCTGGAGCTCAACAGCTCAAAACTCACCGGCTGATTGGCCAGAACCTCAAATTCCTGATCCGCAAGCGTTACCCGTGACCCCTCATCCAGACCCCGCTCCACAACGCATATAGCCTGCGCTGTACCATCCTGCTGCCGGTCTGCCCGGGCAATGCCCAGGTAATAGGACCTTGGACTGCCGCTGCCCACCCGGACCCCTCTTCCGGATTTGACCAGTCCGTAATAGGAGGCGCCCAGAGCTACGGCCACGTCCAGATCCCGGTTTTCCAGCACCCGGGGATGCTGTTGTTCTTTTCTGCCAAACCACCGGCATATGGCAGATCCGATGCGATCCCGGATCACTTCGGCCTTCAGGCTGCCGCCGTTATACAGGATCAGGTCCGGAAACGGATCGCTTTTGTCTGTGAAGCGGGCGACATCCTCTTTGTGCTGTTCCAGAAACAGTCCGATGTGGCGGGTGATGGCCGGATCAGATGCATAGGGCAGTCCGAATTCGGAAATAGCCTTGCGCCGGGTTTCGGTTTTTTGGGCGGTCTTTTCCACCAGGGGGAAAAAACCTTCCAGAACGATTTGCGCCAGGCTTTCACGTGTGATTTCCGCAGTCCGGGTGCCGCCGATCAGACTGCTGCCCTGTCCCACCATGGTGATGGTTTCCCGGTCCGTTCCCTGGTTTAGGATATTTTCCTTGGCCTGGCGGCACAAATGGCACAGGGTCTTCCACCGGTCACCGGTGAGGTCGGCGCCTGAGCCGAACTGCTGTTCCGCATGCCGGGCCAGGGCCAGGTCAATGTTGTCTCCGCCCAGAATCAGATGTTCGCCCACGGCAATGCGCTCAAATCTGGGCGTACCTCCGGTTTCCTGAAGGGTGATCAATGTCAGATCCGTGGTCCCCCCGCCCACGTCGCAGACAAGCACCAGTTCACCCGGCCGGATATGCTCCCGCCAGTTGTTTTCATGCAAAATAAGCCAGGAGTAAAATGCCGCAAGGGGCTCTTCGAGCAGGATCACATCCACGAGCCCGGCGGTTTTGGCCGCCTCCAGGGTGAGGTCCCGGGCCACCTCGTCAAATGAAGCCGGCACGGTGATGATCAGAAACTGGTTTTCCAGGTACAGGGCCTCGTCTGAAACGCTGTGGTTCCAGGCGCATTTCAGATGCTCCAGGTATCGGGCCGTGGCCTCCACCGGCGAGATTCGGGCCACGTCCCCGCCCGCGCCCCAGGGAAGAATCCGGGCACGGCGATCTGCCTGGCCGTGGCAGAGCCAGCTTTTGGCAGAAGACACAAGGCGTCCGGGCACTCTGGCCCCGTGATCCCGGGCGAATGTTCCCACGAACGCGGAAATTTCAGATTCCCGGCTCCAGGGCAGCCGGACGGCTTCAGCGTCAATGTCGTATTTGCCGGTAATATAGCAAAACGAAGGCAGCACGGGCATGCGGTCGACTTCGCCAGCCGCCGTGAGCTGAGGGATGGAAAACAGGCGGATGCCTTTGTTTTCCGATGTTGCGGCTTCAAGATCCACAAAAGACAGGGCTGAATTGGTTGTGCCCAGATCAATTCCGATAATATAACGGGCTTGTTCAATATCCACGATCAATCCTGCTGCCGCACGTTAAACTCAAGTTTCCATCGTCTTTGGTCTTCCACGGACACGCACCACAGCTCAAGGGTGCCGATTTCCGTTGCTGCCGCTTCCAGGGTCACGCCCACGGTGGTGCCGGGCTCCCCGTCCAGGGTGGTCTCAAGGGTGGTGATCTCCTCGATCTGATCATGCCAGTCTTCCACCACAGCCCCGGCCGGATCATCCTGGCGCCGGACTGAACCCAAAAATTCAAATACCACGGGTTCGCCCACCACCAGCACGAATTCCTTTTCTGTGATGCGCGCAACAGTCCCTTCCTCCATGCCAAAGGGAGCCACGCACAGGGCCTTTACCGGCTGGAGCATGCCCGGCACCGCAGGCATGGCCGCAGCCACGCCGATATAATAGGACTTGTTGAGACCCGCCCGGATGCGGATGCCGCGGCCGTGGCGCGCCTGGCCGTAATAGGCGGCCCCCCTGGCCACAGCCAGATCATAGTTTTCCGTATTGATTTCCCGAATCCGGCCGGATGAATGGTTCCAGGTGTCCAGCACATCTTTGATCCGCTCCCGGATCAGAGGGGCCTTCATGACCCCGCCGTTGAACAAAATCGCATCCGGTGCGGCCATGGTCTCCTGGTGCCCCCGATCCCGGCCGGTTAAAAAGGCAGCCATGTGCCGGGTGACAGCGGGATCTGCTGCATAGACCAGTCCGGCCTCCCGCAGGCCGGTCCGGCGCTGTGCCCGGGGGAATTCATTTTCAGGGCATTGCGGGAAAAAACCATCAATAATGACCCGGCTGATATCCTCTGCGGGCAGGTCCATTTTCAGGGTGTTGCCGATCAGGCTGCTGCCCCGGCCCAGTATGGTTACCGGCCATGTATTCCGGTCCTGCAAACCGGAAAATGCACCTTCCTTGGCGCTGCGGCAGGCATGTACCAGCCCGCGCATCTGCCAGGAATCCAGGCGGGTGCCGGATTCGGCCATTTTTGCGGCCACGTGATAGGCCAGGGCCAAATCCATGTTGTCTCCACCCACAAGCAGGTGTTCGCCCACGGCAATCCGGTCCAGGACCAACTCCCCCTGCTCCTCGGAAACCCGGATCAGGCTGAAATCCGTGGTGCCGCCGCCGATATCGCAGATCAGGACGAGTTCGTCCTTTTCAACAGCCTTGCGCCAGTGATCGCCGCTTACGTCGATCCACGAATAAAAAGCCGCCTGAGGTTCCTCTAAAAGGGTTACCCGGGGCAATCCGGCATGTTCCGCGGCCTGCACGGTAAGCTCCCGGGCCACGGCATCAAAGGAGGCCGGCACGGTGAGATAAATTTCCTGGTTTTCCATGCGCAGGGCAGAATTGTCCCCTGCCATTTCGTAATTCCAGGCTTGACGCAAATAGGCCAGCAGGGCTGATGATGCGGCTACCGGCGATAGTTTTTCCACGTCATCGGCGGCCTCCCAGGGAAGAATTGCCGCATTTCGGTCCACGGAAGTATTGCACAGCCAGGACTTGGCCGAGGCAATGACACGCTGGGGTGCTTCTGCGGCCCGCATCCGGGCGTATTCGCCGATTACTACCTGGTTGTCCGCGTTCCAGGGCAGGGCAAAAGCCCCGTCACCGGCTTCTGCATGGCCCGGCAGATAGATAAAAGACGGCAGACCGGGCTGCTTTTCAATTGTGTGGGCGGCCGTGACCTGGGCAATCTCAAGGACCCGCACTTCCTGTGTCTGATCTGTTTCCGGCGTGGCCCCGGTATAGGCAACCACGCTGTTTGTGGTTCCCAGGTCAATGCCGATGATGTATGTCGGCTGATCCACTAACGGTCTCCTGCTGTTGAGATGATGCCAAAAAGATATTACTGGATTTCCACTTCCGCGGGGGCAATAATCAAGGGATCGCCGCTGGCCGAAAGCACGGGCAGTTCCAGGCGGCCGGCCCGCCAGCCCCGATGTCGGAGTACCCCGGTAAAGGGGGGATCTCCGGTGACATTGCCTGTAAGCTTGATGGCTGCCGGATCAAAACCGGCCGGAACAGTGAATTCCTGGCCCTCGGGCTTGTCGATTACGGCGGCCGGGGCTATGGTTTTTTTTACAGCACCGGCACAGTTTTCATGAATGCTGCGCACGGCCGCACCGATCTGGGCGTCCTGATAGGCGCTTAAATCCTCGTGAAAGAAATCCATCAGTCGGCCTTGTCGCTGGAGCACAGATATCAGGTGCAGGTAGTATCGTTTGCTTTCTTCCCTGCCGGCCGACTCCCTTTCCGGTTTTTCATCCCCCTGTTTTTCCCTTTTTTTTGCCGGCGCGGTTTTGGGGGATGGATCGGCAATTCCGGATTTGCGAATCCCGCGTTTGATCCCGCCCCGGAGCACCAGCCACTGAACCAGGGTCATCAAAAGCAGCAGCCCGGCCAGGGCCGGATAAAACCAGGTTTTCACCAGATCCAATAGCGGGGCGGTTTTCCGGGCCCATACCTGCAGTTCCGGAGTCCGGCTGATCACTTCCAGGATATCAGCAGGGCTTGTGGTGGCAAATACGGTTCGGGCTGCAAACCAGAAACCTGCCCCCATAAGGCAGCCCAGCACCAGGTTGACTATAAACAGCCGCAGCAAAATGCTGCGGGAAAGCGACGTGATCAGGTTCATGGGATATCTTTCTCCTGATTGGGTTGATCCGGATTGGGCAATATTTTCAAACAAATCATAAACCAATATAATGAAACAGGATGCCAAAAAGTGTCAAGCTTCTTTTGCGCTCTTGTCCTTCATCTCCCTTGCATTTTCCCAGCCCTCTCATAAATGGATGACCCGACGGCTTGCCCGGGTTTCCGCATGGGGCGGGCCGGGCGCAATTCACTCCCTGCTGACCCCTTGCGGGCTCAATGCGACTCGAAAATTACCTCCGGCCCGCCCCATGGTCAACAGCCTGCAACGGCAAAACGCACAAAATAATAAAACCAATGGGTTTTCACTTTTTCGCACTTTATCGGGAAGCCTGACGGGTTTTCCGGGGTGTGCGGTGGCGTTATGGACATATCCTGGCTTCCTGATACCCGCCGCCGGCCGGCTGCGGATAATTTTTCTTGATGCGGCCTGATGCTGATGTTATTTTATAAAAAACAAAAGTAAACTCCGGTCAGGCACGCAAATACTAACTTTTCAGGAAACAGCCATAAATGATCATTATTCGGGACATATTTGATTTTGACATCGGGCACCTGGCAAAAAGCCCGTGCCGGGAATGTCAGCATCGCCAGAACCTGCCGGACTGCTCTGAGCAGTGCGAGATGCTCGATAACATCCAGACCATACTGGCCCGCGCGATCTCCTGCACCGGCCGGCACCCCTTTCTTGAATCATAGCCGAAATTCAGACTTTCACCAGTGATGGCACCGTAAAAAGTCTGATTTCAGATGGTGCCATAAAAGTCCAAGGTCGGCGTTTCAGTTTTTGAAGCGACATTGAGCGTTTACGGAAAAATTCAGCAAATGCCGGAGAGCAAAAATTTCAAACTGTTTGAGGCCAGCAGGCCGAGTTCTTGAAATTTTAGCGAAGGCATTTGATGAATTTGTAAACGGTCAGGAGCGAAAAAACTGAAATCCCGGCCGCAGGGCTTCCTTCCTGCAACAACAGCGGACGCGGTAAAAAGCTTTTTACGGCGCCATCACCAGTCAATAAAAAAATCCCGGGATTCATCCTCCCGGGATTTTTTACAGGCAACGGTGCAGCCGCCTACGAGATTTATCCTTATGGCGGATCAGCTTTTCAGGACGTTATCCGGAAGATGATGCAATGACCTGATCCGCGATGGCTTCCAGTGTTTTGGGGCCGATCCCCCTGACTTCCAGCAATTGTTCTGCACTTGTAAACGACCCGTTTTTCTCACGATAATCAACGATCCGTTCCGCAATTGCCGGTCCGACACCCTTAAGCTGTGTAAGTTGCTCAGGGCCGGCCGTATTGATGTTGATTTTTTCCCCGGCTCCTGCGGTTTGCCACGCACCCAGAAATCCGAGCAGTAAAATCAGAACCAGAATCGCTTTTATCCACCGTTTTTGCAGAATCATTTCATACCCCCTTTTTTATGGTTATCAGTACCTGCACTGATGCCGCCAGCCCTAAAATAATCGCTAAAAAAGTGTATCAATAGAGAAAAAAAAGCAATAAAAAAACTCATATAATTTATTTAAGAAGTCAACCATTTTTTTTAAAAAATATCTTTTTTCAGGGGTTACCATTTAAAAGGTATAAAAATTGGCAGGTTTTTCACCAAAATAGTGATGCTTTCGTAAAAAGTCGATTTTCAGAGGACGCCGTAAATGTTCAGGTATCGGGACAGGGTTTTCATATAAAGGGACAAGGGAAAGCAAACAGGTCAAAACACCCAAATGAGCTATTTTCCAGATAATCGTTTACAATTCATCGGCAAAATTGCTAATGTGCCTTTTAAATCAATCATGCACAACGTCCAACAGGTATCCGGATCAATGAAACTCGCTGTTATTTCTGATATTCACGGCAATGCCGCAGCTTTTCGGGAAGTGCTCAAAGATGCTGAAAAGGCAGGTATTTCCAACATTTACTGCCTGGGTGACAGCATCGGCTACGGACCGGAACCCGACGAGGCCATCCGGATGGTGCGGGAACGCAGCATTTTATCCATCCAGGGCAACCATGAACTGGCCGTCAATCAGCCAGGGTACCTGGACTGGTTCAATCCCATTGCCCGGATTTCCCTGGAAAA
Organism: Desulfosalsimonas propionicica; assembly: GCF_013761005.1. Classification (NCBI taxonomy): domain Bacteria; kingdom Pseudomonadati; phylum Thermodesulfobacteriota; class Desulfobacteria; order Desulfobacterales; family Desulfosalsimonadaceae; genus Desulfosalsimonas; species Desulfosalsimonas propionicica. The sequence goes on from NZ_JACDUS010000002.1 coordinate 402,046, forward strand.
AACCATAACCATGCTTTCCGGACAATCCCTGGACTACATCGCCGCACTGCCTTTTTTTCTCACGGGAAACAACTGTCGGTTTGTCCACGGGTTTCCCCCGGACTCGCCCACCACCTATCTGTTTGAGGCCGATCCGGAGCAGGTGGATGCGGCCATGACAAAGGCCGAGGAACCCATCTGCTTTGTGGGTCACACCCACGAACTGATGATCGTCTCCCATGACGGCCGCGAAGTTTCCAGACGTCCACTGAAGCGCGAAACCATAATGCTTGACACCGGCTGCCGGTATATCATCAATGTGGGCAGCGTGGGCCAGCCCAGAGATGGCACCAACCATGCGAAGTACGTGATTTTCGACGACCAGGCCCTTGAACTCGAGGTTCGGTTCGTGGAGTACAATGTCACGGAAACCATTGACAAAATATACGCAGCAGGGCTTCCGGAACAGCACGCCTGGCGCCTGTTTTAATTCTGCTCTGATTTTAAGGAGACACAGTCAGTTTGTCTCCGGGGTGAATCACGGAATTTTCATCCAGGCCGTTTATCTCCAGCAGCGTCTCAAGCTCTATATCATGATTTCGGGCAATGGAATACAGGGTATCGTTGTCCTGGACCGTGTATTGCTTTCTGTCAGCGGCTTCGGACTTTTTTTCCGCCGGCTCAGGAGATGGTTCGGGTTTTGAGGCTGCCGGCGAAGATCCGGCAGCCCTCCGTGTCTCCTGGATCGCCTGCACGGAAGCCTGCATTTCACTTTCCAGTTCCTTTGCCCTTTTGCTGAGGGCTTCGATTTGTTTCGTCAGGGATTGAAAAGTTTCTGTCTGCGCCTCAAGCTGCTCCTGGATCTGCTGCACCCCTCCCATGACCTGGTCATGATTGGCGGTAACCCGGGATTGCAAATCCGCCAGTGACGCCTGCAGGCGCAGATTCCCGGATGAATCATCCGCTTTTGGCAGTTGCTCCGCCGAACCGAGATTGATACTTTTTCGGGATGTTTGCGCCTGACGCTGATCCGTCCCGCCGGTAAAAAAGGAAATCAGCAGGATCAAAAAAATCGCTGCTCCGCCTCCGGCCAAAAGAATCAGCACGAGCTTTCTCCCGGCCGGCAAACGCTTCCGCTGCTGATGCAGCAGGGATTCGGGCGCTTCTTCATATCCTTCATACCGGGAATCATTGCCGTAGTCCATGGTGGTTATCCTTTCATCTGACAGTTGATATACTCGCAAAAAGCCGATTTTCAAATGGTACCTTAAAAAGCCATAAAACTGCAGCCTGCAAATCGGTCAAAGGCCTGCCAGAACACCTGCTGGCAGGCATCGGTTTCTTTCAGGATTTCATGTCTGGCGCCCTGGATTTTCACAAGCCGGCAGCAGGGCAGGCGGCTGCAGATCCGTTGGTGGGACCGGGTGTCCACAACCCGGTCCCGGGTCCCGGATGCCATAAGCACCGGGGTTTTGACAGCCTCCACATAACCCGGGACAGCCAGACAATCAATGGCGTCAAACGCGGCAGCTGCCCACCCGAAGGTCACGCCGCCAAGGGCCAGATCCGGATTTTTCCGCACTTCCCGGATTTCATCCAAAAACCGCTCCGGATCCCCGGTCAGGTCATTTCCCCGAAATCGTCCGGGCTTAAACGAATAATCACCGGCACCCGGAATATATCGCTCAGCGCGACCGGCCCGAACCGCCCTTTGCACAAGTTTTCGGGTCAATCCCCGGGGAAAGGGAAACGTATGAATATCAAACATGGGTGAAACCAACGCGGCCCGGTCAAAAAATCCGGGGCTTTCACGCAGAAATTGCATGCCGATGTTACCGCCCATGGAATGGGCCAGCAGGATTTTGGGCAAAGCCGGCTCCGGCTTTGCAATCCGGGTCACAAATGCATTGAGGTCTTTTCCATAATCGGCAAAACTGCGTACATATCCTTTGTGCGGGTTGTCCAGAATCCGGGAGGAAAGCCCCTGGCCCCGCCAGTCAAATGAATATACGGCAAAACCCCGCTTCCGCAGTCCTGTGATGGTTTCCCTGTTTTTTTCCAGAAACTCGGCCCGGCCGGAAAGATAAACCACTGAAGCCCGGGGCAAAGCCGATTTCGGGGGCCAGATGCCGTAACGGATTTTCAGACCGTCATGGGTGGTAAAAAAGGAACCATCCGGGTGCATGCAATCATCCACACAGGCTTGAGCCGGCTTGACCCGGCCGACGTTTTCCAATATGATAAAAATTTCAAAAAATGAATGTATCAGATTACCATCAACCTGCAGGGGAAGCCAAATGAAAAAATATTTCCATCAATTCGTGGAAACCTGTGAAGATCTGCTTACCTTTGGATGGGACCGGCCCACCGATGAGCAGACCCTGATCTGCTACTTGCAGATGTTCTCCGATGATCAGCTGATCCGGACCCTGGCCGGCAGAATGAGTGACGCGGAGATCGAAGAGGTTTACAATCTTATCAACCGGCTGCTTAAAACCCACTTAAAGGATTCTGAATACCATCGGCTTTTTCTTAAAGAAGAACATTGAACAAAAAACATAAGATTCTGAAAAAATGGATATGAACTTTAAACGCCAGCACATTGAACGTTATGCCGATATCCTTTTATGGGGCCTGAAAACCGCCCGGCACGGCCGCAGAAAAAAAAGCGATATCATTTTGCTGCGATATGACCCCGCGGCCCTGCCCCTGGCAGAAAAATTGTACGAAAAACTGCTCAAAGCCGGCCGGCATCCAATCCAGCGGATGATGCAGACCTGCCCCATGGAACAGAAATTTTATGAAATCGCAAACAACCGTCAGCTGACCTTTGTCGCCCCCGGGGAAAAGGAATTGCTGGAGAACCTAAACGGCAGCATTGTGCTGCTGGCCCCGGAATCCATTACTCATTTGTCCCATATTGATCCCGGATCCATTGCAAAATTTGCAAAAGCCAGAAAACCGCTTCGAAACATTCTTGACCGCAGGGAGGAAACCGGTGATTTCAGCTGGACCCTGGCCATGTACCCCACCCCGGCACTGGCCCATCACGCGGGCATATCCATTGAGGACTATACCCGTCAGGTGATAAAAGCCTGTTTTTTAAACCGTAAAGATCCGGTGGCCCAGTGGGAATCGGTCTTTCGCCGGGCCCGATCCATCAAACAATGGTTAAACCGGCTGTCCATAAGGCGTCTCCATGTGGAGTCCGAAAAAGTGGACCTGAAAATCACCCCGGGCCAGATGCGGCAGTGGATCGGGATTTCCGGCCATAATATTCCCAGCTTTGAAATCTTTCTGTCCCCGGACTGGCGCGGCACCCGGGGGGTGTATACGGCGGATCAGCCCACTTACCGCAGCGGTAACCGTGTGGAAGGCATCCGTCTGGAATTTGACAAGGGCCGTGTGATCCATGCCCGGGCCGAAACCGGGGAGGCCTTTTTGTGCAATCAGCTTCAAATGGATTCAGGCGCGGACAAAGTCGGGGAGTTTTCCCTGACAGACCGGCGGTTTTCCAAGATTGACCGGTTTATGGCCAACACCCTGTATGACGAAAATTACGGGGGATCTTACGGCAACTGCCACATCGCTTTGGGAAGCGCCTATTCCGACACCTATGCCGGAGACCCCGCCAACCTGACTCCGTATGCCAAAAAACAGCTCGGTTTCAATGATTCGGCCCTGCACTGGGATCTGGTCAATACGGAAAAAAAACGGGTGACCGCCCATCTTGCAGACAGGGGAAAAACAGTGATCTATGAAAACGGGCAGTTTCAGCACAATGGATAAAACAGATTTTTTCACCCGCCCCTTATTGCTGGAAAATCCGGTCCAGAAATATGCCTGGGGTTCGACAACGGCCATCCAGAAGATCCTGGCCGCAAAACCAGATGACCGCACCCCCTGGGCCGAGCTCTGGATGGGGGCTCATCCCAAAGCACCTTCCATGGTCCATGTCAATGGCCAGCAAATGCCTTTAAACGAGCTGATCCGGGAGCATCCCCGGGCCTTTCTGGGCGCGGACGCGGCAGCGGCATACAGCAACACCTTGCCTTATTTGTTTAAGGTTTTGGCCGCCAGCCAGCCCCTTTCCATCCAGGCCCATCCGGGTGCCCGGCAGGCCGGGGAAGGATTTAACCGGGAAAATGAGCAGCAAATCCCCATTGGCGACCCTTGCCGCAATTATCGGGATCCCTGGCCCAAGCCTGAGCTCATCTGTGCCATCGAACCTTTCGGCGCCCTGATTGGATTTCGCAGCCCGGAGACAATCTGCAGTCTTGGCCGCCGGTTTTTCCCCAAAAGCCTGGATCGCCCGCTGCAGGCCCTGGAAAGCCAGCCGGATGCATCCGGTATAAGGGGTTTTTTCCATGAATTGATGACCATAAAAAAATCATACCGGGCTGAAGTGATTCATGAAACCCTGGCCAACGCCAGGGCCAGCGATACCCCTGAAGGCTACTGGATTGACAGGCTTCACCAGAGCTATCCCGGGGATGCGGGTGTACTGGCCCCGGTTTGTCTCAATCTTCTGGAAATTCCCCCGGGACGGGCCGTGTTTCTGGCCCCGGGAATCCTGCACGCCTATTTGTACGGTACAGGTATGGAAATCATGGCCAATTCCGACAACGTGCTGCGCGGCGGGCTCACTGCCAAGCACGTGGATGTGGCTGAGCTTTTCAACACGCTGGAATTTGCGCCATCCTTTCCAAATCCGGCACCTCCGGAGAAAATAAATTCTGCAGAACAGCGATTTTCAGCACCGGCCGATGAATTCTGCCTTTCTGTCATCAGCCTTGACCCGGGTACCCGGTATTGCTCTCCGAACGAACACAGCGCTGATATTTTGTTTTGCCTTGCCGGTCAGGCGGAAATCCGCAAAAACAAAACAAATACCTGCCTGGATCTTGCTCAGGGGCAGGCGGCGATCGTGCCGGCAGCCGCGGGAACTTATGAAATAAGCGGTCGGGGGAAGATATGGAAAGCCGGTGTCCCGCAATGAACTCCCTTGGCGGCCAAATGCAAGCGGATCAACTTCGGGTCAATGAAATTTTTTACAGCGTCCAGGGCGAATCCCTTTCTATGGGCAGGCCCTGTGTTTTTGTGCGGCTGACCGGATGCAACCTGCGATGCACCTATTGCGACACCGGTTATGCCTACACACAAGGGCGGTTCATGGACATAGCGCAAATTCTTTCCCAGGTCGGGACCTATGGTGTTGATCTGGTGGAGATCACCGGCGGCGAGCCCCTGATGCAGCCCGGCACACCGGCCCTGGCCGAAGCTCTGCTTGCAAAAGGCTTTGAGGTGATGATTGAGACAAACGGCACCTATTCCATTGACATGGTACCGAATGTATGCACCCGAATTATGGACATCAAATGCCCGGCAAGCGGAGAAAGCCGCAAAACCGATTTTGACAACCTCAACCGACTCAAGAAAAACGACCAGGTCAAATTTGTGATCTGTGACCGCAAAGACTATGATTACGCCCGCCATATCCTCAGGCATTACTGGTCCGGCCGGCCGCCGGTACCGGTTTTGATCTCTCCGGCTGCCGGCCGGCTTACGCCGGCCACTGCAGCGGCCTGGATTCTCGAAGACCGACTGGATGTGCGGCTGCACCTGCAGCTGCACAAAATTCTGTGGCCAAATGAACAACGCGGGATATAGAATTACAGGAGATATAAAATGAAAGACCAGTCCCGGGCAGTGGTGCTTTTAAGCGGCGGGCTCGATTCGGCCACCACCCTTGCCGTTGCCCGCCAGCAGGGATTTTGCTGCCACACGCTCAGCTTTGACTACGGCCAGCGCCATTATCACGAACTGGCGGCATCTGAAAGAATATCCCGGATCCTGGGTGCAAAGGAACACCACGTGGTGCGTCTGGACATGCGCGATATCGGCGGCTCTGCCCTGACTTCGGATCTGGCGGTGCCCCCCGGCAACTCAGACGGGCAGGCTGGAACGGATATCCCGGTCACCTACGTGCCCGCGCGCAACACCATTTTTCTTTCCGTTGCCCTGGCATGGGCTGAAGCCCGGCGGGCGGCCGACATCTTTATCGGCGTGAATGCAGTGGACTACTCCGGCTATCCGGATTGCCGGCCTGAATATCTTGCAGCCTTTGAAGCCATGGCCAATCTGGCCACCAAAATGTCGCTCCAGGAAAACATCGTCGTACGCATCAATGCCCCCCTGCTTTACCTGAAAAAATCGGAAATCATCCAAAAGGGCATGGCCCTAGGTGTGGACTACAGCCTGACCCACTCCTGCTATGACCCTACCCCCGGCGGCCTGGCCTGCGGCCGGTGCGATTCCTGCCTGCTGCGGCAAAAGGGGTTTGCGGATGCGGGGGTCCCGGACCCCACGCTGTATGCACCAGACCCGGAATAAAAACCAAACCGGCCGCATCCGGCCTTTCTCACCAGCCCATAGGCACCAGAAACGCTTTGCCGGTCATCTGAAGGGATTTGTCCGGATCGGTTTTGCATTTTTCGCTCACCGAACGGATCAGATGGCCCGCTGCGGTCTGTGTCCAGAACCAGCGGGCAAACTCCCGGCTCGTGGGCGGGGTCGTGCCCGGCTGATGGCTGGCCGCTTCGTAATAAAAGGTTTTCAGGTCCTGAACCGCAAGCCTGATGGCCACAGCCAGGGTCATTTCCGAATCCCCGGGCTCCGGGGACTGATCCAGCAAATAATCACAAAGCAGGTCCGCGGCTGCATCCGGTTCAAAATTGGCCACAGCCGTGCGGCTTTTCTCCTTGCGGCGTTTGTCGTACCAAGGCATCAGCTCTGTCATTTCCCGTCGAAGGGCGGAAACCTGTTTTTCCAGATCGGTTTCAGCCTGCGCAGGGGCGGAGAAGCTGATTGGACAGGACCATGCCTCTTGTGCCGCATCGGAATCATCTGCTCCAACCGGTGCTTCCTCTAAAAAATCAACCAGAACAGGACCTGACCGGGCATTTAAAAGTTCCAGGGCCGAAACCAACACTTTTTTCTGAAATGACGGATCATCGGGCGCACCCAGAGGGCGGCCCAGGTCAAATGGCACCCACAGGGCGCGGGGGGGATGGATTTTTTCCGTGTGCTCCCGGATCAGGCTGATCTGGGTAGTGGCAATGCCCCGGGCTTCCAGGTAATGGGCCAGCGCGCCCACGGCGCGCGTGCAAAACGGTCAAACCGGGATCAAAAGGGCGGCATCCACATTGTCGCCTTTGAGCAAGCCGGCCAGAGTTTCGGCTGACGGTGCCATTTTCGAGGGAGCGGCAGCGCCCATGAAAGAATAATGAAAATCAGCCACACTGCCGATGCGGTTTTCATCAGCCAGCTGCCGGAGCCGGTCAATGGGAAAAACCACGTTCCAGTCCTGCTGAAAACCCGTGCGGTCAAAATTTGTTGAAATATGCGTCATGATCAGGTCCTCTGCCTGACTGGTGCCGTCGATCACCCGAAAGTCGCCGTCCATTCCCCCAAAGGGCCGGTCGCCCCGGCGATGAAGCCCGGCCGTGGAAATCATCGCGATTCGCTGATTTGCCAGTTCCCCGACATTGACCCAGGGCGTGTGATCAAACTGCGGACAAGGCAGATCGGCAATATGGGAGCGCATGGGTTCAGTCAAATTTTCAAGTCGCGCCATTATGTCCTCCTCTTTTGAACAATTACGTAACTGTATATTTTCAGGCCAAATTTACTGCCATTGTTGCACAGTGTTTATATGATGGCCTGGCAAGGCAGCGGCAGTTTTTCTCTGGAGGTCACTACGCTGCATTTCCGGCAGGTTTCCCGGTTTGGCGCCCGTTCACACCCTTGACATCGACTTACCAGATCCATGGCTTCACGGATTTCGACTTCCAGTTTCTGATAATCGGCGATTTTTTTTTCAACCGCGCGCTTTTGTTCTTCGAGCAGGGCCAGGACCCGGCTGCTTGCTTCATCGCCCGTGGCGCCGTTTTTGCGGGCCTCGTAAAGGGCCCTGATCTGTTTTAAGGCAAAACCGGCATCCCTGAGTTTTTGGACAAAAAAAACCGTATCCGCCGCTTGGGGAAAAAACAGGTAAAAGCCCCCGGCGCTTCGGGCAGCCGGTTCAATAAATCCCTCTTCCATGTAATAGCGGACAGTGCGAACGGTGGTGCCGGCCATTTTGGCAATCTCTCCGATCTGACAAAGATTTTCAGACTTGTTGTTTTCCATTTTTATACAATAACCATACTTTTACGTTATTGTCAAATCAAAAATTTGTCCGGCTGGTTGACATCCCTTTCAAGGACTGTCATATTTGGATCAAACAAAGGCCTCCCTCCGGTTTAACCTTATTGGCCCGTAAAAAACAGGGCAGGAGAACATAAATGCAAAAACCCAAACCCTGGCTGCTGGGTCTGCTGGCAGTGCTTGTCATCCTTGCTGTTGCCTATGTGGGCTTTTACTTTCTGTACCTGGATTTCCTGGTGGATTACTGGTGGTTTGATTCCCTGGGCTACGGGTGGTATTTTTTTCAGCGGATTTCTTACCGGTACCTGGTATTCGGCGGGGTGACCCTGTTTTTCTTTCTGGTATTTTTTCTCAACTTCTGGGCGGCTTCCCGGTTTCTTGGCACATCGCCTGCCGAAGCAGAAAAAAAAGACAAAAAACGCACCCGTCGCTACCACGACATGGCCCGGATGTTTCGCACCGGCTCAATGAAGATCTATACCCCGCTTTCACTGGTGCTTTCCATATTCGTGGCCCTGCCGGTTTTTGAAAAATGGGAGGAACTGCTGTTTTTCCTGTTCGGCCCCAAAGCCGGGACAACCGATCCGGCCTTTGGTATTGATGTCAGCTTTTACCTGTTTTCCTATCCCATCCATATGCTGCTGGAACAGCGGCTGTTGATCGCAGTGGCCATTGTGGCTGCAGCTTCCCTTCTGCTCTACATCATCGAACGCCGGATGCTGGCAAAAACCGATCAGCCCCTGGCCAGGGGCGCCAGAATTCATTTAAACATCATGGCCCTGATCCTGGCGGTTTTGGTTGGATGGGGGTTTTTTCTCAAACGCTACGGCCTGGTCTTTACAACTGAGCACATGCCCCTGTTTTACGGACCCGGGTTTACGGAAATGCACATCACCCTGCCCCTGATCTGGGCGGGGGTGATCTGCTGGGCTGCCGCGGCAGCCGGAGCCCTGTACTACTTGAATTTCCGCAGGGGCCTGTTTCCGGCCCTCGGCCTGATCGCCGTTTTTGCCGGGATATTTGCCCTGGGAAACACCACTTTTTTACAGGGGATGGTGGAAAAATACATTGTTTTGCCCAATGAGCTGTCCCGGCAGACCCCTTACATTGAAAACAGCATTGAGGCCACCCTGGCCGCCTACGGACTTTCCGATGTCACAACCCGTCAACTGGAAGTCGACCGCATCCCCTGGGGGGAGACCACGGATGCCATCCGCGCCAACATTGAAAACATCCCGGTATGGGACCGGTACCTGCTGGAAGACGTTTATGAACAGCTCCAGAGCATCCGGCCCTATTACAATTTCACCGGCGTGGACGTGGACCGCTACGAAATCGACGGCCAGCTCCAGCAGGTCAATCTCGCGGCCCGGGAGCTAAAACTGGAAAAGCTTCCCGGATCCGGCAAAAATTGGATCAACCGGCACCTGCAATACACCCATGGCTACGGCCTGGCCATGACTCCTGCGGCCCAGAGCGGGGAACACTTCATGAAATGGCTCATCCGCGGGATTCCGCCGGAATCCGAATTTGACCTGGAGATCTCGAAGCCGGGCATCTATTTCGGCCAGGAATCTCTGGAGTACGCGATTGCGCCCAATGACGCCGGTGAAATCGATTACCCGGACGGCGACTCCTTTGCTGCAACCGATTACGCCGGCAGCACCGGCATTGAGGTCAACTCTATGTTCCGCAAGCTGCTGCTTTCCATCTACTTCAAGGACCGCAACATCTTTTTTACCGCAAAGACCGGAAAAGACAGCAAGATCCTGTTCCGCCGCAATATCCGGGAAGCTGTGGGCCATCTGACCCCGTATTTCAAACTCGATGATGACCCCTATCTTGTGGCCACCGAAGACGGGATGTTCTGGTTCATGGACGCCTATACCCGATCTGCGCGCTATCCCAATTCCGAGCCCTTTGACAATGAGCACAATTATATCCGCAATTCAATCAAAATTGTCATGGATGCTTACAACGGCACCATTGACTATTACATGGCAGATGCCGATGATCCCGTGGTGCAGGCCTATGACCGGATGTATCCGGGCCTGCTCAAACCCCTGGAAGAAATGCCCGAAAACCTGCGTGCCCATATCCGCTATCCCAGGGATATTTTTGAAATCCAGGCGGAGATCTATACCAAATACCATCAGACCGATCCCAAAACCTTTTACCAGGAAGAAGATCTCTGGGAATTTGCCCACCAGCGGCCCGAGGAAATCCGCGAAATCGGTTCCCAGTCCATGCAGACGTACTACCTGACCCTGGACCTGATTGAAGAAGACAACCATGAATTTATGCTCATATCCCCCATGACCCCCAACAACAGGCCCAACCTCCGTGCCATGGTCATTGCCGGCTGTGACGGTGACCGGTACGGAAAATTTTATGTCTACAGCTTCCCCAAGGGCGAGCAGGTATACGGACCGTCCCAGATCAGCGCCTTAATCGACCAGAACACGGAAATCGCCGAGCAGTTCACCCTGTGGGATCAGGTGGGCTCCGAGGTCAAGCGGGGGCGGATGATTATTTTGCCCATTGCAGACGTGGTCTTCTATATTCAGCCGGTTTACATGAGCGCTTCCTCAGACCTGAAAATTCCCCAGCTCCAGCGGCTTCTTGTCACTCAGGGAGATGTGGTGGCCATGGACGTATCCCTTGAAAAGGCCTTTGACCAGATCCGGGAGCGCATGCTCAGTTCGGGGCATCCCACCCAGCAAAGCCCCCCGCCATCATCACCGGATACGCCCGCCGGCGAACCCGGAAAAACAGAACCGGCCGAAGATGAAACCCTTTAACAGTTCACAAGCCGGGTAAGGGATATGCCACTGCCCCGTAAATCCCTGATCGCTGTTTTGGTGTTATTTTGCCTGATTGCCGCATTTCAGGCTTCGGGTTATGTTCTGGGCAGGATCATGGCCCCCCGGCTGGAAAAACAAATCAGCAGCTTAACGGATGCCCGGGTTGTACTGGAAAACATGCGCTTTTCTTTTCTCTCCGGTGCTCAGGTGGAGCGCCTGCTGATTTCCTCGCCGGAAAATCCGGATCAGCCCGGGAATCTTCACCTGGAAATCCAGGACCTGTCTGTGCGCCATTCCCTCAAGGATCTCATTTCCGGGCAATACCGGGTCACGGGCGTCCGGATCCGGGAGCTGGAAACTTCGGCAACCCCTGCCGCACTGCCGGTTTTGTCCGCTCTGCGGAAAAAAATCAAGCCAAAGCAGGGTTTCCCGGATATTCGCATCATCTCCGGAAATATCCGGGTCCAACATCCGGATTTTCCACAGGATTTTTATATCCGCCGCCTGAGCGCCCGCCGCCTGGGAAACGGCCAAATGGAAATAGACGCCCAGGGTTCTTTTGACGGCAATGAAAACCTTATCAAAGCGCATATCAATGTGGATCCCGGACAGATCCGGGCTTCGGCGCAGTTGTCCATATCCGGCTATCCCCTCTCCGGCCTTCCGGCAGAGCCGTTGCTGGAAAAATTTCCACGGCTTCGCCAACTGCCGCTTGACCAGACTGTCACTGGCAAAATCGCCGCCCGGTACGACCATGCATCCCAAAGCCTGATTTTCAGCCGCGGACGGTTTGAAACCGGCAACACCGGCTTTGAGATATCTTCTGCAGGCATGGATTTTGACGACAGCGGCCTTTGCCGCGCCTGGATCAATGCGGATCTTCGGGAGGTGGAACTGTCTCTGGCCGACCGGCTGGACATATTCAAAGACATGCCGAAAAAATTCCATCCCCGGATTACGGATGGAAAACTCCGGGGCCGGCTCAATGGCCGCTGGAACCGAAGCGCGGGTTTTGCCTGGGATGCCGACCTGACCGTGGAATCCGGCTCTGTATTTTTGCCGGGTTTAAACACGCGGGTGGATGCCATTGACGCAGATGTGGATATGACCTTTCCCGGCCGCATCCATGTCCGGCAAAGCCGGGGCCGGACTTCCGGGGGCAGAATCCGGGCCTCGGGCAGCCTGGGCTGGGACAAAAGGGCCGGCATCCAAAAGCCGTTTATGGAAATAGAGTTCGACCACATCCGGCCGGATAAAAAAATCGACCGGCTTTTGCCTGAATCCATCCGAAAGGCTGTGGAAAAACTCAATCTGAAAAACCCCGGGGTAAACGGAAAAATCGTGTTTGCCGGCCCGGACCTGGAACTGGATCTCGGGGTTTACGCCCGAACCGCCCGGCTGCCGGATCTGCCTTTTTTGCTCCAGGCCCCCTCGGCCACAATCCTGTGGCGGACCGGGGAAGAAACTGTCCGCCTGGACAATCTCAGCGCCCGTCTTTACGGAAAAGCTTTGGAAGGAAATGCCCAGCTTTACCTAAAACAGCCGGTTTGCGCTGATTTCACCCTGTTTGGCCGGCATCTGCCCGTCACGCCGGAAATCCTGGACTGGCTCGGGGTAAAAACCGGGCCCTGGTCGGTTGAGGGAAAATATGATCTTGAACTCCGCGCCAGAAAATGGCGCACGGATGCGGCAAAACCTTCTGACCGGCTCAGGGGCATTGAGGCCAGCGTGGATGTGCGGGATCTTTCAATGCATCATCGGGAGCATGGCCGGGTGGGAGACAGCTGGTACGGGCATCTGGCCCTGGCCGGGGACCGGCTCCGCCTTGCCGGTTTCCGGGGAAATCTTTTCAATGCCGGATTTGAAGCAAACGGATTTATTCCCTTAAATGGAAAAGACACGTCCCATCTCCGGCTGGAATCCAAAACCATTGCCGTCAATCAGGCATTGCGCAACGCCCTTCCCGGCCGCTATGCCCGGATTTTAAAGGAATTTGATCTGACCGGACAGTGCGAACTGCAGGCGGACCTGGTCTTTGACAAAAAAAATAAAATCCCATCGTCAGCCAGGATCACGGCTGTGATCCATCACCTGGAGGCGGAGAAATCATCGGTTTCCGGCAGTGCCGGCGGCAGCATCCGGGCTGATATCTCCGGGCTCAACAAAGAGGGGTTTGCATTTGAAGGCTTTGCCGAACTCAGCCGGGTGAACGTGGGCCGGTTTGAATCAGACCGGCTGTCTGCAACGTTTTCCGGAAACCGGAAACGCCTGGATATACCGGAAATGAAAGTCAGTGCATACGGCGGCTCTATAGCCTTTGAAAACGTGGCTGTTCTGCCGGGTTCCCGAAAGTGGCAGGCCCGGATCATGCCGGCCCATATAGACGTGGAAACCCTTGTGGGTGCATTCGGGGTGACCGGACGCCATGCCCCTGCCGGCAGTCTTCGGGGGACGATTGACCTGCGGGGCACCGGGTTTGAACCTGAATCCATGGAAGGTACAGGTGAGATCAAGATTGATCGGGGCCGATTGTATCAATTCCCGGTCCTGGCCTCGGTGTTCAGGGTTCTGGACCTGCAGATGCCTGCACAAAGCCCCATCACAGATGCCTACGGCACCTTTCGCATCAGCGGCGGCCGGCTGGATATCGAGGATCTGCTGCTTCTGGGCGGCACAATACCCATGCATGTGGCCGGGTTTGTGGATTTGAAAAACAACAAGGCATTTAAAGACCAAAACATGGACCTGCTGGTTACCACCACCAAAACCAACGGGATTTTAAACAAAATTCCGGTGCTCAACTGGGTCAAGCACTACACCATTGACTGGTTCCGGCGTCTGGTTTTCCAGGCAAGGGTCCGGGGGACCATAGGCGACTATGAAGTCCAGAGCCTGGCCAGCCCGCTGGCCACACCCATTGACCGCATGTGGTCTTTGATGGAAAAATTGTCTCCGCCTTCTGCCGGTCAATAATCGCCGGCTTAGGGCATATGATCATAATCGTTTCGCACCAGTACCTCCCGGGGCTTGACCCCGTCGGAGGGTCCCACAACGCCTTCTTTTTCCATGACCTCGATCATGCGCGCTGCCCGGTTATAGCCGATACGCAAATGCCGCTGCACCATGGAAATCGAGGCCTGCCCGGTCTTTGTCACAAGGGCTACGGCCTCGTCGTAGCGCTCATCATAATCCTGTTCCCCGTTTTCCTGCTTGTCGGCCTCAGGGGCCTCAATAACCTCGTGATCATACTCCGGTGCCTTCTGAGATTTCAGAAATTCAATCACCCGGGTGACCTCGTCTTCTGACACATAGGCTCCGTGAATGCGCTGAAGCTTGGCCGTACCCGGGGGCAGAAAAAGCATATCCCCGTTTCCAAGAAGGCTTTCCGCCCCGTTGATATCGATGATGGTGCGCGAATCGATCTTGGAGGACACCTGAAAAGACAGGCGGGTCGGAAAATTGGCCTTGATTAGGCCTGTGAGCACGTCCACTGAAGGCCGCTGGGTGGCCAGAATTAAATGAATACCTGCAGCCCGGGCCATTTGGGCCAGCCGGGTGAGGCTGACCTCCACATCCCGGGAGGAAACCATCATCAGGTCGGCCAGCTCATCAACGATGACAACGATATAGGGCAGTTTCGAGGGCGGCGGCTGGCCCTCTTCGGGTTTTTCCTTTTCAATCCGGGCATTGTATTGCTTGATATTGCGGACCTTTTTTTCAGAAAGCAGCTTATAGCGGCGCTCCATTTCCCGCACAGCCCAGAAAAGCGAATTGGTGGCCTTTTTCATGTCTGTGACCACAGGGGCGATCAAATGGGGGATACCGTCGTAATTCGACAGCTCAATACGCTTGGGATCAATCATGATCAATTTGACCTCCTCCGGGGTGGCTTTAAACAGAATGCTGGCTATCATGGTGTTTAAAGCAACACTTTTGCCCGTTCCTGTGGCCCCGGCAATCAAAAGGTGCGGCATGCCTTCGAGATCGGCCACAACCGGATAACCCACAATGTCCTTGCCAAGGGCAATGGTCAGCCTGGAGGCGGATTTTTTGTATACTGAAGAGGCAATGATATCTTTAAACCCCACCAGTTCCCTTTTCTTGTTGGGAATTTCTATTCCAATAACCGCTTTTCCGGGAATCGGGGCCACAATGCGCACGCTCAGTGCCTTTAATGCAAGCGCCAGGTCATCGGAAAGATTCACAATCTTGTTGATTTTCACCCCGGGCGCAGGAGCGAATTCATACCGGGTGATCACAGGTCCGGGCAACACTTCGGTAACATTGCCCTGGACTCCGAAATCCTGGAGTTTCTGCTCCAACAGGGCGGACTGCTGCCGCAAATGCTCATGATCCACCCCGTCTTTGATTTTTTCCGCATCTTCAAGAAACTCCAGGGGCGGCAATTGAAACCCTTCCTGCTGGACCTGCATGGATTCAAACTCCTGCTGGCGGAAGGCGGGCTGGGGTGCCAAGGCGGGCGGCGCCGGGGCCTGGATCTTGATGTCACCTGATTTGCCCGGTGTTTTTTCCAAAACAGGGACCTTTGCGCCGGTTTTACGGGTTTCCGGCATTTCTTCCGGTTTTGGCGCCGCTGAAGCCACCGCCGCAGGAAGTTGTTCCGGTTGGCTGGCTTTTTCGGGCTTATACGCCCGTGGGGCGGCAGCCGGCTTTTTTTTCTGACCGCCCTGGCCTGACCGGTTGACAACGGCCTTGCATAGACCCGCAGCACCCGAAAGCAATTTCAGAATCCGCGTCCGAATACAGTCTGCCAAAAGGATGACCAGGCGAAATGCGTTTCTGGAAACCGCCACCAGGGAAATTCCGGTTGCCATGATAAAGCCGATAGCCAGCATGACGGCAAAAATCAGCATGGCACCGGAACGGTTGGCGTATTTTTCAAATACGGCCATCATTGGATAGCCAAGAATGCCACCGGCCGGATAGGGAGTCTGGAAAATCAGGTAGCTGTCTTTAAACAGAGAAGAAACCGCGCCGGTGCCCACAATGAGCAGAATTGCCCCGGATGCCATAAGCCAGGGAGACAGGGCGGAGTCGTGGGTATAGAAACGAAGCGAGGCCATGAGCAAAAAAACCGGAATCCAAAAGGCCCCCACGCCGAAAAGATCCAGCATCAGGCCAGCAGCATAAGCCCCTGCCACGCCGAAAAAATTATGCACCTGCCGCCAGTCCGCAGCATGGTTAAAGCCGGGATCAGCCGGATGATAGGACATCAGGCTCACAAGAGAAAAAATCACGAGAAAAAAACACAGGATTCCCAGAATTTCCTTCTGCAGGGTCCGGTATCCCGGGTTTGCCTGAAAAAGCCGCTTCATGGATCAAAGCTCCAGGATAAACGGCAATATTACCGGCCGGCGCTTTATGGTAAAACTGAAGTACTCCCTGAGGGCCCCGGGCAGGCGGCGGCGGATGATATCGGCCGGATGGGGAAGATCCACTGCATCATCAACAATTTCGAGCACAACGCACTTGGCGTCTTCAATAATGTGACCGGTTTCGGTTTCAAACACAAATCCCTTGGAAACAATTTCCGGGCCGTAAATCACAAACCCGGTATCCTCGTCAATGGCCATGGTCACCGCCACCATTCCCTCTTCGGAAAGCAGACGCCTTTCTTTTAACACCAGCCGGCCCACATCGCCAATGCCCTTGCCATCCACCAGTACCCGGCTTGTCGGGATCCGCTCGCTGATCCGGGCGCCGCGTTCCTCAAACACAACCACGTCGCCGTCCTCGGCCAGCAGCACATGATCCCTGGCAATACCGCATTCAGCCGCCAGCTGGGAATGGTGGTAGAGATGCCGGTATTCACCGTGGATGGGAATGAAATACCTGGGACGCACGGTTTCGATCATCATTTTGAGCTCGTCGCGAAAGGCGTGGCCGGACACGTGGATGTCGGAGATTTTTTCATAAATCACATTGGCGCCCCTGCGAAAGAGGTTGTTGATGATCTTGGCAATGGCTTTTTCGTTTCCCGGGATGAACTTGGAGGACAGCACCACCGTGTCGCCGGGCTTGACCTTGATCTGTTTGTGAATGCCGGTGGACATGCGTGCCAGGGCAGACATGGGCTCGCCCTGACTTCCGGTGGTGAGAATCATCACCTCTTCCTCAGGGTAGGCGTCGATATCCTCAAGAAAAATCTCCATACCCTCCGGGACATGGAGCAGGTTCAAATCCCGGGCAATCCGGACACTGAGCTCAATGCTTCTGCCGTTGAACAAAATCTTTCGCCGGCCGGACTTGATGATATTGATAACCTGCTGGATGCGGGATACATTGGAGGCAAACAGGGCAACAATCACCCGGCCCGGGCTGTTGACAACAATGTTTTCCAGACTTTTTTGCACCCGCGCATCCGAAGGGGTGCGCCCTTCCCTTTCCACGTTCGTGGAATCAGATAAAAGCGCCAAAACCCCCTTTTCCCCGCACCGGGCAAAGGAATCCATATCGGTTTCCAGCCCGGCAATGGTGGAATCGGAAATTTTGAAATCCCCGGTGTGCACAATCAGGCCGTATGGCGTGTCAATGGCCATGCCCACCCCGTCGAGCACGCTGTGATGGACCCGGATAAATAAAAAGGAAAAAGGCGCAATTGCCAGCTTTTGGCCCGCCCGAATTTCGTGGAGGCTGGCTGAGGCCAGCAGGCCGTGCTCTTCTATCTTGTGGCGGACCATGCCCAGGGTAAAGGCCGTGCCGTAGACCGGCGCCTGGATTTCCCGGAGCAGATACGGCAGGGCCCCTATATGATCTTCATGGGCATGGGTCAGGACAATGGCCCTGACCCGGTTTTTGTTCTGAAACAGATATCCCATGTCCGGGATCACATAATCCACCCCCAGCATGTAGTCTTCCGGAAACATCAGGCCTGCGTCAATGACCACAATGGAGCCTCTGCATTCCAGGGCCATCATATTCAGGCCGATTTCTCCGAGTCCGCCAAGAGGGATGATTTTCAGCATAATCAAGCAGATCCGTTGCAGGTCAGTAAAGATTTACTGATCCGTGGAGGTTAAACAGGGATACCGAGTTGCCGGACAATGCTGTCCATCAGATCAATCAACCAGTTTCGCTGTGCTTTAGTGGCGTAATCCATGCAGTCGCACCGCACCCGCTGATGCGTACGCACCAGAAACTCGCCTGCAAAAGCGCCGGGTTTGATCTGCAAGGCGAAAAAAAGGGGGTGGCAGTCCTCGTGGGCCGCCTGCACCGGGGTAAGGTATTCAGGATCCAGGGCAACCCAGTACACCCGGCCGAGAGCAGGCGGTCCGTACTGCTGTCTTAAATGGTTTTCCAGCGCCTCCGTGTCCTGTTCCCGAAGTTGATCAATAACGTATTGTTTCATTTTGGTATCGTTATCATATTCAATATGAATGCACAAGCGCCGGATCTTTGTTTCCGGCTTCATGAGCCAGGAGTTTCTTTTTCATTAGCGATCCGCCGCCAAATCCGCCTGTTTCGCCATTGCTGCGAACCACCCGGTGACAGGCAATCAGCAGGGGCCACGGGTTGGCTGCCAGGGTGTTGCCAACAAACCGGGCGGCACCGGATTTTCCCAGTTTTACGGCAATATCACGGTAGGACCGGACCTGTCCACAGGGAATTTCTGCCGTGAGGCGCAGCACCTGCTGCTGCAACGGGGTCAGCCGCTCCGGGCTCAGCCATTGCCATGGAGTTGCAATGGGCCGGCAAAATTCAAAATAGTCATGTATCATTTTTGTCACAGCCATGGCCGGGGGGCATTGCTGAAAATCGAAACCCAAACCGGATAACCCCGGTCCCTGTGGCCGGCCCGGCAAAAAAACCCTCTGCAGATCAAAGGGATGGGTTTGTGCGGCCACGAACACTGTTCCCATCCAGGTGTGAACGGAAAAACACAGCATTCTCAGTTCCCGGGATAAAAATCAAAAAGGTTTCCGTTTGCATCAAAATCCCACGGCCGCCAGGAAGAAACCTGTTTTAACCCTCCCTTCTCATTTGCAGCCGGCTGCAGAGAGCGCGATATTTCCATGTATTGCAGGGAGGTCGTGTCCCGTATTCTCACAATCCGGGCATCTGATCCATTTTCAATGCCTGCGGTATGTATGCACACCTGCATGCATTGCCAATCTGTATCAAAATACACGGGGATGGCGGCTTTTTCCGGTGATATGGCGGCAACCGCGTTTACTGCGGTTTTTTCCCGGTCCATACGTTTGACCAGCCGGGCGGTGGTAACGTCTGCCAGTCCGATGCCGTTTGCATTGCCATCGCTGTCACGGGTAAGGTCGCGCACAAAAATCCGCCCCGGACAAGGCGGAGCGGAAAAATCACCGGCAATGTCCCGGTGCCGGCCTGTGATATTGGAATCCATGCCAATACCCGATATTTCCTTGCCAATTTGGTCCACCACCAGGATATCCAGGCAGTCAAAGGGAATTGTTCCCATCATGGACCGCGCACGGGCCAGCAATTGTTTTTCCCGGTGGATCAGTGTCTCCGGGGCAAGGGCCTCAATGGTATACAATTTCCCGCATCCGTTTTCCGTCAGGGCTAGGCCGAAGAGTATCGGCAACTTTTTGAGCACAACCGCGGCCGCGGTTTCAATGAAGGAAAAGCCGCGGGAGACCGCAAAACGATGGCAGGCCGCCGCACCGGCCTCCAGGCCCAGGCCGATGACCAGCATTTTGCACAGCCCGCTTTCAATGACGGCGGAAAACTTGGTGTGGGGCTTGATCCGGTTGACCGGAACAATCCAGTCGGCATCCAGGGCAGCAGCGGAAAAATAAAGCGGCAGGCCGTCGTCGGTTCTGTCAATCCGGCGGGTATTCATATCCGCACATACCGGTACGCCCAACCCCTGCCCGGTGATGCCCAGGGAGGCCAGCACCCGGGTCTGCCCCTCGGCACAGGCTCCGCCGTGGCTGCCCATGGCCGGGACAATAAAGGGCTTTGCCCCTTTTTCACGGAAAAATGCTACCAGTTCGGATACGACCGTATCCAGTCGGTCAATGCGCCGGCTTCCAACAGCTATGGCAATGGATTTTCCGTTAAGGCAAAAAGACGGGGGCACCTGACTGGCCGCGGCCAGACGGGTTTGCTGTCCTGCATTCCGAAGCGCGGCGCTGGCCAGGTCCTGATAATAAAGCGCCATTTCCGGCAGTGGAAAAAAATTTGGATACAATGGGATCTCGCGGTTGCAATGAAGGGTTGCGCAGGATAAACTGCAAGATCGTCAAAAGGCAGTGCCGGACCTGTGTCCGGTGCGGAAAATCCCCGGCCATGACAACATGGCCGGGGCAAAATCAGTGGTTGTGCTATATTTTAAATTTCTTCCACGGTGATGGCGCCGGGCTCGCAAACCTCGATGCAGCTTTCACATCCCAGGCATTCCTCGGCGTTGACAGGAACGGACTTGCCGTCCTGGATTTCAAAGACTTCCACCGGGCATACTTCCACACACTCTTCGCACCCTTCGCATTTTTCCGCGTCAACGATCGGATTAAAAGCCATTTCAAATCTCCTTTCTCATTGTCTCAAATTATAATGATATATCATGGGGCCTTTGGTTTCAGCTTTTGCGTTGCAAGATTTTTCTCATTATACCAAATAAATAATCGCGTCAAGGGTCATGATTCGAATTTTTGCTTCATGCCCCTGCAGCAGGCAGCAACCCGATAATCCGGCCGGAATCGCGCATTTTGTAAAAAGACATTTCCGGAAGCAAACCCCCTGCCGCCGGATCGGGAAAGGCGGCTTGTACGTTTTCCGGCAGTCGTTCCGCAATTGACAGGGTTTCAAAATGTTCATCAACTGCGGAAACCACCGCCGGACTGGATGTAATCCAGATTTGCGGGCACTCCGGATCCCGTTCGGCCAGGCGGAGCCATGCGCGGATCCGGGCCTCGGGCATATATCCCCCCGGATCTTCAGGCCCGGCGGCAGCGCCGGAGCCGATCCTGTTGTCTGAAAACCCGGAATCCGGTCCGGAAGCACCGCCCTGCCCCCGGATGCGGGCAAACATCTGTTGTGCCGTATGATCGGTTGCAGCCAGGTCATTTTCGAGTTCCGCTGCCTGACGGTCAAATTCCTGGGCCATTAACAAAAACAGCCGGGCAATCAATACCGGATCCGGGGCTGTATGCTCCTCCTTGCCTCCCTTTACAATTTCCGTGCTGATTTCCCGGGCAAATTCCTGGTTGTAAAACCCGGCTTCCGCACAAGACTTCAGCGCTGCAGCGTGTTTCTGGTGCACCTGCCCCCAGTTCTGGTACTGCCGCGCCAGATCCGTGAGATGCCGGTCGTCTCCATGCACCGGGCGCCGCAAAATGATGCGTTCCTGCCGGTCAAGATCTTCCATGAAAGCCGGGGCCGCGCCCTCGGCAGGCTGATAGACCACTGGCGGGCCAAAGCGCGCACAGGTCCAGTCCGCCCATCTTTCTGAAATAAAAGTAAACGGGAAAAATGCAGTTGTTATCTTATTCATGAGTCTCCGATTTTTTCGTCCTTGATTTCAACACCGGCTTGCTGAAGCTGCTGCCGGATTTCATCCGCCCGGGCAAAATCCTTCCGGGCCCGGGCCTGATTTCTCTCCCGGATCAGGGCCTCGATTTCCGGGGGAAGGGTTTTGGGGGTAAAGTCAAAAAAGCCCAGCACCTGGTCGATGTCTTCAAACGTGTTTAAAAATTTATCTGCCTGCTCCCGGGTGAGTCGTTTTTCAGACACCAGAGCGTTGATCCGACGAATTTTTCGAAAAATCGCCGCCATGGCCCGGGGCATGTTCAAATCATCATCCATGGCATTGATCAATCCCTGCCGGATGTCATAGGCAATCTGATCGATTTCCTCAGTGGATGCCGCATCGTTTCCGGCCTGGTCAACCTGCTGCAGGCCTTTGATGCAGGCGTCAATGCGCCGGATGGCATTTTGGGCCTGATCCAGGCGTTTCGGCCCATATTCCAGGGGCTTTCGGTAATGGCCGGTGATCAGCCAGAAGCGGACATCCCTGGGCGTGTATCCCATATTCCGAAGATCTTCAAGGGTGGGGAGCCCCTGTTTCTGCGCCCGGGTGCCGTTTTGCCCGGCGTGCACCTGTTCGCAGTGGACCCAGTAGCGGGCAAGCGGTTTCCCGGTCAACGCCTTGGCAATGGCCCGCTCATTTTCATGATGCGGGAAGACCAGTTCCCGGGTGCTGGTGTGAATGTCATAGGTTTTGCCCAGGTGTTTCATGGAAATGGCCGCACACTGAATATGCCAGGAGGGGCGCACGTTGCCCCACTGGGTTTTGACGTAAATACCGCGCTTGAGCTCGGAGAGCCGGGCACGTTTGAGCAGGGTGAAATCCCTGGGGTTGTTTTTCTCGTATTCGTCCAAATCCACCGTGGCCCCGAGCTTGATTTTGTCAATGTCAATGCCGGATAACTGCCCATACTCGGAAAAAGACCCGATGCTGAAATAAAGGGACCGAAGCTTTTCATAGGCAAAACCCTTGTCATAGAGTCCGGTGGCAACCCGAACCATGTCGTCCACGTGCTCGCTGGCCCTTGGAAAATGATCGGCCGGAACGATATTCAAAGCCTCCAGGTCGGCCATGAACCGATCGATATAATAACGGGTGTATTCGACAAGGGATTGTCCTGCACTTTCCGATCCCTGAATGGTCTTGTCATCCATGTCCGTGATGTTCATCACATGATTGACATCCAGGTCCCGGTAGCGCAAATACCTGTAGAGCAGATCCGAAAACACGAACCTGCGGCATTCGCCCAGATGAATAAACTTGTTGGCCGTGGGCCCGCAGGTGTACATGGACACCCGTCCCTTTTGGATGGGGTCAAAGGGCATCTTGGACCGGGTCAGGGTGTTGAACAGATGAATTTCCGCCTTCTTCTTGACCAAAAACAGGGGTGTGCTCAGATATCGCTCCCCGCTGTCGGCAAAAATGGCCACAATGGTGCCTTCTGTCATCTCTGCGGCCTGCCGGGCGGCAATCACCATGGCCGCCCCGCTGCTCATGCCCACAAACAGGCCCTCCTCCCGGGCCAGGCGCCGGGTCATTTCAAAGGCTTCTTCATCATCAATGTTGATCTTTTCATCCAGCCATTTTTTTTCAAAAATTTCAGGACGATAGGCTTCCTTGAGATTTTTCAGGCCCTGGAGTTTGTGGCCCAGGTAGGGCTCCACCCCGATGATTCTGATGTCCGGATCATACTCCCGGAACCTGCGGGCGCATCCCATCACTGTTCCGGTGGTGCCCATGGTGGCCACAAATGCCGATATTTTTCCGCCGGTCTGCTCAATGATTTCTCCGGCAGTGCCCTGATAATGGGCCTGCCAGTTGGCGGGATTGTTGTACTGGTCGGTCATGAAATAACGGTCCGGGTCTTCGCGGACCAGGCGATAGACCTCTTCAATGGCCCCGTCCGTGCCCAGGTGCCCGGGCGTAAGAAAGATCTCTGCACCCCGGGCCTCTAAAATCTTACGGCGCTCAAGGGACACAGCATCGGACATGGCCAGCATCACCCGGTAGCCCTTTACCGCACAGATCATGGCCAGGCCGATGCCGGTGTTGCCGCTGGTGGCTTCAATAACGGTCTTTTCCGATGTGAGTTCCCCGGACTGTTCCCCGGCCTCGATCATGGCCAGGGCCGGCCGGTCCTTGATGGAGCCGCCGGGATTGACGTATTCAAGCTTGGCAAGAATCCGGACGGCCGGATTGGGGTTTAACCGCCGGATCTCCACCATGGGTGTATTGCCGATGGTATCGAGTATGGAATAATGCATGTGCTTGGGTCCTTATGGCACGCTTGCCGGCTGCGGGCAAATCAGGGCTGAAAATCGGCTGCAAGCCGGAGCGCAAGTTGTTCAATGATGGCCGCCCGCACCTGTTCCCGGGCAGCGTCTGCTGCTACCACCCGGATGCGTTCGGGATTTTCGCGCGCCAGGTCCAGATACCCCTGGCGGACTTTTTCGTGGAACCGGATGGTTTCCATCTCAAACCGGGTCTCCTGCGTATGGCGGTCCCCGGATTGGATCTGCCGCCATGCCCGGGATAATCCGATTTCGGCCGGAAGATCAAGCAAAAAAGTCAGATCCGGCGTAACACCGCCCAGAACCAGTTCATTCAAATCCCGTACAACTTTTGCGGAAATGCCCCTGGCCGCACCCTGGTAAGCCACGGTTGAATCACAGAAGCGGTCGCAGATCACAATGCTGCCCTGTTGCAGGGCCGGCCGGATCACCCGGCTGACATGCTGGGCCCGGTCGGCCTCGTAGAGCAATAATTCGGCCATGGGATCCAGGCCGGCATTTCCCGGCGAAAGCAATATGGCCCGGATTTGCCGGCCCGCCTCCGTGCCTCCCGGCTCCCGGGTAACCACGCAATGGTGCCCCCTGTCCTCAAGATAGGCCACCATGGCGGGAATCAGAGTGGACTTGCCGGAACCTTCAATGCCTTCCAGTGTAATCAGCATAAATTCTGCAACCGTATTTTTCAGCCCTGGGTTTCCGGTGTACCCCGGAAAAAAAACCGCTCCAGGGGTTTGTGATAGCCCGTCCATTCGGCGTCTGCATCCTGACTTTCCATAAATTCACGGATGCCTTTGATCTTGGCGTCGATTTCATCAAGATAATTGAGCAATACGGCTTCAAGGGTTTTGGGCGGTTCCGGGGAACCCAGTTCCCGGCTGCCGTGATGGCTGACCATCATGTGCCGCAGCAGAAGCGCCGTTTGCTTGGGAAAATCCGGGATCTGCCGGATTTTTTCTTCAAGCATCCCCACCCCGATAACAATATGGCTGACAAGCCGGCCTTCGCTGGAATAATCAATGTTTGTATCAAATACAAATTCATTGATTTTGCCAATGTCATGCAGAATGGCACCGGTGATCAGCAGATCCCGGTCAATGCCGGAGTAATGACCGGCCACCCGGTCTGCGAGCAGGGCCAGGGACAGGCTGTGCTCAAGCAGGCCGCCGATATAGGCATGATGCATTTTCTTGGCCGCAGGGGCTTGTTTAAACTGTGCGACAAAGCCGGCATCATTCCAGAAGGCATCGAGCAGTCCCCGCAGCACATCAGAGGAAACAGCCTGCCCGAGAGCTTTGATCCGCTCAAGCATCTGTTCCGGGTTCCTCCGGGTGGCGGGCAGAAAGTCAGCGGGATCAGCACCGGTTTCAGCGGGCTCCAGCCCCTTGACCACCACCTGCAGTCCCCCCCGGTATTCGGAGATATGGCCCTGTACACGGACCACGTCTCCGGCCGCAGCTGCATCGGCGATCTGCTCCACGTTGTCCCATACAACGCCCCGGACCCGCCCGGTCTTATCCGATAACGCAATACTGAGATACGGGGCCCCGTCTTTTTTGTGACTCAGCGTCTTTTCAGCCAGAACAAAGAGTTCGGTCACGGCCTGGCCGGATTTTAGCTGACTGACGAACCACTTTTTCATCAAATGCCTGTCATTTCTGAATTGGCGGGATTTTTTCCAGCTATTGGCTTGACATTTTTTATTTTTCGGTTTTTTATACTGGAATTTTACCTGTGCATCAAGGTATTATTCAAAAGCTCGGATCAGACCTGACCACAACCCTTTGGCGGCGTCAGGCGCGGCCATCAGCGCAAATGTTGCAAATGCCCATGTCCCGATTTTTACGGAAACAAACCTGTCTGTGGATGGCCGCCATATGTGCAGCGGTGCTGATAACAAATGCCGCCGTCGCACAGGAGATTTCTGACCCAGCGCTGACCAACGGCGGCTGGCAGGTCTTTGCCGACCGGCTCACCTATGATCCGGAAACGCAGTTGTACAAGGCCCTGGGCAATGTATTGATCATTCAGGGCCAAAAAGAACTGACAGCAGATTTTGCCACCCTTGACCAGGCTGCCAAAACCGCCAGAGCCGAAGGCAATGTGGTACTGGTATCCGGCGGCGACCGGATGTCCGGACGGCGCCTGGAGATGAACATGGCCGACAACACCGGCACCCTTTATGACGGATTTGTGTTTATTCGGGAAAATCAGTTCCGCATCCGCGGCGATCGCATTGAAAAAACCGGCGAGTCCACATACCGGATTCATGAAGCGTCCCTGACCACCTGCGAAGGCGATTCGCCGGACTGGCAGATCACCGGAAAGGAAGTCGAG
This sequence comes from Desulfosalsimonas propionicica, assembly GCF_013761005.1. NCBI lineage: Bacteria > Pseudomonadati > Thermodesulfobacteriota > Desulfobacteria > Desulfobacterales > Desulfosalsimonadaceae > Desulfosalsimonas > Desulfosalsimonas propionicica. Next base: position 428,184 of record NZ_JACDUS010000002.1, read on the forward strand.
GTCACCCTGGAGGGCTACGGGTATGTTTCCCATGCGGCTTTCCGGGTTCGGCAAATGCCGCTCCTGTATATGCCCTGGTTTATGTTTCCGGCCAAGACCGAACGGCAAAGCGGCCTGCTCCCGCCCAGTGCCACCTATTCCAGCCGCAACGGTATTGAATACACCCAGCCGTATTTCTGGGCCATATCCGATAACACGGACGCCACCTTTTATTACCAGCACCTGCAGGAGCGGGGGGAAAGACTGGGTGCTGAATACCGCTACATGCGGTCTGAAGACTCAAAAGGGGTTCTGATGTTTGACGGGTTCGAAGACAGAAGAATCGATGACGGAAGCCCGGAAGCCACTGAAGACTGGGGGTATGATCACGACAACGCACCCAGACCCAATGACGACAGATACTGGTTCCGGGCAAAGTTTGACCAGGAACTGCCCGGCGGGGCCATGGCCCGGCTGGATCTCGATGTGGTCAGCGATCAGGACTATCTCCGGGAATTTTCCGGCGGGTACATGGGATATGATGCCGCAGAAGAGCAGTTTTTTTCCCATTTCGGCAGAGATCTCGATGATGAGAACAACCCGGTTCGCACCAACCGGTTAAACATCAACAAGATCTGGAACTATCATGTCTTAAACACGGACCTGGTCTGGTATGATGATGTGATCAAGCGTCGGCAAAGCGATACCAATGACACCCTCCAGCGGCTTCCCCGGGTGGGATACAGCGCCCTGAAACAGCCCCTGCTCGAGGTTCCCGGTTTTTCCAATCAGATGCTGTTTGCCGCCATGGACAGCGAATACACCTATTTTTTCCGTGAAGACGGGTTGACCGGCCACCGGATGGATCTCCATCCCCGGATTTTCCTGCCCATACGCCTTTATGAAAGCTTTACCTTTGAGCCGTCACTGGGCTTCCGACAGACGGCCTGGTATGTTGACGGGGACCGGGAAGATTACACTGCAGGCGCTGACCGCTACAAGCACCGGGAAATGTATGACATCGGTGCTGAGCTCTCCACAGAGCTAAGCCGGGTGTTTTCCGTTGACAGCGAAAATGTGGAAAAGATCAAACACCTGATTATTCCCCTGCTTTCCTACGAATATGTGCCCGAATCCGATCAGTCGGAATTTCCCTTTTTTGATGAAAACGATCGGTATCAACAGCAAAACCGCATGGCGCTTTCCCTTACCCAGTTTCTGACCTCCAGGCGCACAGTCAGCGATCCGAAAAAAGACGATGGGCCCGGACACCGCTACAATCAATTTTTGCGTTTTTATATCGAGCAGGGCTATGATTTTAACCAGAGCCATGATCCCGACCTGGCCTTTGAACCCCTGTTTGCGGAACTCGACTTTACCCCGGCATCCCCGGTTACCCTGCGCGCAGACGCACAATGGAGCCACGAGGCAGACAAATTCATTTCCACCAACTTCTCTGTTCATTACCGCAGCAGCCGGGGTGACCGGCTTCACGCTGAATACCGAAACAACCGGGAATATGAATCCGAAGTGGCCTACCGCAACACCGATCAGCAGGCCCGGGAAAGCCTGTATCTTGAAGTCGAAACCCCCGTAACCCGCCAACTGACTCTTCTGGCGGATTACGAGCGAAGCCTGGAAACAGACGAAAGTATTGAAACCGGCCTGGGTTTTCGCTGGCGGTCCCAGTGCTGGGCTCTGCAGGTCAGGTACGAAAAAGAGGGAGAGGACCATGACATCGCGTTTATGATTAACCTCTACGGGCTCGGAAATTTCGGGGATTGATTGCCCGGATATGTTACAAATGACAGTCTCCGGCTGTGCACTTTTGCTTAACCCCTTGACTTATTGAAAATTTATGTTTAATTAGGAGAAACAGCTTGCAACCGGAGATTTTGACACAGGAGGAAAAATGAATAAACTCGAAATGATATCCGCCCTTAAAAAGGAAGCGGATATTTCCAAATCCGAAGCAGCAAAAATCGTGCAGATCTTTTTTGATTCCATGGCCGATGCCCTGGTCAATGAAGAGCGGATTGAAATTCGCGGCCTTTGCAGTTTCTTTGTGAAAAACTACAAGAGCTATACCGGCAGAAACCCCAAGACCGGGGAAAAGGTGCAGATCCGTCCCAAAAAACTGCCCTTTTTCAAGTGCGGCAAGGAACTTCGGGAACGCGTGAATGAAAAGGCGTAAACGGCGAATTTTGTGATCGGACTTGAAGATCTCATCGGGCAGAAGCGTCCGGTGCAGCTGCTGGCCAATGCCCTTCAAAACGATAAAATGCCCCATGCCTGGCTTTTTACCGGAGAAGACGGGGTAGGCAAAAAAACCGCCGCACTGGCCCTGGCAATGATCAGCAACTGCCAAAATCCGGATTTGACAGGCCTGCCCGCATCTCAAACAGACGGACAAAGCTCTGCTTTCCCCCGGGCATGCGGCAACTGCCGGTCGTGTAAAAAGATCGCCGCAGGCGTACATCCGGAGGTCCGGGTGATAGAGCCCTCAGGTCTCAATATCCGCATTGACCGAATCCGGTCTCTGTGTGCTGACCTGGCCCTGAAATCCGATGAACGCTCCTGCCGGTTTGTGATTATTGACCCGGCCGGCCGGATGAATGCCGAAGCAGCCAACGCTTTGCTCAAAATCCTGGAAGAGCCCCCGGAACACACGGTTTTTGTCCTTATTGCCGCAGATACCGGTGATCTGCTGCCCACCATTGTATCCAGGTGTCAGCATATCCGTTTTCACCCGATTGCCCCGGCTGAACTGGAGGCTTATCTTCGTGACAAATGCGGCATCGCCCCGCAGCAGGCCATGATCGTTGCCTCTCTTGCCCGGGGAAGCCTTGGCCGTGCCGTTGAAATGGCAGCGCGGGATTGGTCTGCACGGCGCAATTTTGTCATTGAGCAACTCAGGAAACTGCCCGCACAGCCCAGGGGCATTCGGCATGTGCTGGCTGAACTGATGGCCAGGGACAAGGACCGGATTGAGGCAAATCTTGAAATCATGAAAAACTGGTACAGGGATCTGGCGGTGTGTTCAGCCGCACCCGAGCTGCTCTACAACCGGGATCTTTCTGATCAGGTCCGCAAGACCGGCTCGCGGACCTCAATGGATCAGATCCTTGAAAAAACCGATGCCATTGCTGCAGCGGAAAAGGCACTGACCACAAACGCCAATGCCCGGCTGGTCATGGATGGCCTGGTCGAGGCGCTGGCTGCTCAGGGCGGCAAGACTTATTGATAAAAGGACTGAAGCTTTCACTTATGAATACGGAAGAAACCGAATCCAAACAAAAGTACCCCCTTAAAATCGTCGGCATCCGTTTCAAGCCGGCGGGAAAAATCTATGATTTCAATTGCGGCGCCTACGTGCTAAAAAGCGGCGACGAAGTCATCGTGGAGACCGAACACGGGCTGGGTTTCGGCACCGTGGCCACGGAACCCGAAAACCGGGATCCGGAAACCGTCAGACAAAGCCTGAAAAAGGTGTACCGTCCGGCCACCCCGGAAGACCAGGAGCAGAGGGAAAAAAACCGGGAAATCGAAGACCAGGCCTATGATTTTTGCCGGGAGTGCGTGGACAGCCTGAACCTGCAGATGCACCTGTTTTCCGTTGAAAGCAATTTCGACAACTCCAAACTCACTTTCTTTTTCACTGCAGACGGTCGTGTGGATTTCCGGAAACTGGTGAAAATGCTGGTCAAGGAATTCCGCACAAAAATTGAAATGCGCCAGGTGGGCATCCGAAACCAGGCCAAAATGTGCGGCGGTGTGGGCAGATGTGGACGGATCCTGTGCTGCTCGGCATTTATGACACGGTTCGACCCGGTTACCATCAAAATGGCCAAGAAGCAGGGGTTGTCCCTGAATCCTACAAAAATCTCCGGAGTCTGCGGCCGGCTCATGTGCTGCCTGACCTTTGAAAACAACCTGTATTCCGGCAGCCAGAAAGCGCAGAACCCGAATTCGAACAAAGACAATACAAAGCATTCGTCACAGGAAGAATAAAATGACATCGCATTTTTACATCACCACGCCCATATATTACGTCAATGCAAGACCTCACCTGGGACATACCTATACCACAATAGCCGCTGACGTGGCCCGGCGCTTCCACAGGATGCAGGGCAAACAAACCTTTTTTCTCACCGGCACGGACGAACACGGCGATAAAATCGTCAAGGCAGCAGAAGCCAGCAATGAGGCCCCCAAAGCCTATGCGGACAGGATTTCCGGGTTGTTCAGCGATCTTTGGCCGCAATTCAACATTCATCCCGATTATTTTATCCGAACCACGGATGCGGATCATATTGCCGTGGTTCAGCAGGTGCTGCAGAAAATCTACGACAGCGGAGATATCTATTTCAGCGAGTATGAAGGACTGTACTGCTTTGACTGCGAGCGGTTTTTCACCGAGCGGGAACTGGAAGACGGCAAGTGCCCGGATCACGGAAAGTCCCCCGTGCCCATCCGGGAGTCCAACTATTTTTTTAAAATGAGCCGGTATCAGCAGTGGCTCATTGACTACATCCATGAAAATCCGGATTTTATCGTGCCGGAACGCTATAAAAACGAAGTGCTCGGCTTTCTTCGGGAACCTTTGGAAGACCTCTGTATCTCCCGGCCCAAGTCCCGGCTGACTTGGGGTGTCACCCTGCCCTTTGACGACAAATATGTCACCTATGTGTGGTTTGACGCTCTGATCAACTATATCAGCGCCCTGGGATATCCGGACGGGGAAAAGTTTAAAAGCTTCTGGCCCCATGTGCGCCACGTGGTGGCCAAGGACATCTTAAAACCCCACGGCATTTACTGGCCTATTATGCTCAAGGCCGCAGGCATCGCCCCCTACCGGCACCTCTTTGTTCACGGCTACTGGAACGTGGATGAAAGCAAAATGTCAAAAAGCCTGGGCAACGTGGTGGATCCCGTTTATCTTAAAGACACTTACGGCGTGGATGCCATTCGCTATTTCCTCATGCGGGAAATGACCTTCGGGCTGGATTCCAGTTTTTCAGAAGCCGCCCTGATCCAGCGGATCAACTCGGATCTGGCAAACGATCTGGGCAACCTGTTTTCCCGGGTCCTGGCCATGTTTCACAAGTATTTCAAGGGCACTGTGCCGGACTGGAACCCGGAAGCAGGCGAAATTATGGGAACTGACCTGAAGGCCGGGGCAAGAACTGCCATTGACGCCTTTTGCCGCAGCATGGAAAACCTGGATTTTCACAAGGGGCTGGCTGCGGTGTGGGAATATATCGGGCAGATGAACAAGTTCGTGGACACCAGCGCTCCCTGGGAACTGGCCAAACAGGAAGACAGCCGCCCGCAGCTTGCCGAGGTGATCTGTCACCTGCTCGAAGGCCTCCGGGTGGTCGCAGGCCTGATTTATCCGGTGATGCCCGAAACAGCGGCAGCCATGCACAAGCACCTGGGCCTGGACCCGGAGGCCAAACCCGGATTTTACCTGGTGGCAGAAATCTCAAAATGGGGTGTAATCGCGCCGCAAACCGTATTGCCCAAAGGCATATCCCTGTTTCCGCGCCTGGATCCCGAGGCCATTCTCAACCGGCCTGCCCGGGACCCGGCACCTGAAAAAAAGAAAGCTGAACCCATGGCCCCGCAAATTGGAATTGAAGACTTTGCCAAGGTGGATCTGCGTGCCGCCAGGGTGATTTCAGCGGAAAAAGTCGCCAAAGCGGACAAACTGCTGAAGCTGGAAGTGGACATCGGCCACGAGACCCGCACTGTAGTGGCCGGCATTGCCAGGCTCTATGCACCGGAAGACCTGGTGGGCAAAACCGTTATTCTGGTGGCCAACCTGAAACCCGCAAAGCTCATGGGAATCCGCTCCGAGGGAATGGTGCTGGCGGCAGTCGATGGGCAGGACGGATCCGTAGCCGTGATAGACCGCCCGGTCCTGCCGGGAACCCGTCTGAAATAAGGCGCATCTGTATATCATGGATGCTTTTCGCAAGCGAAAAACCATCAACAGCCAGACAAAATTTCACAATACCGCCTGGCGCAAATACCAGTTCCGCCTGAGGCAAAAATCGGCAGCAAGGCAGGCCCTCAGACGGCTGCCGGCATACCTGCTGATTTTGTGCATCGGGCTGGGTTTGATCAAAGGTGGATTTTTTGTGGCCCACTGGTTTCAGAGCCGGCCGCTGCCGCAGCAGGCCGCTGTTAAACCGGAAACCGAGCGCGTCACCCGCGATGAGGTCCGGGCGCTTCTGGACCGCAGCGATCTGCTCAATCCCCTCACACCCGTGTTTTCCAAAAAAATCGCCGGCCGGGACTGCGCCCTTCATACCACCCTGAATGAAGACCTGCAGAAAGCCGTGCTTTCAATGATGGATCCCAAATATGCCCGGCAGATCGGTATTGTGGTCATGGACGCCCGGACCGGAAAAATCCTGGTCATGGCCTCCCATGACCGAAATAATCCGGATATGAACAACTGTACAAACGCCTCATTTCCCGCCGCCAGCCTGTTTAAGATCGTGAGTGCCGCAGGTGCCATCGATGACAGCGGCTTGACCCCGGAGACCCGCATGAGCTTTAACGGCGGTAAATACACCCTGTATCGCTCCCAGCTGGCGGACACGAAAAACAAATATACCAACTACGTAACCCTGGAAAAGGCCTTTGCCGAATCCATCAATCCGGTTTTCGGCAAAATCGGGCAAAACTACCTGGACAAGGCCCGCCTGGAAAAATATGCACAAGCCTTTTGGTTCAACCGGGAAATGGATTTCGATCTTCCCGTGGATGTCAGCGTTGCATCCGTATCCGAAAAACCTTATAATTGGGCGGAGATTGCCTGTGGTTTCAACAAAACCACGCAAATCTCCGCTTTGCATGCGGCAATGCTGTCAGCAGCAATTGTTCACAACGGGGCCATGATGCGGCCTTATTTTATTGAACGCGCAGTGTTAAACGATCGCGTTGTTTTCCGCCAGGATCGAAAAATGCTGACCAGATCCATCCATCCGGAAACGGCCCGGCAGATGCAGTCCATGATGAATGCCGCTGTAACCCGTGGCACGGCACGGGGCAGCTTTCGGGGCAGACAGGCAACCGCCATTTTCAAGAGGTTTGATGTGGGCGGCAAGACCGGTTCCATCAACGACAACCCGGCAAAGGTCAAATTTGACTGGTTTACCGGATATGCCAGACACCGTGAAACCGGAAACACCATCGCAGTCGGGGTGATCGTTGCCCACAAGAACTATATCGGCGTGCGGGCGGCTGAATATTTCCGCAGAATCGTTTACGAATACATGCAACAACCCCTAAACCAGGCCAAGGCACCACAGGACGCTGTAAATGATGACACCTAAAGCCCATAGCTTAAAAATTTTTTTGCTGTCTTTGCTAAAAAAGACCGCAGAAGTGATCCCGCAAATCCGCATCGGCAGAATCCCGCAAAATCCGGTAGAGCGCGACACCCTTATTTTTTTCCCCCTTGTCTTAAACCGGCTCTGCTGCGGCCTGACCGGCATTGTGACCTTTCAGCGGGCTGATAAATCCGATGCTTTGCCCCCAGATATGATTTCAGAATTGGAAAACGCTGCCGCTGAAATGGCGCAGACGGGTTTTTCCGCAAACAGCCCTGAGCCAGGCCGGATTGATGACGCCTATCTGGGGGGAGCCGATACCGTGGGCATTCTTTATTCAAAAATCCGGGAGCTCAAGCAGACGGACAGTTTTTATGGTTTGTTTACCGATACCGATGCCTGCAGCCGCCTTTCAGTCCTGCTGAAAAATCTGGAGGATCTGGCCAGAAAGGAACTTCAGGGCCGGGACCAGGCCATGGGGCGCCTTGCGCCGGATATTTTCGACATTGTTTCGACCCGTATTGAGACCCTGCGGGATGCGATATGGAGCCTGAAAACCGAGCTGCTGGACAACATGGAAAAAATCCGTGTGATAACACCCGGTATACCGGAACTTGCCCGGGGCGGGCTGGCTGCGGCCCAGCAGGTCAACTCGGTGTTAAACAGCATTGACAGACTCGAGGTGCGCGGCCGGGATTCAGCAGGATTGTCCCTGATGTTTATCCTGGAAGATTCGGTTTATTTTGACCTGGAAAGCCGGATTAACGCTGCCGGGTATGCCGAGGAATTTGCCCGGCGCACCAACAGGGGCCTGCTGCTGCACAAAAGTGTATCCGTGCGGCATTTAAAAAATGATCCCTCCGATCCGCGTGTCTCTGTTGCCCTGACCTACAAGGTGGCCGCTGAAATCGGCCGTCTGGGCGACAACATTGCCTATATCCGGGATGAACTGGCTGCCGATCCAGTGCTCCAGTTTCTGCTGATCCAGCCCCACCGGCGCTTTAACGTCTCTGCCCATACCCGGTGGGCCTCTGTGGGCGAGGTCAACGAACCCAACTGCCACCCCATGGATGCACAGACCCAAACCTCCCTGATTGAGGAAACCGGAATCATTCATGTGAGCTTAAACGGCGACATTGATAACTACCAGGCCCTGCAGAAAGCCCACGAGGCCGGGGGTATGGACTATCCCGCAGAGATCACCTGTGATACCAAAATCATCCCGGTCCACATTGCCGGGTATCTCAAAAAAGGCCATGACATCGCAGAAGCCTTTCGCCTGGCAGTCAATGATTTCGAGGGTTCCCATGCCATCTGCATGCAGTCGGACCTGGCCCCGGGAAAACTGTTCCTGGCCCTGAAAGGAAGCGGCCAGGCCGTTTTCGTGGGTCTGGGACCGGATTTCTACATTCCCACTTCCGAGGTTTACGGATTTGCCGAAGAAACCCCGTATTTCCTGAAAATGGACGGCGAAGCTGCGCATAAAGACAGCCAGGGCAGGCTTATTTCGGGCCAGATCTTTGTCATTGACCCGGACAGCCATGGGGGATTGTCCGGGGTCACGGCCATGTTTTACAACGGCGCTCCAATCGAGCTCACAGATGCCGACATCCGCAAGACCCAGCTCACCTCCCGGGATATCGACCGCCAGGATTTTGACCATTATTTTTTAAAAGAAATTTCAGAGGCGCCGGCATCAGTGCGCCGGACCCTGGAAAACCGCTGGAAAATCATCAATACAGACGGCCGTCGATACGAAATTACCCTGGATGAAACCACCATACCGCAGGCCCTGCTTGACAGAATCACCCACGGCCGGATCGGCCAGATCCTGTTTATCGGCCAGGGAACCGCGGGCGTGGCGGCCTCGGCATGCGCCAATCTCATGCGCTATTACCTGGATGAACCAACAATGCGCATAGAAGCCCTCAAATCATCAGAACTGTCCGGATTTGTTTTAAATGAATCAGACGGCCGGGATTTGTCTGACACGCTTCTGGTGCCCATCAGCCAGTCGGGCACCACCACGGACACCAACCGGGCCGTTGACATGGTGCGCAAAAAGGGTGCGTCATCCGTGTGTATTGTCAACCGCAGAGATTCAGACCTGACATTTAAAACCAATGGAGTGCTCTACACCAGTTCAGGAAGGGACATTGAAATGTCTGTGGCCTCCACAAAGGCCTTTTACTCCCAGATCATTGCCGGGGCTGTGCTGGCCTTATACATTGCCCAGGCCACCGGCCGCCGCAGCCATGCGTTTGTGTCAAACGAGGTCCGGCAAATGATCCAGCTTCCCGATATTATGGAGCAGGTGCTGTCCATGAAGGAGCAGGTCCGGGCATCCGCCAATCGTCTGGCCCTTCAGCGCACATACTGGGCCACTGTTGGCAGCGGACCCAACAAGGCGGCGGCAGACGAAATCCGGATCAAGTTAAGCGAGCTTTGCTACAAAACCATTTCATCAGATTTCGTTGAAGACAAAAAACACATTGACCTGTCCTCAGAGCCGCTGATCATCGTCTGTGCTGCCGGCACCCGCAGAAGCGTGATCGGCGACATTGTCAAGGACACGGCCATCTTCCGGTCCCACAAGGCCCTTCCCGTGGTCATTGCGGATGCCAATGAGTACCGGTTTGACACCTATGCCGAAGACGTTTTCCGGGTGCCTGCGGTAAGCGAGCATTTCGCCCCCATTGTCAACACCCTGGTGGGCCATATGTGGGGCTATTATGCGGCCCTGACCATCAATGAAGGCTCACACTTTCTCCACCAGTTCCGCGAAGAGATCCGGGAAACCATCAAGGCCTATGCCGAGCAGGATCTTGATATTTACGAAATCGCCCTGGAAAAATCTTTCAGAGAAAAAATCCTGCGTTTTTACAATGAATTTCGAAAGCGCCAGGCGGAAAACGGGCTTGCCCCGACCATGGGCATCAACGGCTCCACCAACCTGGTGCTGCTGCTCAAATACCTCTCCGGCCGGCTGCCGGTAGCCGATTTTGAGATTGATTTCGGTGTCAAAGGCACGGCGCGCAACATGTTTGATCTGTTGTTTGCCTCCCTTGCAGAGGCCATCAACACCATGGCCCGACCGGTGGATGCCATCAAGCACCAGGCCAAGACCGTGACCGTGGGCACCAGCCGTATCGAGGAAAAGGCAGAGGGGTTGCTTTTTGACATGATGCAGCAGTTGGGCTTTACCATCGAGCACCTGACGTTAAACAACATTCTCGTGATCAAAAATATGCAGCAGATACTCGATCACATCAAGGGCTGGACCCTTTACCGCATTTCCGGGGTCAATCTGATGGGCGAGCCCACGGAAGAAACCACCATCGAGGTCATTGACAAACAGGGCAGTTCCGCCGCCATTGCCTCCAGGGCTGAAAAAGACCGCACCCTGAAAGGCACCAAGCGAATCATCGTGCGCGAGGGCAATGTCTACATGGGCAAGGGCAGAAAAGACGACAGAAGCATCCTCGTCATCCCGCTGATCTCAGGAGATCCCTCCCGGCCCAACATGGTGGAGCACCTGCTTTTGTTCGACGTGGCCTTCCGCCCGGCCGTGGACCTGGCCTCCAGGGTCAAGGCCCTGGGCGGCAAGCACGAACATATCAAAAATATTGTCCAGGAAAACAATATTGCCTGGAACGATGAACTGCTGGAGCAAGTGCCCATGGACGAGCTGTTTGGCCGGTCTGCGGAAAAAATCGCAGAGCAGATCGTGGAAAGGGTCTCCTGAGGCCGTCAGGATTGATGGCACCGTAAAAAGTCTGATTTCAGATGGTGCCGTAAAAAGTTCAAGATCAAGGCTTGCGCAATTTCGAAGAATGCAGCGTACTTATTCGTACGTGAAATTCTGAGAAAGTGCGCGTAACGCAGATATTGGACTTTTTACGGCGCCATCAGGATTGTTTACAGCCATTTTCTGCGCTTAAACCAGACCAAAAGCCCGGCGAAAATCCCGAGAAACACCGCCCACAGTGCCGGGTAGGCCCAGGGCCGGGACAGCTCGGGCATGTAATCAAAATTCATGCCGTAGACCCCGGCAATAAAGGTCAGGGGGATAAAAATGGTGGCAATCACGGTGAGCACCTTCATGACCTCATTCATTCTGTTGCTCACCGTGGTCAGGTAGATATCGAGCACCCCGGAAAGAATATCGCGATGGCTTTCCACGGTGTCTGATACGTGGATGGCATGATCATAGACGTCGCGCAGATAGACACGCACATCATCGGAGATCAGATCCGTGTCATCGCGCAGCAGGTTATGGATGATCTCGCGAACCGGCCAGACCGCTTTTTTTAAAAAAATAATCCGGCTGCGGCTTTGATGAATGGTCTGGACAATTTCCTCTCCCGGGTCTTCTATGACCTCGTCCTGGAGATCTTCGATCTGTTCGCCGATTTGTTCCATGGCCAGAAAATATTGATCCACGATCATGTCCATCAGGGCATATGCCAGGTAATCCGCGCCCAGTTTTCGGATCCGGCCCTTGCCCTTTCGGATCCGCTCTCGGACGGGGTCAAACACATCCCCTGGCTTTTCCTGCAAAGAGATGACCAGGCCGGGCCGCACCACAAGGCTGACCTGCTCATGATCCAGCCGGTTTTGGCCGGGGTCATAGTCGATCATTTTCAAAATCGCAAACAAATAGGTGTCATAATCGTCAAGCTTGGGCCGACCCTCTGTGTTGAGCATATCTTCAAGCACCAGGGGATGCAGATCAAACATCTGTCCGAGCCGGCCGATCAGATCCGGATCATGGACCCCGGTGATGTTGATCCAGGTGACACTGTCTTCTGAAATCGCCTGCCTGCAAGCTTCTAAATCCGCATCCGTTGTTTCGGTGTACCTATCCCGGCTGTATTGGATGATGGAAACACATATATCCGCAGCCCCCTCCTCGCCCACGTAAACCAGCGAACCCGGAGCCATGCCAATTTTCGTGCTGACTTTCTCAGATGCCATTGGCCTCGCCCCCCTTTGGACAATGATCTGCAACCAGACAAAATTCAGTCTGAAAATTTTTCAATGCAGGATATACAGAAAACCAAATTCCTGTCAACGGGGGTTTTGCCCACACAACGCTTGACGACCTGCGCCGGCTTGCATATGGTAAGTTCCTTTTATGGATTTCAAAACCGGATACAAACAAAAGGATGATATCTGAAATGAATCCGAAATGGATACTCAAGGACGCATATAAAACATTTACCGCAGACCAGGACAAAGTTGCCGACCCGCAGGAAACCGTGGCAAAGGTCAGGCGCCGGTTTGCCCAACAGAACCTGGCCGTACTGGCCAAAACCGCGCGCATTGACACGGGCAGGCTGAATATTCCGGTTTATGTTTCCGTGTGCGGCCCGGATGCCCGGTCCCTGACCGGTACAGCCAAGCAGATGGGAAAAGGCGCCACCCCGGCCCAGGCAGAGGCCAGCGCGGTCATGGAACTGGTGGAGCGGTTCAGCTTCTATAGTTTTGCCGCAGACCCGGCCAATTTCGTGGAAGCCACCCGGCCGGAAATGGTAAAATCCGCCCTGCCCTTTGAAACCATTGCCGCATCAGTCCACGATGAATCAGAAGACCTGGAAGCCGCAGCCCGGGTATTTGACACCCTTCCCTTGAAATGGGCAATGGGGGCCAATCTTACCCGCGGCCATGACGTGCGGGTTCCCTTTGAATGGTTTTTTGCCATCAACGAATTCAACGGCACTTCTGCCGGCAACTGCCTGGAGGAAGCCCTTTGCCAGGGAATCTGTGAAATTGTGGAGCGCCACGTATCTGCAAGGATCTGCCGGGAACAAACCCCCGTGCCAGGCATTGACCCGGCATCGGCAACAGACCCCATGGTGCGGGAAATGCTGGAAAAATACAAAAAAAACGGAATCCGGGTGTTTTTGTCGGATTTTTCCTTAGACACGGGCATTGCCACGGTCGGGGCCCTGGCCTTTGATCCGGAAACCTTTCCGCACAAAAGCGAAATCGTATGGACCGCGGGCACGGCTCCGAATCCGGAAAAAGCCTTGTCGCGTGCCCTGGCTGAAACTGCCCAGCTCGCCGGCGACTTTCACACCGGATCCAATTACGTGGCCAGCGGACTGCCCAAGCCGGCGGACCCGGCAGATGTCGCCCATATCATCGAACCCGGGACCATCAAAAACATCACAGACCTGCCGGATATCTCAGACAGCAATATTGGCAAGGAGGTCCGGCGCTGCATTGCCGCCCTGAAGCAGCAGAACCTGGATGTCATCACCATGGACACCACCCACCCGGGTCTCGGAGTCTGCGCCCTGTACACGGTGGTTCCCGGTGCGCGTTTCCGGGAGCGGGCGGCTGCCGGAACTGTTGGCATGTTCTGCGCCCGGTTGATCACGGAAAAATTTGACCCGCATGAGGCCGCACAACGACTGGCGCAGATGGACGCCATGATGCCGGGCAAATATTACGTACAGTTTTATTTGGGGAAAACCCGCATGGAACTCGGGGAGACAGAGGCCGCCATAGCGCTTTTCCAATCCGCGCTCGCCCTTGACCCTCACGCCCAGGATGTTGCCAGCATTTATTCCTACATGGGCCAGGCGTTGAAAGACGCCGGCGACTATGAGCACGCCCTGGAAAATGCGGAAAAAGGGCTTGAATGGGACCATGAACGCACTGATTTGCACAACCTGGCCGGGTTCTGCCATTTCAAGAAAAAAGACCACGAGGCAGCGGTTGAAAGCTTCTCCAGGGTGATTGCACTTAACCCGGCATCGGGCATCGATCATGCCAACCTGGCGGTCAACTACCGGGAAATGGGGGATATGGACGCGGCCATACGGTTTTTCCGGATTGCCCTGGACCTGGACCCTTCCCTTGAGTTTGCCCGGCAGCACCTGGAAGCGCTCAGGAAATAAGGGTTTTGAGATCCTCCCGGATATAACGGCCCGGTACAGGGGTCACCCGGGGCATGGGACCAAGCGGGCTTTGATCCACAAGCAGGGGACACCCATAAGCCGCCTCCAGGGTTTCATAGGTCAGCACCCGGCCCGGGGGGCCCCATTGAATCATTTCTCCCTGATGCAAAAGCATCAGGGTATCGGCGTACATGGCCGCCAGGTTCATGTCATGGGAGACCATGATAACGGTAATGCTTTTTTCATTGCGCATCTTTTCCATCAGGTCCATGACCCGAAGCTGGTGGGAGATGTCTAAGGCAGCGGTGGGCTCGTCGAGTAAAATCAGTTCCGGCTCCTGGCAGATGGCCCTGGCGATAAAGACCCGCTGGCGCTCGCCGCCGCTTAGCTGATCCATGCGCCGATCAGCCAGCCGGGCAACGCCGGTAAAATCCATGGCCTGATCGGCCAGGGCGTGATCCCTTTCCGATTCCAGACCGAATGTGCCCAGATGCGGACTGCGTCCGAACAATACCATGTCTCTGACCCGGAATGGAAAATCCATGGGCACCTGCTGGGGCACAAATGCCATGCGCCGGGCAAGGTCTCTTCTGCCGTAGCTTTTCAGCCTGCGACCCAGGATCTGCACCCGGCCGGACACGGGCTTGAGCAGACCGGCCATGATTTTCATCAAAGTGGTTTTGCCGGAACCGTTCGGCCCTATGAGAATAAAGCACTCGCCTGTTTTGACCTCAAATGAGACATCTTCGAGCACGGCTTGATCCGCATAAGCGGCAGATACGCCTGCAACCGAAACAGCCGGGTTCATGCGCTGCTCCTTCTCAACAGAAAAATAAAAACAGGTGCGCCGATCATGGCGGTGATCACCCCGGCGGGCATTTCCCCCTGCCTGGGCAAAACACGTGCCAGCAAATCACAGAGCACCAGGTAGGCCGCACCGCCGAAAATACAGGCCGGTGTCAGGACCCGGTGGTCCGAGCCCAGGACCAGCCGCAGCAAATGCGGGATCACCAGGCCCACAAATGCGATCAGCCCGCACTGAAACACTGTTGCGCTGACCATAAACGAAGTGAGAACCAGAAGGGTGACACTCACCAACCGGACATTGACCCCCATGGACTGGGCCATTTCCCTTCCCATCAGCAGCAGGTTCATCTTGTGCGACAGCCAGAAAATGGCGGCAAAGCAGGGCAGCACCATCATGGCCAGAAGACGGGCTTCGGCCATTCCACCAGAGGACAAGTCCCCCATAAGCCAGAACATGATGTTCTGCAGCCGGGCATCCCTTGCAAGAGACAGCAGAAACATGATGCCGGCGGAACAAAACGCATTGACCATGACCCCGGAAAGCAGCAGGGATTCTTTTTTGGCCGTGGTCTGCCCGGAAGCAATGCCCAAAACCAGAAACAGGGTGGCCATGCCCCCGGCAAACGCCAGCATCCCTACCCCCGGAAACCGGGCCAGACCCAGAAGAATGCCGATGATCGCACCAATGGCTGAACCGCCGGAAATTCCAAGGATATAAGGCTCTGCCAGGGGATTTCGCAAAAGCGCCTGGAAAACCAGGCCGCCAAGGGAAAGGGATGCGCCCACAAGGGCGGCCAGAAGCACCCGCGGAAACCGGATTTTCCAGATAATCGAATGCATCAGGCTTTCCTCCCGGAAAAAATCCCGGATGGCCTGGATAACGTCAGCCGCCCCGGCTCCGGAAGAGCCCATGGTCAGGCCCAGAAATCCGGCTGCCGCCAAAAGCGCGGCCAAAATCGCTGTGACCACAAAAATTCGCTTGACCACGGCTGTCATCTTGCCCTGTCCCCGTCACTGTCAAACAGTTGCGGATGGAGAAGCCGGGCCAGTTCTTCAAGTCCTTTGACCAGCCGGGGCGAGGGGCGGTCGTATAGATTGGAGTCTACCAGGTGAATGCGGTCATCGGCCACCGCGGGCAGTTCCTCCCATTGCTGCCATTGCTGCAGCACCCGGTCAAAAACCTTCTGTCGGTCCATGGAGGTGACAATGATGATCTCCGGAGCCAGGGCCAGCACATCCTCCACTGAATACCTCGGATATCCGGGATGGCCGCCGGCCAGGTTGCAGCCGCCGGCCTTTTGGATCAATTCGTTGATAAAGGTATTGGACCCGGCAGAAACAATGGGATCCACGCCAATCTCAAAAAAGACCCCGGGACGATGGGAGACGCTGTCCACCTTTTTGCTTACCGCGGCCATGCGCTGATCCATGTCCGAGACCACCTCCCCAGCGCGCTGCTCTGTCCCAAGGATTTTGCCGATGTCGGATATGGTCTTCATCACTGAATCCAGGTCCCTGGGATTGACCGCATACACGGCAATGTTCATTTCCTCCAGGCGCCGGATAATGCGCAATGGATTGCCGTCCTTGATGGCAATGCACAGATCCGGCTTTAAGGACACGATCTTTTCCAGATCCAGATAAACATAGGAGCCTACGGATGGCAAATTCCCGGCCTCTGCAGGATAATCGCTGTACTGGGTTGCACCCACCAGGCGCTGCTCGCAGTTTAAAGAATAGACAATCTCCGTAATACTCGGCGCCAGGCTTACCACTCGGACCGGATCATCGGGCACCCGGACCTTGCGGCCGGTGTGATCCATGACCATATCTGCATGCACAAACCCTGCGCCCAGCAGAAAATACAAAAAAATCAGTCGTCGGATTTTCCAACCAGCTGGCTTTGTTTTGTTATTGGCCATCTGCGACCTCTTCTATGTGAGCCATGATCATGCGTACAGAGTTCAGGGTCGAGCCGTTGATTTCCAACGCCATGTTTTCTCCATCTGTCTGCACCGGCCATTGAAAGCCGGGCTTGGGGATCAAAACTGAAATTCGTGGGTATCCTAACCGGAAACAACTTGATATTCAAGGGTGTTCAATCAAGTTTCCTGAAATGTGCTTTTGTTTCCTCTGTTTTCCGGTTCTTTAACCGCGCTTGACCTGCCTGATATTTATTGATAAAGAAAAAGAATGTACCGGGAAAACTACATAAATGCACTGCGCCTGGAAATGGTGGAAATGGTGCGCGACGGGCTCTCGCCTGTGGCGCTCAAGTATGGCTATTCGGACGTGGCCCTGGAGAGCACCATCAAGTGGCGCCCGCTTGTGCTGGTGGTGGGCAACTATTCCTCGGGCAAATCCACCCTGATCAACGAATTTCTGGGCGGGGATGTGCAGGCAGTGGGACAGGCCCCCACAGATGATTCCTTTACGATTATCACCTATGATGATGCGGCCACTGAACAGGTCACGGTCCGGGTCACGGAAGAACGCGACGGAAAGTATCTGCTAAATGATCCGGATTATCCGTTTGAAATCCTGAAAAAGCACGGACAGCGTTTTGCCTCCCATTTCCGGCTCAAAAAGGTCAATTCCCCGTTTCTCAGAAATCTGGCCATCATTGACACACCCGGCATGCTTGATTCCATAACGGAACGGGACCGGGGCTACAATTACCAGGACGTGATCGGGGATCTGGCCCAGCTGGCCGATTTGGTACTGGTTTTATTTGACCCGCACAAGGCCGGCACTGTACGCGAGGCCCACACAAGCCTGCGCGAGACCATATCCGCCCGGACCTTTGAGGACCGGGTTCTTTTCGTGCTCAACCGAATTGATGAATGTTCATCCTTAAGTGATTTGCTCCAGGTCTACGGGACCCTCTGCTGGAATCTGTCCCAGATCACGGGCCGAAAAGACATTCCGGCCATCCACCTGACCTACTCCTCCCGGGCGGCCGGCAAATCTGACAGCAGCCGGCCCGGCTCACACGACTTTCTCTATCACCTCCAGAATCAGCGCAAAAAGCTCCGGGAGTCGGTCCTGGATGCCCCGCGCCGGCGGCTTGATAACCTGGCCTCATTTATCGAAACCCACTCCGAGCGCCTTGACCAGTTTCTCGAGGCCCTGCTGACCCATAGAAAAAGAACACAAAAATTTCAATTCAAACTCACATTGATCGGGGCGCTTTTAAGCCTTTTTCTGGGCGGGGCGGTTGCATACGGGGCCGTAATTTTCGGCCTGGCCGGCACCCTGACCGATCCATGGGCCATGGTCCTCGCAGTGGCGGCCCTGGGCGCAGGGCTGGCTTTTTGGATTTACGGTCCCATGCGCGTCATGATGAAGGCTTTTCAACGCAGGTGGCGCAAAAAAACCGATGCTATCATTTCCCTGGATACCCAGACCCGCAAAGACAACTGGCAGTCCGTGGGCCCCCTGGTATTTCGTTACCTTCAGAAAACCAGCGGCCGCTATCCTGTAAAAACCCTGAAAAACGAATATGCACAGGTCCATGAAATCTACACCGAGGGCAGCCGGGAAGTCAGAAAGGCCTTAAATGAACTGGCCAACATGGCACCGGACCAGGCAGTGTTTGACAACATTTCCAAGCCAATTGAAGATGAAGATTTTTCCGACGCTAAATCCGCAGATGATGCCAGCGACCCGGATCAATTGCCCCCTCCCCCGCAGGACCGGCCCGCAGCTTCGGAAAAATGAGTTCGTCCATTACCGCCATTAGCCCACAAAAGAAAAACCGGGGACGCTGCAATATATTTATTGACGGCGAGTATGCCTTTTCTTTGTCTGAAAAAATTGCGGCATCGCTTCAGGTAGGTGCGGTACTAACCCCTGAGGAAAAACAGCGGCTCCTGCACGAAGATGAAAAGCAAAAAGCCTTTGATCGGTGCCTGCACTACCTCCGGTACCGGCCCCGCAGCCGTGCGGAAATCATCGGGTATCTGGAGAAAAAGGGATTTTCCGGGCCGGCTGTCCAAAACGCGCTCAGCCGGCTGGAATCCTATGGTTACATTGATGATAAATCCTTTGCCCGCATGTGGATTGAAAGCCGCTGCCGCTGCCGGCCAAGGGGAGAATTTGCCCTGCGTCACGAACTGCGGCAGAAGGGCGTGGATGAAACCATCATCGATCAAATGCTCACAGACTTTGAAGAAACCGGGCCGGCGTGGCGGGCCGTGGCCCCGAGGCTTGCCGCATGGGCAAAACTGGACCGGCCGGCATTGAAACAAAAATTCTATCAATACCTCAACCGACGCGGCTTTTCCTGGGAAACCTGCCAGACGGTCTGGACGCAGGCCCTGGCGTTTCTGGACACGCAGGCTGAAAAAAAATATTAAAAACCTGTTTAACCGGGCAGCTATGGTGCCCTTTTGAGAAATTCCGCTGCCAGGGCTTGAAAATCCCGGGCGCCGTTGCTGGTTTTGCGGTAAAACACAACAGGTTTGGCCGCCTCGGTGCTGGCGGCAATGGTGGTGTTGGCGCGGATGGCCGTGTCATAAAGCATCTGGGAGTAGCGTTCATCGCTTCGCAGCCGGTCTAAAATCATGTTGCTGACCCGGGTGCGCTGATCAAAAAAAGTGGGCACCAGCCCTGAAATCCGCAATTCCGGATTGATCTCCTCCTGTACGGACTCAATGGTGTCAAACAGGTCTGTCAGGGCCCGGAAGGCATAGGGATGGGTCTGGCAGGGCACCAGCACTTCCCGGCAGAAGGCAAACACGTTGATGGTCAAAAGCGACAGGCTTGGCGGGGTGTCCATGAGAATGACGTCATAGTTTTTTGCCAATCCCTTCAGGGCCATATTTAAGCGGTTTTCCCGGCCCTCGGCTTCCACCAGCTCCACTTCGGCGCCGGCCAGATCAATATGGGATGCGATCAGCTCCAGGTTTTTCCATTTTGTGGAGAAAACCGCATCTGCAGCGTTGTATTGGTCCGGAGCGGTCATCAGGTCATAGACGGTTATGGTCTCATCATCGGCTTCAATGCCCAGGCCGCTTCCGGCATTGTGCTGGGGGTCCATGTCAACGATCAAAATTCGCTTGCCCATTGCAGACAGGGCCGCGCCAAGATTGATTACCATTGCGGTTTTGCCCACGCCCCCTTTTTCATTGGCCACCGCCACCAAACGCGCCTGCTTTGCCGCCATTGTCACCTCCTTGTCATGGGTTACGGGTCCTTATCGCCTGTGCCCGCCCCGCCGCCTGCAGGGCTTTGCCGGCCCAGGGACTTCCGCAGGCTGTCCACCTGGCCCTTGATCCGCTCAAGTTCGGAAATCATATCCTCCATCTCCGTCAGAAAATGTTTCTTTTCCTCCTGACTTTTGTTGCTGATTTCCCGGATCCGGGTCAAATCCGTGGCATATGTTTGAAAGCGCTGCACCAGCCACTGGCTCATTTCCCCGGCCATCGCATCAATGAGCACAAACAGATACTGGAACTTGAGATTTTCCCGGTAATTTTTGAAATGAAACACCACCGTGGCCTCGGTTTCCCGTTTCATCCTGGCCACACCGCTTTCCAAAGCGGAAAAGTCCGCGTTTCCGGCAGCCCCGGATCGCTTCACCAGTTTTTTAATACCCTGAACCATCCGGAAAAACCCGAGCTTCATGAAGGCCTCGGTCTGGATGCCCCGGGTGTAATCAAAAGTGGCGGCCGCATTGGGCATGGCAATACCATGGGCCTTTTTCACCCCGTCCATGGACACCGGTGCCGAATTGCCGGCGGATTGCCGGCCGCTGCTTTCCTGCCCGGACCCGCTGTGTTGTCCAAAATCCGCCAGGGTTTCGCGGATCATGCTTTCATACGGGCGGCAGATGGATTCCAGGTACTCGAATGCATAAGCCTCGTTTTCCGCAACAAAGCCAAACAGCCGGGGATTGATCTGCTCTGCCATGAAAACGTCGAGTCTTTCCTTGAAATCCTGGAACACCACAGGCAGGGTTTCAGACAACCCGTTTTCCATAAGCATGGCCCGGTATTGATCCGGTGAAATATGATAGCTGCGGATAAAATCCACCACAGCCGGCACCACCGGTCCGTGGCGTAGGTCAAAAAAGCGATCCGTATTTGTTTTCAACTCTTTTTTCAGCTGCCGGCAGGTACCGTCAAAGGTGCTGTTGATCATGGACCGGATTTTTTCGGTCTTTTTCTGCTGCTCCCGGACCTGGCTGACCAGCGCATCTGCGCCGCTGGCATCTGATGATAAAACTTTCTGGTTAAATGCCAGCCATTGCGAAAAATCCGAAATTACGGTTTCCATTCGCTGAAGCTGATTGATAAGCAGCAGCATGTAGCGGTGCTCCGTGATCAGATGCTTGAAATCCGTCTCAAACCGGTTTTTTTCCTTTTGGGAAAATCGGGCCAGGTCCTGGTCGCCGCGCCACTGGTCCAGGCGGGCCTGATCCTTTTCCGTCAGAAAATCGCGGATATCGGAAAACAGGGCATAAAGGCCGGAAAACGTGTATACCGCCGGAGAAGGGGTGAGCAGGGCAAGGTCCTGACGGACCTGATCCCTTACACGCTTTAAATCATCAAGGTTTTCATGTTCGTTAAAATCGCAGTTGATCACAAACAACACATTGCCCATGGCCCCCATCTGTTTGATCATGGACATAAATTTGAGATCCGCCTGGCGGATGCCGGTGCGGCTGCTGATCAGATAGGTAATCAGATCCGAGGTGTGCAAATAATCCTGGATCATGGCAAGGTGCAGGGGATTGGGGGAATCACTGCCCTGGCAGTCGGCAATTTCTATGTTTTCTGCCAGATCCCCGGAATCGATAAACAGCTCCAGGTCCCTGAGGTAAACCGCCAGTCCCTGGTTGCCGGCAAAGTCCTGATGCGTGTAAAAATCATTTTCTGAAAAACGCCGGATTTCAGTCCGGTCTGAAATAATTTCAGCCACCCTGTCGTATCCCTGCAGATAGGAATCCAGCAGCACACTGCTGACACTGCGGCTGTCGCGGTTGACCAGGTATCCGGCTTCCAGACTGGTCAGCGCCTGACGCAAATCCTGCCGGTCAGATGGGTTCCGGATATCAAAGGGTTCTGAAGCAGAAGAGCGCCAGCCCGCGGAAGGAAAAAGGCTCAGGGCCTGCCGGATTTCGCTGTTAATCTCCTCCCAGGGCTTGAAATAGACAACGGCTTCCAGCCGGTCTGAACGCCGGACACGGGTGACAATGGAGGTAATGACACCAGCGCCCCTTTTGAGGTAGTCACCGGAAAACAAGGAGTTGATAAAGGTGCTTTTGCCCGACTTGATGGTGCCCACCACAGCCATGCGCAGCAGGTCGTCTTCCAGGCGCTGCCGGCAATTTTCGCATAATTGCCGCCATTGCTCCAATTCCCCGCCATCACCCGACGATATTTGCCCCGCCGCCCGGTCAAGCAGATCCTCCAGTTCCCGTGCGGCCCGGCCCAGAGCCCTTTTAACTGCCTGCTGAGTCATATGCTTTCCTGCAACAATCCCCGTGCTGCCTGTAAGAATACAACAGGCACTTTATACAAATCTAAAATTATGACATGGTGGCCCCGGATTGTCAAAAATATTCTTTAGATAGTCCCATACAGCCGACACCTGGAATCCCTAAAAGCGGAGCATCAAAATGCGCACCGAACAGACCTGCTGCAAAAAAAAGCCATCCGCCCCCGGGGAAATCCGGGAGCACATCCGACCTACCGGGTAACACCCGGAAAGGATATTGAAACCCTCTCCGGGCGAGCGTTCTGCGTTATAATTCACCTATCATCTGCCGGGCCTTGTTCTCCCAATAAGGATTTTCCGTCAATGATATCGCCTCTTTCAGCAAATCCCGGGCCTCTTCCTTGGGCTCGCTACCCCACTTGTCCATTAATATCTCAGCCATGTACACATGGGCGGCAACACCGTGCGCAGTTTTGAAATATCCGGTCTCCTGAAACTCCCGGTATAACTCCAGGGCACGGTCCTTGTCATTGTAGGGCCAGGGCACTACCTGCCAGAACCGGCCCAGGGCCACGATTGGGCCGCCGTTTTCAAAATCTTTGTCTATTTCATAGGCTTTTTTCAGATTCTCCTGCGTTTTGTTCTTCAGCCCCTCTTTCAGGGCGGTGATAAGTCCCACCCCGTCTGAATACGTGCCCACGCACAGGCCGTAGTAATAATACCCGTTGGGCTTGTCCGGTTGCAGTTCCCGTGCCCGGGCGGCATATTTCATACCCTTTTTGCCGTATTCAGCACAGATGTCCTTCCAACCGTCAACCTGCCGCTTCTGGGCCAGATCTCCGTAGTACCGGCATGCCCGGGCGCATTTCCAGTTGAATTCAAAATTGTCCGGGTCATCCTCAAGCACCTCTTCGTAAATCTCAACCACCCGTTTGAGATC
This sequence comes from Desulfosalsimonas propionicica, assembly GCF_013761005.1. Taxonomy (NCBI): domain Bacteria; kingdom Pseudomonadati; phylum Thermodesulfobacteriota; class Desulfobacteria; order Desulfobacterales; family Desulfosalsimonadaceae; genus Desulfosalsimonas; species Desulfosalsimonas propionicica. The sequence continues at coordinate 451,604 of NZ_JACDUS010000002.1, forward strand.
CTCCAGCTCCCCCCTGGCAAAAAAAGCTTCAGCGTCCCGGATCAGGCCGGAAACCTTTTGTTTTGCAACTTCTGCGGCATCTTCGGCCTTGTCCATGGTTTCCTGCACCTGCTCAGCCACCCCGGTCTCCTTGTTTTCACTTTCACTGCACCAAGCCGGATGCTGAATTAAAACCACCAGGCCCAAAATGGCGGCAGCCGTCAATGTCATCTGCAGTTTCATGCACTTTCCTCCTTTGTGAAGTTGTCTGAAAAATTCCGAAAAAACCCGGCCTTACATGCTGTATTGCTTTTCTGTTAATTGTATACGACGAAACCATGAAACAGATCAATCCCCTATTTTTTTGACTCTCCGTTGCCGGCTGTTGTGATGGATTCAGTGATTTGCAAAAAATCGACTTCATGCCCATTATTTGTAAAAACAAATTCACCCGGTTGACTTATCGGTTTTCGCCACAACCATGCAAGGAGTCCAGTGATATGCCTGAACAAAACAACGGCGGCCATGACCACGAGCACCACCATGAGGATACCCGAAAAGAGCTTGAACGGATTTTCTCCGCAGTTGAAAAACCGGTACATATTTACCTGTTTACCCGCAAAAACAAAAACGAAACCTACAATGACCTGGCCCGGCAGGTGCTGCAGCTGGTGGGAAAGGTCAACGACAAAATCATCGTCAAAACTTATGGCCTGGATCATTCCCTGGCAGACAAATACGGCGTTGTTCATTCTCCCACCATTGTCTTTGCGCCCGAAACCATAAATGTCCGATGGCTGGGCGCTCCGGCGGGAGAAGAAGGGCGGACCCTGGTGGAACTGATTCTGCTGCTGGCTTTTCAAAATCCCAATCTTGGAGAGGATGCCGCCTCGGTACTGGAACAGATTACCAGCCCCCGGCATGTGAAAGTTTTTGTCAGCCCCACATGCCCCTATTGCCCCCAACAGGCGATCAATGCCATCAAGGCGGCCATGGCCCGCCCGGATCAGGTTTCCCTGGAGATCATCGACATCCAGGCCTTTCCAGAGATTGCAGAGCAATATGATGCCCAGTCCGTGCCCCAGGCTTTTGCCAACGAAACCCTTATCGCCCTGGGCGCTCAGACCGAAGAGCTGTTTGCCGCCTCCCTGCTCAAAATGGAACAGCAAAACATTTTTATACCGGACAATGACGCCCCTGAAGTGGAGGCGGATCTTGTGATCATCGGCGGCGGACCCGCCGGTCTGAGTGCGGGCATATACGCGGCCAGGAGTGGATTTCATGCCCTGATCATCGAACGGGAGGCTTTGGGCGGACAGGTGGCCACCACGCCGGTGGTTGAAAATTATCCCGGTTTCAACCAGGTGGGCGGCAAGGCGCTGGTGGATATGATGGTCTCCCATGCCCTGGAGTACATCCGGATTTTCCAGGGTGAAGAAGTGCTTGAAGTGGATAAGGATCCGAGCCAACCCCGGCCGTTTACCGTAAAGACAAACCGCAGAAATTTTTTTGCCAGGGCCATTTTACTGGCAACCGGCGCAAAGAACCGAAAGCTCAACATTCCGGGTGAGTCCCGGCTTTCCGGGCGCGGGGTGAGCTATTGCTCCACTTGCGACGGCCCCATTTTCAAGGGCCGTAAGGTAATTATTGTGGGAGGCGGCGACAGTGCGGCAACCGATGCCCTGCACATGCACAATATCGGCGTGGAAGTGACCCTCGTGCACTGGAAAGACCGTCTTGACGCTCAGGACTACCTGGCCCGCCAGATCACCGGAAACAGCATTCCGGTACTCTACAACACAGAAGCCAGGGAGATACTGGGGGAGAGAAGCGTGCAAAAGATTATTTTGGAAAACAACCAGACCGGAGAAGTGCAGGAAGTAAAAGCAAACGGGGTTTTTGTTGCCATCGGATACGAACCAGCAGTGGATCTGGCGCAAAAACTCGGGGTTCGCCTGACCCCCCAGGGCTATATTGCCCACGAAAACCACAGGACCAACATTGATGGCATTTATACGGCCGGCGATGTGACCGGCGGCTTCAATCAGATTGTGATTGCCAGCGGCCAGGGTTCGGCCGCAGCCCTGACCATTTTTGAAGACCTGATCCACCCGTTCTGGCAGAAGCAAGCCGATAAACAGTCTTCAGGGCAGTAAATTTGTAACACAGGCGTCAAAAAGAGATTAAAAGGCGTTCATTATCTGGCCTTTCGCCTGAGACTTCTTAATCCCTGGCGCTTTTTCCCAATTGGCATCCGGGTTACGTCAGCTCGATTATTAAAGCTCCGTTTCGCTTTTCAACAGGAAATGATTTTATTGGTTCCTTTGCTGTTCCAGACACATTGGTTCCTGCGTAATCGAACGTGGATTTCCCTAAACTGCAGCACTGAATTCGTTGTTGTCCAGACAAGGGATCCAACCGGCGGCCAAAATGCGTACATTTATTTTCAAAAGCATAAAATTCATCGTCGCTCCCGTGCACTACAAGAACTCGATTCGGCAGTCCCTTACCCTCAAGACGAATAGCGGTACCCCTTTCTTTGAGTTCCGGCACTTTTGATAGCTCAAGTTCCGCCCTTTCGCTCAAATACCTCCAACAGTCCGGGTTTTCTGGCGACTTTGTTTCACAAATCCCAAAGATACGCTTAAAAATTTTCATCGTTAATCTCCCTGCCTAAAAGAATTTTGCCGACTTTATCTGCGTGTATTTTTTTTATGCCTCATGAATGGGGTGCAATAACAGGGGGTTGAAAAAAACTCCGTTTGCGTATTGCTGTTTTGCCCAAAAACAATAAATACCCATTACCAGGAAAGAGTTTCCATGATAAAGTACGCCGGCATATTCAGTCAAGCAATTACAAGGAGTTTGAACAGCCTGAGCGGGCCGTAGCCGTATGCTTGAAAGTGCCAGGATCGGCCCGAAAAGGTGCTATACGGTCACAACAATTTTTCCGAAATGGCCGCTGGCTTCCATGTAGCGATGGGCATCAGCCGTTTCCTCCAGCGTGAAGGTGCGCGCAATGACGGGTTTCAAATGGCCCGCGGCCAGTCCGTCGTAGACGAATTTTTTGCCCCGCTCCAGCCGCTCGGCATGGCTGGTGATTTCAAACAGGGTATAGCCCCGGATCCAGAGCCCTTTGCCCAGTGCCTCGGCCAGGGGATACGGGGTCGGTTCCATGGAAAGCGATCCGTATTCGAAGATGATGCCTTCGCGGGCTGCAGCTTTGGCCAGCTTTTCCAGAAACAGCCCGGATACCGGATCAAACACCAGGCGGGCCCCGCGGCCGTCGGTGATCTCTTGGGTGCGCCGGCCCACATCCTCCTGTTCGGTGACGATTACATGATCGGCCCCGGCCGCGAGCAGATCCGGCTTCTTTGCCGCCCCCCGGCTGGTGGCGATGGCGGTTGCCCCGGCCGCCTTGACGATCTGGATGGCCGCCAGCCCCACGCTGCTGCTGGCCGCGGAGATGATCACGCTGTCCTCGGCCGACACTTTCCCGTATTCCACCAGGGCGCCATAGGCGGTCATATACTTCATCCAGATGGCTGCACCTTCAACGCTTGACAAATTGTCCGGGCGGGCGGCAACCACATGGGCCGGCACCACGGCGCTTTCTCCGTAGACGCCGTATTTGCGCATGGAAAAGCCGGGTATCGTACCAACCCGGTCGCCCACGCGGATGCCGGTCACATCCGGTCCTACCGCATCCACCACGCCGGAGGCCTCATATCCGATTCGCGACGGCGGCTTGGGCTGCTCCAAATAGAGCCCCTGCCGAAACAGCACTTCAGCCCGATTGAGACCAAAGGCCGCGACTTTGATTCGCACTTCGCCCGGACCCGGTTCCTCCGCCGGCAGATCCTCTATCTGCAGTACTTCCGGTCCGCCTGTTTGATGAAAACGGACGACCCTGGCCATTATTCACCTCCCTTTCTATTGGCTGCCCGAGGCCGGGAAAGGCTTTGACAAGGCCTCGACCAGCGTTCGACAGAAATCGGGGATGTCTGCCACCACGCGCCCCCATACCTGGTTGCCTTCCTGAAAGGCGGGTGTATCCACCCAAGCGGCACCGGCATTTTCCATGTCGTCTTTGATGCCGACACTGCCGGTGGCCTTTCTGCCCTTGCAGATGCCCGCGCTGGCCGCCACCCATCCGGCATGGCAGATAAAGGCCAGGATTTTGTACCGGCTGTTCATGTCCCGCACCAGCTGCAGAATATCCCCGTTGCGGCGCAGTTTGTCCGGCGCCCAGCCGCCCGGCACAATGAGTCCGTCCAACAGATCGGCGGTCACCGATTGCGGGTCTGTTTCGCTTATTGCTTCAAGCCCGCCGCTTTTACTCGGGTACTTCTCTCCCGCACGGATTCCAATCACTTTGACAGCGGCACCCTCTTCCTTCATGCGCATATAAGGAACCCAGAACTCCAGATCCTCAAATCCGGGGCCCACGAGAATGCCGATGGTCTTTCCTTCAAGCAGCATTGCCGCCTCCTTTGAATCGTTTGCTGCACCACCGCGAAAAGCCGACGATGTGGAACACAGCTTGTTTAATAAAATAATGCCGAGCAGCGGCGTTGTCGATACCACTGCCTGCGGCCATTCAAGGAACAGTTTCAAAAGCGCTCAGTTTGGGTTGAAAATGAAAAAAAGGTGCCGGTGGTATTCTGGATCAGGGAAGGTCATAATCGCACCTACTCAGGTTTCGATTCATCATCCGGCAATGAAAAAACGATTGGATATACAATAACCGCGCTTGTGCAAATCAACAACAAAAGTCAGCCACGGTCAGAATAATTGCATAATAATGCTGATAGACTTACCCTTACCGTAAGAAAGGAGTCAGAAATGACAAGAGGTCCAGTATGTGGCATGGAGGTCGAGGACCGAAAGACCCAGCACAAGTTCCGCTATATGGAAAAACCCTATTGCTTTTGTACCCGGGCATGCCGGGAGGCATTTTCCAGCAATCCGGATCTATATCTTGCGAAAAAACCCCTTCAAGCCTGATTGATGGATATTATGGTATCGGTGACGTCTGTATGAGCCTGCCCGTGATGCTCAGTCAAAACGGGATTCAACGTCAGCTGTTCATGGATCGCAGCGACCAAGAAGTGGCCATTTTTCAGTATTCAGCAAAGAAGCTTAAAGAAGTCATTGAGCAACTCAACGAGGTCTAAGGAAGATCATTGGTTCAAAGGAGCATGTTTTGACAGAAGCACAGGATAAATCAGAACAAGACCTGAAAGCGCACAGCCGGCAAGATCAGCCGCATGATTCAGGCGGGTCACATGGCGGCCAATCCGGACACGATAAAGCTCCCTCCGGGCACCACAAGGCACATTCCGGCCATGGCGGCCACAGGGATCATCACGCCCACATGGTGGCGGATTTCAAAAAACGCTTCTATATATCCCTTGCCATCACAGTCCCCGTGTTGTTTCTCTCCCCCATGATCCAGTCTTTTCTGGGGCTGGAGGAACTTGGGTTTGCGGGCGATCAATACGTGTTGTTTGCCCTGTCCACAGCAATTTTTTTCTACGGTGGATGGCCGTTTTTAAAAGGGATCTTTGACGAGCTGAAAAAATTCCAGCCCGGCATGATGACCCTGATCGCCGTTGCCATTGCCACGGCGTATATCTACAGCAGTGTCGTGGTCTTCGGCCTTGCCGGCAAAGTGTTTTTCTGGGAGCTGGCCACCCTGATCGACATCATGCTGCTTGGCCACTGGATCGAAATGCGTTCGGTCATGGGGGCGTCACGGGCGCTTGAGGAACTGGCAAAGCTCATGCCCTCAGATGCCCATAAGGTCATGGATGACGGCAGCACAAAGGATGTTTCCATACAAGAGATTCAGGCCGGCGACCGGGTGCTGGTCAAACCCGGAGAAAAAGTCCCCGTGGACGGCGAGGTCTCAGAAGGCCAGAGTGCTGTCAACGAGTCGATGATCACCGGCGAGTCCATGCCGGTTTCCAAAAGCGCCGGCACAAAAGTGATCGGCGGGGCGGTCAACGGCGAAGGATCTTTAACAATCACGGTGCAGAAAACCGGCAAGGATTCATACCTGTCCCAGATGATCGACCTGGTGGAGCAGGCCCAGCAAAGCAAGTCCAGAAGCCAGGATCTGGCCAATCGGGCCGCTCTGTGGCTTACCATCATTGCGCTCACCTGCGGGGCGATCACACTGGTGATCTGGCTGGCGTTTATGGGAAGAGATTTTGCTTTTTCCCTGGAGCGAACAGTAACGGTCATGGTCATCACCTGTCCGCATGCCCTGGGCCTTGCGGTTCCCCTGGTTGTTGCCGTTTCCACCGCGGTTTCAGCCAAAAACGGCCTGCTGATCCGAAACCGGGCCGCTTTCGAGCGGGGGCGAAACATCGAAGCCATTATTTTTGACAAAACCGGAACCCTGACCGAAGGCCGTTTCGGCGTGACCGAAATCTTAAGCTTTTCAAATGATTACAGCCAGGAAAATTTGATCGGTTATGCCGCAGCCGTTGAATCTCAATCCCAACACCCCATTGCACAGGCAATCGCCGAAGGGGTGGAAGAACCACAAAAAGCCGAAGACTTCAAATCCATTACAGGCAAGGGCGCACAGGCACGGGTTGAAGGCAGGCATGTGAAAGTGGTCAGCCCGGGCTATCTCCGGGAAAACGATTTATCTGTCGATGATAATCGGATTGACGAATTAAACGCCCATGGCAAAACCGTTGTGTTTATCCTGATTGACGAGACGCCTGTCGGCGCCGTGGCGCTGGCCGACATCATCCGGGAAGAATCCAGACAGGCGATTTCAAAACTCAGGCAGATGGGCATCCAGTGCATGATGCTCACCGGCGATAACAAGCAGGTGGCTGGCTGGGTGGCAGAAGAAATCGGCCTGGATGACTATTTCGCCGAGGTGCTGCCCGAGGACAAGGCCAAAAAAGTGAAAGAGGTCCAGTCCCGCGGCCTGATCGTGGCCATGACCGGAGACGGTGTCAATGACGCGCCGGCCCTGGCCCAGGCCGATGTGGGGATTGCCATCGGTGCGGGCACGGAGGTTGCCGTGGAGGCGGCCGATATCATCCTGGTGCGGAGCAACCCCATGGATGCAGTGGCCATTCTGGACCTGTCCCGGGCGACTTATCGGAAGATGCTGCAGAATCTGGCATGGGCCACGGGCTATAACGCCTTTGCCATACCATTGGCAGGCGGTGTTCTTTATAGCTGGGGCATTCTTCTCTCACCGGCCGTAGGTGCCATTCTCATGTCTTTGAGCACCGTGATAGTGGCGATAAACGCCCGTTTTTTAAAGATTTCGACATGAACGATGCAGGCCGTGGATATTCTGAAACCTGAACTTATCAATTTTCAAGTTTACCTCAGATACAAGGAAGCCGAACCTTTAAAAAGCCAACATTGCGGCTATTTTTCTCCTACCGGGCAGGCGAATTCGCAACTCCGGCACCATTCGGTGACAAGGATCGGAGAGCCTTCAGAATCTCTTTGGCCGCTCTCAATAGGATGGGCACGATTGGAATCGAGTCGTTGGATACAGGTCGGACGGTCATATTGTCCAAGGGCGAACGCATTTTCGGGGCAGGCTTTTCGACAAGGCATGGCACATCCTTGGCAGGGCTGGAAATCTTCCGGCGGACGGCCGGACGGAAGACGGCCTTTGATCAATACCGCGCGAAGCCGGACTCTGGGTCCCCATTTTCGGTCCAGCAGCAGGTTGTTTTTCCCCACGACCCCCAGTCCTGCGAACACGGCAGCATCTTTCAGATACACCCCGCCTTTTTCCACATGGTAGGGCAGCGGCTGTGCACGAACCCCATGGCTCCTAAATAGCCAGGAGCCTAACTCCTCAGATATTTTGGTCATTCGGCGGTTTCCCGCGGTATTGCCGCGGTCAAACCAGTCCAGCCCTGGGTCATTTTCTGGATGATGCATGGCCAGCACCAGAAGAGAGCGGGCGTCTGGCAGCCATGGAGTAGCCTTTTCTGAATGGTTGGTCTTCCAGTTTCCCACAGATACAGCCTTGTAGGAAGGGCCACCCAACACTTCATCGATAGCTGCAATCCCTGCTCTAAAGCCATCCTGCTTTTCTGCCTCGGCAATCAGTTCCTCGGCCAGTTGGCGATGTTGGGTCATATTCTCTCCCGTGTTTTTTAGGGCCTGCCAATTGATACCGTCAAAAATATCTTTTGCACGAAAACCGTGAAAATGCAAGTTCCGACCGTGAGTGCCTGGCCTCCGGTGTAAATATAAAATCGCGCACTATAGCTATTACCGTTCAGTATTCCGGAGCTATTACCGTTCAGTATTCCGGCTTTGGGAGCAGGATCGTCCTGTCCATTAAAGTCTTTGCATCAGCAAACAAAATAAGGGTGCGTTCCCTGATCAAAACCCATTTATAATTGATTCAAGCTGCTCTCAAGCAATCGGCTTTGACAGTCTGTCCTCAATTACAGCAGCCCGGACCGGCTTGCTGAAGTAAAAGCCTTGTATCATATCGCAGCCCAGCAGCCGCAAAATTTTCAACTGCTCCCCGGTTTCCACACCTTCGGCGATGGTTTTCAACCCTAAGTGATGTGCCATGGAGATAATCGTGGATACAATTGTTGCATCATCCGTGTCTTGAGCAATATTTCGAATAAAGGAAATATCAATTTTGAGGTTATTTACCGGTAGTCGCTTCAGGTAACTGAGGGAAGAATACCCTGTCCCGAAATCATCAATGCTGACAGCCGCTCCCAGATCCCGGATAGCCTCGAGGGTTTCGCGGGTGTTTGTTACATCTTCCATGAAAGTGCTTTCCGTGATTTCACATGTCAAAAGCCGGGGGTCTATGCCTGCTTTTTGGATGATATCCGACAGATGCGCTGAAAAGCCCTTTTGCTTGAACTGTATTGAGGAAAAGTTAACGGCCACAGGTACTACATTAAGACCCTTTCCCTGCCATGAGGCGATTTGCCGGCAAACTGTTTTTACTATCCATTCTCCGACCTCTGCCAGAAGCCTTGATTCTTCAAGCACCGGAATGAATTTGCCCGGCAGAATTTCTCCGCTTTCAGGGCTCTGCCAGCGAATCAAGGCTTCCATCCCCCTGACATGGTGAGTTTGGGTATCCACGTAAGGTTGATAAACAAGAAAAAATTCATTATTTGACAAAGCGTCATAAAGTTTCTTTTCCATGTGGACAAACTCTGAGACACGGATGTTCATCCCTTCGGCATAAAACTGGTAATTATTGGCCCCCTGGCTTCGTACATCGGACATGGCAAGATTGGCATACTGCATGAGTTCTTCCGCATTTTCGCTGTCATTTGGATATACCGAAATACCTATGCTCACGGTGACCAGCAGTTCATTGTCCTCGATCAACATTGGCTGTGAGACAATTTTGAGATATTTTCGCACATATCGCAGGACCTCTTCTGTTTGGGATATTTCTGACAAAATAATGCCGAACTCATCACTTCCGATTTTGGCAACAATGCTTTTTTCATCTGATACGCTGTTAATCCGGTTTGCGGTTTCCCTGAGCACAGCATCCCCGCATGAGGGACCCAATGTGTCATTAATCAGATTAAAACGGTCCAGGTCCAATATCATAACCGCAACCAGATTCTTGTCTTTTTCAACCAATCCCATGCTCTGAGAAAGCAGTTCCAAAAACAGCCTCCGGTTTGGCAGACCGGAGAGCGGATCATAATGGGCCAGATGATTGATCCGTTTTTCCAGAATTCTCTGCTCTGTGAGGTCTTTGGATGTCACCACGAAAAAACTGAGCTGCCCCGCATCTGTTCGCACAGGGGTAATGGTGTGGTATATTTCAAAAAGCTTGCCGTCTTTCCTCCTGTTGGTAAGAATCCCCTGAAATGTATTGCCGTCCAGGAGGGTATCCCACATCTCTTTATAGTATTGTCTGTCGTGTTTTCCGGACTTGAATATGCGGGGTGTCTTTCCGATGAGTTCTTCTTTGGCATAGCCGCTGAGTTTCTCTGCAGCCTTGTTGGCATAACGGATCATGCCATTGGTGTCTGTAATGATGATCCAGTCCGAAGCCTTCTCCACAGCCGCCATGAGCAGTTCCATCTCTTCTTCCGCTTCTTTTCGGCCGGTAATGTCAGTGACAAATCCTTGATAAAAGGCGGTCTTTCCTTTTTTGGCCTTCATGGCCTTAATATGAATAGACACCCAAAAAATCCGGCCATTCCGGTCAACCCATTGACACCTGTAATCATGGATTTCTCCCCGTGTTTCCAGAAGGTTTTTCATCTGCTTTCTGTCCTCAGGATGGGCATAGATGTTCTGTGCAAGATTCGTTATCACCTCGATCAGCTCACAGGAAGCCTCATATCCCAGCATTTGGGCCAGGGTGTGATTGGCCGATAACAGTCTGCCTTCGGGTAAAGAGGTGAAGATGCCGATGGGTGCATCCATCAGAACTTCAGAGGAAATAATCGGTTCTTGCGGATGATCATGGCTGAAATCCGTATTTTTGGCGCCGCGGTCAATCATCGTGGACTCCTGTTATTGTTTACCGAATCAGATTAAGTTTGACAGGCCCAATTTTTAAGTCACTGTCAGGATGAATAAAGGTTATGAAAAAATTTTGGGGCATCCGGTAGATGCTGGGACATAAACTGAAATTCCGAAAAAGTTAATCGGAGTCTCAAACACATCGGTCGTACCAAGGGCTCGGCGAGGATGGGTTTCACAGAGAAGCTCACCGGAGATAAGGCGTCGCAGACAAGCGTTGTGCTGTGCTGAACCACGAATCCATCCCGCATTTTTTCCGAATGAAGCTTTTAACACATTTAATATAATTTTTACTTTAACCCTCTTTGGCAATCAAATGGTAGTGTTCGAAACTATTCAGAAAATATCAAAAATCTTTACATCATCCCAATTAATGGGAATTTGCGTTCTGACGTTATGCAGCGATAGATAAAACGCTAATCAATGTTATCCATCATATCGGCAAGACGCCCAGAGGATTTAATCCAAGGGGTAAACCACTTGGATTATGTCATTTCCGACAACCAAAAGTATACAGATGGACGGACTTTAGAGGATAAATACTGATGAGGCTTTTAAAGGGTGGATTGCAGATAAAAAGCAGTATGAACTGGTCTTAAATCGCTGGCGGATAACCTCAACCTTGATGGATAAGGAAAACTCAAACAGATGGCTTTCTCTAAGGAATGAGAGGAGATTCTTATGAAAGGGCTACCCAATGAATAAGGCTCTTTATTTTTTTATAGTCAAACAGATTAATCATTTCTTTAAGTACTCCCAGGTCATTTGACCAGGTTATTTACCAGGGATCTTTGAAGAAAATTCGGGAAAAGGCGGCTGGGAAGAAAAAAGATGAGGTTATCAAGTTTGATAAGGCGAAATAAGGGGTGGACCCAGGGGTCCAGGGTGGACACCAAATGGACACCGAAAATTGTCCCTTTCAAAATTTTAACTAGCTGATTTTAGAAAGGAATAAATGGAGGCGGCACCCGGATTCGAACCGGGGAATAAAGGCTTTGCAGGCCTCTGCCTTACCACTTGGCTATGCCGCCTTGAAAAAAATCAAACCCCAGAAATAAAAATGGAGCGGGAAACGAGATTCGAACTCGCGACTTCAACCTTGGCAAGGTTGCACTCTACCACTGAGTTATTCCCGCTCATCGAAATTGTGATCCCACTAATAAGGGGTTTTGATTTTCTTGTCAATAAAAAATTGCATTGTTTTCCGTGACGGGATGTTTCAGGTTTTGCTCCCGCCGGAGCCCTCATATATATACTTCCAGAAGCGCATGAAATAGTCAGCACCGGACCAGACCGTAATCACAAGGGCGATCCAGAACAAAACAATGCCAACTGCCTGAAAATCAAGCCCGAAGTAGACATAATGGATCAGCAGGGGAATCACCGCGGCGATCTGGAAACCGGTCTTGTATTTGCCCAGCATGGAAGCGGATACGTCCTGGCCGTGCTCGGCAATCACATTTCGAAGGCCGGTGATGGCAAGTTCCCTCCCGAGGATGATACACACGGCCCAGGCCGGCACCCGGCCCAGTGCCACGAGCATGATAAATGCAGAGGAAATCAGAAGCTTGTCTGCCAGGGGATCAAGCACTTTGCCCATACTCGAAACCAGGCCGTATCTGCGGGCCACATACCCGTCAAAATAATCCGTAATGGCGGCTGCCGAAAACACCAGGGCGCCCAGAATGCCGCAGATGCGATTTTCAAAGAGCATCAGCAGAATCAACAGTGGCACAGCGGCCACCCGAAACAGTGTCAGGCTGTTGGGGTGGCCCAGAATGCGGACGGAAAAAAAACGGGGCTTTTCGGTCATGATCGTCCCTTTGGCTGCGGGCAGCCGGAGCGCAAAACGCAGGCCGGCTGCCCCGGTTTGGACTCTTACTTTTTAGCCTTTTCCCAGTCGTTGAGAAACGCCTCAATGCCCTTGTCGGTCAGCGGATGGGCGGCGAGCTTCTTGAGCACGGAAAACGGAATGGTTGAAATATCGGCTCCGATCAATGCGGATTCCAGCACATGCAGGGGATTTCGGATGCTGGCCACGATCACCTCGGTCTGATACCCGTAATTTTCATAAATGCTCACAATCTGCTCAACCAGGTCCATGCCCTCCTGGGACAGATCGTCTAACCGGCCCACAAACGGGCTCACATAGCTGGCCCCGGCTTTTGCGGCCATCAAAGCCTGAAGCGGGGAAAATACCAGAGTCACGTTGGTGCGGATACCCTCTCCGGCCAGGGTGCGTACAGCCTTCATGCCTTCAATGGTCATGGGAATTTTCACAACAATGTTTTTGTGAATCTTTGCCAGGTCCCTTGCCTCGGCAACCATGCCCTCTGCATCCAGACTCACGGCCTCGGCGCTGATGGGGCCGTCAACGATTTCGCAGATTTCATTGATAATCTGCTTAAAATCCCGGCCTTCTTTGGCAATGAGGCTGGGATTGGTGGTCACACCGTCAACCATTCCCATTTCATTGGCTTCGCGGATTTCGTCAACATTGGCCGTATCAATAAAAAACTTCATCAAGGACTCCTTCGTTCAAGGTTCAGAATTCAAGTTGTCGGATTCAGGGTTAATCGCTCGCAGCCCTGGGCAGCAATACCGGGATCGGCAAGCAGTTCCCGGACCGACCGGCCCAGTTCCGGGTGTATCAGCTCCGGGGCAATGTCGGCAAGGGGGCGCAACACAAAGGCCCTTTGATGCATCCGCGGATGCGGCACCACCAGATCCGGGCCATGGATGATTTCATTTTCGAAAAAAATCAGGTCCAGGTCCAGCACCCTGGGGCCGAACCGGATTGTGCTGCGGTCCCGCCCTGCCCTGTTTTCCGTTTCTTTTAACCGCGCCAGCAATTGCGCTGGTTCCAGCCCGGTTTCCACGCCAAACACCGCGTTGACAAACCACGGCTGATCGTCATAGCCCATGGGCGCGGTTTCATAATAAGGGGAATGGACAAAAATCCGCATATCCCGGTTTTCCACAAGCATTTTTGCGCCCTGGCGGCAGGCGGCCACCCGGTCGCCGAGATTGGCGCCCACCGCGATATAGGCGATATACTTTTTTTCATCCGGCGCCTGGCTCATGAGCCGCTGTCTGACTCAGGATCAAAGGTCTTTGTCTCAGACGGCCTGGACTTTGCCCCTTTTTCCCCGAGACTGATCACCCGGTAGCGCTGGACCATATCCGGCCGCAGGGCATCGGTAAATCGCCACACATCAATTCTGCTCCGGCCCTCCTGGAAATCCACCTGCGCTGCCTGCTCAAAGCGCACCGGGCATCCCTGGCAGTCCAGTTCTTTGGGGGTCAGGGCACGTTCCACGATAAATCCGGCCGGCCGGGCATAATCGGCCTGCCAGCCTTCAGGCAGGTGCCATGTTAACAAAAGCCCGCCGTCCTGCTGCACAAGCGCCAGATCGACGGCCGGAGCCGGGGACAGGGTTTTGGGCGGCGTTGGCGGCCCCTTTTTGCCGCAGGAAGCGGCAAAAAGCATCAGAATTGCCGCCACCAAAGCAGCTGTTTTCCATACTATAAAAATCGTCCGCTGATGGCCTGGTGTCATTTTTATGCTCCAGGAATTTCAGATGCCGAATTGACCAGATGTTTTCGGGCCCGGGCAATGGCGGCCGATACGTTGGCCCCGGCCGTGCCGCCGTAGACCTTTCTTCTGTCGATCATCCGGGCAACGGACATGGCCTCATACACATCTTCTTCAATGCCCGGATCAAATTGCTGCAGCTCCTGCAGACTCAACTCGTGAAGTTCTTTGCCGCAATCCAGGGCATAGGCCACGGCCCTTCCCACGCAGGCATGGGCCTGGCGAAAGGCCATGCCCTTTGCCACCATATAGTCGGCCAGATCGGTTGCGTTTTGAAACCCGCTGTTGGCCGCTTTTTCGGTGACCTCCGGGTTGACCCGGATATTGGGAATCATCCGGGAATAGATATCCAGACAGGCTTTTAAGGTGTCAACAATTTCCATCAGGGGCACCTTGTCTTCCTGCATGTCCCGGTTATAGGCAAGGGGCAAAGATTTCATCAACGTCAGCAAATTGACCAGGTTGCCCGTGACCCGGCCCGTGCGTCCCCGGACAAGCTCCGGGATATCCGGGTTTTTTTTCTGGGGCATGATGCTGCTGCCGGTACAGAATGCATCCGGAAGCTCCACAAACCGGAATTCCGCCGAAGACCACAGCACCAACTCCTCGGACAGGCGGGACAAATGGGTCATGCAGATGCTGGCTGCAGCCGCAAACTCCAGCATGAAATCCCGGTCGGATACCGCGTCCATGCTGTTTTCGGAAATCTTTGAAAACCCGAGTAAACCGGCTGTGTAAGCCCGGTCCAGGTCATAGGTGGTGCCGGCAAGTGCCGCGCTGCCAAGGGGCATGACATCCATCCGGTCCAGGGCGGCGGCAAACCGATCAAAATCCCGGCTCACCATTTCATAATAGGCCATCATGTGATGGGCAAACAATACCGGCTGGGCCCGCTGCAAATGAGTATATCCGGGCATGACCACATGGATGTTGGCTTCTGCCAGGTCCACCAGTGCAGTTCGAAAATCCTTGAGCTGGACCAGAACGCCCCGGGTTTCAGCCTTGAGATAGAGCCGCTCATCCACGGCGATCTGATCGTTTCGGCTCCGGCCGGTGTGCAGTTTCCGGGCAAGGTCGCCCACATGGGCGGAAAGCCGGTCTTCCACATGCATGTGAATGTCTTCAAGCCGGTCGTAAAACGCCATTTCACCCCTGGCGATTTCCTGACGGACCTTTTCCAGGCCCTCTTCCAGGTCCACGGCCTCCTGCCGGGTTAAAATTTTTGCCCGGGCCAGAGTTCTGCAGTGGGCGATGCTGCCGTCGATGTCATAGTTGTACAGACGCCGGTCCACGTCAATGGATGCGGTAAAGGACTCCACGGCCTTGTCAGTGGGCTCGGAAAACCGGCCGTCCCAGGGTTTGAGGCTCATGACGGAATCTATGCCCCCTGTTTTTCCATGAGTTTGCGAATCCGAAGCCGCAGAGAGTTTAACCGGATAAAACCCTCGGCGTCCTTTTGATGGTAAACCGTGTCGTCCTCAAACGTGGCAAAATCCTCGCTGTAAAGCGAATGCGCGGATTTGCGGCCCAGCACCCGGCAGTTCCCCTTATAAAGCTCCAGACGCACCAGGCCGGATACGTTTTTCTGGGTCTCATCAATCATGGTTTGCAGCAGTTCCCGCTCCGGGGCAAACCAGAACCCGTTATAGATCATCTCTGCATACTTGGGGATCAGGGAATCGCGCAAATGCATGACCTCCCGGTCCATGGTGATCGACTCCATGGCCATGTGGGCCGCGCGCAGGATGGTACCGCCCGGGGTTTCGTACACGCCCCTGGATTTCATGCCCACAAACCGGTTTTCCACTATATCGGCCCGGCCGATGCCATTTTGCCCGCCCCGGCGGTTTAACTCCGCAAGCAGCCGGGCCGGGGAAAGGTTTTGCCCATCAATGGCAACCGGGTCGCCGTTTTCAAAGGTAATATCCATGATTTCGGCTTTGTCCGGGGCGTCGTGCGGCGATACAGTTAGCACGAACATGTCTTCGGGCGGCGGGTTCCAGGGATCTTCCAGGATTCCGCCCTCATAGCTGATGTGCAGCAGGTTGCGATCCGTACTGTAGGGCTTTTCTTTTGTGGATGTCACGGCAATGCCGTGTTTTTCCGCAAACGCCATCAGTGCGGTGCGGGAATTGAGATCCCACTCCCGCCAGGGGGCCACCACCCGGATGGATGGATCAATGGCGTAATAGCTCAGCTCAAAGCGAACCTGATCGTTTCCCTTGCCGGTGGCACCGTGGCTGACGGCCTCGGCGTTTTGCTCATGTGCGATTTCCATCTGGCGCCTGGCGATCAGGGGACGGGCCAGGGAGGTGCCCAGCAGGTACTGGCCCTCGTAGATGGCGTTGGCCCGGAAGGCCGGAAACACGTAGTCGCGCACAAACTCTTCTTTCAGGTCATCAATGTAGACCACGGATGCCCCGGTTTTTCTGGCTTTTTCATCAATGGGATCGAGTTCCTCGCCCTGGCCGATATCTGCGGCAAAAGCGATGACCTCGCAATCATAGGTTTCAGCCAGCCATTTTAAAATCACGGATGTGTCCAGGCCGCCGGAATAGGCCAAAACGACCTTGTTGATCTTTTTTTCCAAAATATTTTCTCCTGTTGATTTCCTGACCTGTAAAACAGGCGGGTATCACCTACCGGTTAATCAGTGTTTCCAGGATCGCCTTGTGCATATGAAGCTTGTTTTCCGCCTGATCCCATACCACGGACTGAGGGCCTTCAAAGACCTCCTCCGTGATTTCCTCCCCCTTATGGGCCGGCAGGCAGTGCATGACAATGGCATCTTTTTTGGCCCGGTCCATGATCCCAGAATTGACCTGAAAGGGTTCAAACACGGACTGTCTTGCCTCGGCCTGGTCTTCCTGCCCCATGCTGGCCCACACGTCGGTGTTAATCACATCCGCACCGGATGCTGCCTCTGCCGGATCATGAACCACGCGGATAAATCGTTTGTCTCCGGCGCCGTGGATCACGGATGAATCAGGCATATAATTTTGCGGGCAGGCCAGCACCAGTTCGAACCCGAGCGCCGCCGCAGCATTGATCCAGGAATGGGCCATATTGTTGCCATCTCCGATCCAGGCGACTTTCAGCCCCTGAAACCGGCCCTTGTATTCCAGCACAGTGAGCAGATCACTTAACACCTGACATGGATGATACAGGTCGGTAAGGGCGTTGATGACCGGAATGGAGGCCACGCGCGCAAATTCGGTCTGAATGTCCTGTGAATAGGTGCGCAGCACCAGCGCATCCAGGTAACGTTCCAGAACCCTTGCCGTATCAGCCACAGGCTCATTTCTGGCCAATTGGGTGTCGGCCGAACTGATAAACAGCGATGTTCCTCCAAGCTGGGCGGCTGCGGCCTGAAAGGAAATCCGCGTCCGGGTGGAGGCTTTTTCAAAAATCAGGCCGACTGTTTTGCCAATCAGGGACCAGTCCTGAATCCCCTTTTTATGCCGTTTTTTGAGCTGCCTGGCACGGGACAGCAGCAGGTCCATATCTGCCGCATCCAGGTCCGCCAGCGTCAATAGGTCTTTTTTCAAATCTTTTTCCTCTAGCAGGTTTCAGTTGTACCGGTACCGGCAAAGATATCGTCCAGGCATACCACGAGCCGGTCCACCTCTTCTGCGGTAATCACCAGAGGCGGCACAAAACGCAGGACGTTTTCCTGGGTGCAGTTGATCAAAAGTCCCTTATCCATGCAGGCCTCTACTACAGGGGCGCCTTTTTGCGAAAGCTTCATGCCCAGCATCAGGCCTACCCCGCGGACCTCCTCGACAACCGGGTACCGGTCTTTTAGCCACTCCAGCCGGGACTTGAAGTAATCGCCGACTTTTTGGCAGTGCTCAAGGATGTTTTCGGCTTCAATGATGCGAAGCACCTCCAGGGCAGCCGCGGTGATCACGGGCGTGCCGCCAAAGGTGGATGCATGGGCGCCGGGCGTGAATGCGGCAGCGGCTTTTTCCGTGGCCAGCATGGCGCCGATGGGCAAACCGTTTCCCAAAGCCTTGGCAAGGGTCATGATATCGGGCTGCACGTCAAAATGCTCGTGGGCGAATAATTTTCCGGTTCGGCCGATGCCGGTCTGGATCTCATCGAAAATCAGCATGATCCCCTTTTCATCACAGAGCCGGCGCACGTCCTTGAGATACTGGCGGTCCGCGCACCGGATCCCGCCTTCGCCCTGGACCGGTTCCAGGAGAACAGCGCATGTTTTGTCCGTCACAGCGGCTGCGAGCTGCTCTATATCATTGAAGGCCACAAAATCAAATCCTTCCAATATCGGCTCAAAGCCCTCGCGCACCTTTTGCTGGCCCGTGGCCGAAAGTGCGGCAAATGTGCGGCCGTGAAAGGACTGGTCCATGGCCACAATTCGCCAGCGGTTGAAGTCACCCTGGTCGAAAAAAGTTTTGCGGGCAAGCTTGATGGCGGCCTCATTGGCCTCTGCCCCGGAATTGCAGAAAAACACCCGGTCAGCAAAACATCGTCCCACAAGCCATTCCGCCAGCTCCACCTGGGGGACAGTATAAAACAGGTTGGATACGTGAAACAGTTTGTCCGCCTGCCGGGAAAGGGCCCGGGAGATCTCCGGGTTGGCATGGCCAAGGTTGCACACGGCAATGCCGGCCACAAAATCGGTGTACTGCCGCCCCTCAATATCCCAGAGGGTGCACCCCCGGCCCCGTTCAAACACCAGAGGAAAGCGCTTGTAGGTACTGGCCACGACCTTGTCGGCCCGCTGGATATAGTCTTTGCTCATTTTTCCATCCCTGATTGTGCTGTAACCTGTGTGCCGATGCCCTGGTCTGTGAAAAGTTCCAGAAGCAGGGCATGGCGCTTGGTGCCGTTGATGATCTGTACTTTTTCCACATCGTTTTCCAGGGCGTCAAGCGCGTATTCGAGTTTCGGAATCATGCCGCCGGAAATGGTTCCCTCCTGGATCATCTTCGTCACTGTCGGCGCGTCCACAGAGGTCACCAGATTGCCACGGGCATCCATTAATCCGTCCACGTCCGTGAGATAAATCAGGCGCCCGGATTTCAGGGATCCGGCTACCCGGGAGGCAACCAGGTCTGCGTTGATATTAAAGGTCTCACCGGCCGCGCCGACGCCCACGGGTGCAATCACCGGGATAAATCCCTGAGCGCTTAAACTGCTGATCAGTTCGGAATTGACACTGGTAACCCGTCCCACAAGCCCGGGATCAAGGATTTCAGGGGGCTTGTTTTCGTCCGGCTGGTGCATGATCTGCAGTTTTTCCGCCTGAAGCAAACCGCCGTCCTTTCCGGTCAGGCCAACGGATTTGCCGCCCTGCCGGTTGATCTGAGCCACAATGGACTTGTTGACCTTGCCGCCGAGCACCATTTCCACCACATCCATGGTTTCCTGGTCGGTAAAGCGCATGCCCCGGACAAATCTCGGGCTGATGCCCATGCGCTCGAGCACCTTGTTGATCTGGGGGCCGCCGCCGTGGACCACCACCGGATGCAGGCCGATGAACTTCATCAGGGTAATGTCTCTGGCAAAGTCCTCCTTGAGCTGCTCGTCGACCATGGCATTGCCGCCGTACTTGACCACCAGGGTCATACCGGAAAAATACCGGATATACGGCAGCGCCTCTATAAGGATGTCTGCAACATTTGGGGTCATGGCTGTTTTTTCCGTTTTGGTGCCGGCAAAACGATGCCGCCAGTTACAGGATGTATCGGCTCAGGTCCTGGTCCTGGCGTACGTCTCTGAGTTTTTCATTCACAAAAGCCCGGTCAATGACGATATTTTTCTCGGCCGTGTCCGGGGCCTCAAACAACAGATCGGCCAGCAGGTGCTCCATAAGGGTATGCAGCCGCCGGGCCCCGATGTTTTCGGTTTCATTGTTGACCGTCTCGGCAAAACCGGCGATTTCATCCACAGCCTCGTCTGCAAAAGACAAATCAATGCCCTCTGTGCGCAAAAGCGCAATGTATTGCAAAAGCAGCGCGTTTTGCGGCTCCGTGAGAATCCGCACAAAATCACCTTTGCCAAGGGAGTCTAACTCCACCCGGATGGGAAATCGGCCCTGAAGCTCCGGGATCAAATCCGAGGGGCGGTTGGTATGAAACGCCCCTGAGGCCATAAACAGGATATGATCGGTTTGAACCGGCCCGCGCTTGGTGGTCACTGTGCTTCCCTCCACAATGGGCAGCAGATCGCGCTGAACGCCCTCCCGGGACACATCCGGGCCCTGCCCCCCGCCCTGCCCGGCTGTGATCTTGTCGATTTCATCGAGAAAAATGATGCCGGATTGTTCCACCTTTTCAATGGCGTCCTTGGTGACCTTGTCCATGTCCACCAGCTGCTGGGCCTCTTCCTGGGTGAGGATCTCGATGGCTTCGGCCACGGTGGTCCGACGTTTCCTCGATGACCCCCTGGGCATGAGCCCGCCGAGCATATCCTTGAAATTAATCCCCATTTCCTCCATGCCGGAGTTGGAGAAAATCTCCATCATGGGCGTGGACTTGTCCTGGGTTTCAATCTCCACGGGCCGGTGATCCAGCTTGCCATCCTTGAGCATCCTGCGCAATTTTTCCCGGGTGGCAGATGCGGAAGTGCCCTGCCGGGCAGTGCCGGATTCCGAATCCGTTCCCGCGGCATGGGGTTGCTGGCGCTGGACCGGGGTGCTTGCACCGGTTTCCGGCAAAAGCATGTCCAGCACCCGCTCTTCGGCCATTTCCTTTGCCTTGGGCTGCACGGCTTCCTGTTCGCGGATTTTTAACTGATTAATGGTCATTTCCAGCAAGTCCCGGACCATGGATTCCACATCCCGGCCCACATAGCCCACCTCGGTGAATTTTGAAGCCTCCACCTTGAAAAACGGCGAGTCCGTAAGCCGGGCCAGACGGCGGGCAATCTCTGTTTTGCCCACCCCTGTGGGGCCGATGAGAATGATGTTTTTCGGAGCGATTTCATCGCGCAGATCCGGCTCCACGTGACGCCTGCGCCAACGGTTTCGAAGGGCAATGGCAACCGATTTTTTGGCATTTTGCTGGCCAATGATGTATCTGTCGAGTTCGGAAACGATCTGCTGTGGCTTTAAGTCCGTCATAAGGCGGTTTTTTCCTGAATTTCTTCGATTACAAACACGTGATTCGTGTACACGCACAGGCCGGCGGCAATCTCCATTGCCTGGCGCACAATTTGCCCGGCGGTCAATTCCAGTGCCGGGGCATGCTGCATGAGTGCCGAGGCTGCGGCATGGGCGGCCACGCCCCCGGAGCCGATGGCGATCACGCCTTCATCCGGTTCGATCACATCTCCGTTTCCGGATATCAAAAGCATCTGGGCGGCGTCCACGGCGATCATCATGGCCTCCAGGCGCCGCAGATACTTATCGGTCCGCCAGTCCCGGGCCAGTTCCACGGCCGCCCGGGTCAGGTTGCCGTTGTAGCGCTCCAGCTTGCCCTCCAGTTTTTCGGACAAATGCAGGGCATCAGCCGTGGCCCCGGCAAACCCGGCAATGATCCGGTCATTGTAAATCCGGCGCACTTTTTTGGCCTGGTGCTTGATCACCGAATTGTTCAGGGTCACCTGGCCGTCTCCGGCCACGGCTGCACAGCCGTTATACCGCACCGCCAGTATGGTGGTGCCGTGAGGATTTTCAGACATAAAATTCAGCCTTGTTTTATTTTCTGGGATGGGCGCTGTCATATGCAGCCATCAGCCGGTCAATGCTTACATGCGTGTATTTCTGGGTCGTGGACAGCTGCCTGTGCCCCAAAAGCTCCTGAACCATGCGCAGATCCAGCCCTGCATCCAGCAGGTGGGTGGCAAACGTGTGGCGCAGATCATGCGGGGACACCGGCACGGTGAGCCCGGCGGCCCGGGCGGCCTGGTCCAGCATGCGCGCAACAGAGCGCTGGGTGAGCCGTCCGCCGTTTTTGTTTAAAAACAAGGGCCCCTTCCAGATATCTGTTGTTTTTGCGCTGTTGCCGTACAATGCCCGACGGTAGGCGCGGATGGCTTCGGCAGCCTTGTTCCCGATGGGCACAATCCGCTCCACGGAACCCTTTCCCAGCACTCTGACCGTGCGGTTGGCAAAATCCACGTTTTCCACGTCAAGCCCTGTCAGTTCCGAAACCCGGATGCCTGTGGAATAAAGTGTTTCCAGTATAGCGCGGTTTCGTTTGCCGGCCACGCTGTCATCGGCAATGGAATCAATGAGCCGGAAAACGTCATCCACGGTGAGATAACCGGGCACCGGCTTGTCCTGCTTTGGAGTGATGACCTGGGTTGCCGGATTTTGGGAGATCACGTGGTGCTTTTCCAGGTAATTGAAAAAAGAGCGAATGGCCGACAGCTTGCGGGCAATGGAGGTCTTTTTGATCTGCTGGCGGTGGAGCTGTCCCAGATAGCTACGGATCACAAGGGCACTGATCTCCTCGATACCCGCGGCCCCGGAGCTGTCTTTTTGTGCGCCCTGCCGTTTTTGTTTCCGTACCTGTTCAGTGGATTGCCAGGTCGTGAAATAAGCCAGAAAATCACTTAAATCCCGGGCGTAAGCCCTGCAGGTGTGATCTGAATAGCCTTTTTCCGCAGCCAGGTAATCCACGAAGGAATCCAGCAGTTGGGTGACGGCAATTTTGCTCATTCCATTGAAATCAAGGCTTCAAGTTCCCTCCAATTGCCCACTTCAGCAAAAGGATGAGACTTTCGGTTCCAGGGTTGTCTGAAAACAATGGGTGTAATGCCGGCTTTGGCCAGCATAAAACATGTTTCCAGCCGGTCTTCCACAAAATGCGTGATATTACGCTTTTCCAGAACTTCCTGCTTGTTCTCGAATGAACCCGTTGCCACCACCTCGATGCATTCCCGACCGGTTTGCAGAATCTCGCATATCCAACCGGTAATGTGGCCGGCTTCCGGACGTGCGGTGACAAACAAGGTTGGCGAACAAATGCGGTTTAACTGCCGGAGCACCTCAGGGGCGCCGTCAATGGGGTCCAGCGGATGGTTGTAGCGCCCTTCAAGGATCCGGAGAATAATTTCCCACATCACGCCGTGATCAATGATTGCGGCCTCCACCAGGGAATAGTCGGTGATCTCCTCGTATCGGATATGACGGATGCCGAACTCCTTGTCGGCAATGGCCAGAAACAAAGACATGGTATCTGCCACCACCCCGTCGATATCAAAGGCTATGCCTTTTGGATCAATTTTCATGCCGGTTTTCCGATTCAGGCAGCCCTCCGGGTTTTCTTCTTTAAGCGGCTGATGCGCTTGCGGAAAATATCGGCCATTTTCCGATCATCGTTTTCCAGAAACTCCTGGCGTTTTTTCTTCAGTTCCCGGATTTTTTCCTTGATCTGGCGCACGGACGCTTCCGACTGTTTTTTTCTGCCGGAATCCTCGATACCCCGGGCTTTTTTGATCACCGCGATCAATTCGGACTTGTTCATGCCCGAAGCACCCGTGACATCCGGCAATTCTTTGGCAATGTCGCGCAGTTCCGGGGCTGTGTGTTTCTCAAGGGGTTTTTCTTTTGCCTGTTTTTCCTTTTTCGCCATTTTCAATCCTCATTTCAATGGTTTACAGGTTGTTCAAAAATACAAAGCGGAGGTTTGAAAAAAGCCCCCGCAGTCTATCAACTCCAAACTTCATTATATAAAACCAAATGGATTGGAATGTCAATGCATATTTAATGAGTTAAGCGCGCCATTACCTGTTTCATGTCCTCCCAGACAGCCCTTTTGGCCTTTGGGTGCACCAGCAGATAGGCTGGCTCGTGGGTGGGCATTACAGCAATGCCTTCATAATCATGAAACCGGCCGCGCAGGCGGGAGATGGGTTCATCGGTGCCCAGCAGGCTCTGCGCGGCAAAGCCGCCAAGGGCGCAGATGATTTTCGGGGATACAGCCCGGATTTGACGCTTGAGCCAGATGCGGCAGGCCCGGGCCTCGAACCGGTCCGGAAGCCGCTCTTCCGGCGGCCGGCACTTGACTGCATGACAAATGTAGACGCTTTGGCGGCTTTGACCCATGGCTTCAATGATGCGGGTGAGCAGTCGCCCGGTCTCACCGCTGTAGGGCATCCCGGAGTCTGTATCGGCCGGTTCCGGAAAGGGGCCGATAAACATGATATCTGCACCGGCTGTACCCTGCCCGCATATCACGGCCTTGCGCGAATCCGCCAGGCGGCACCTGCGGCAGTAGACCAGATCGCTTAAAATGGCATCAAGGCTGTCGTGTTCCGGCAAATGGGTTTCATGGCTGGCAATGACCTGTTTTACGCCGCCCCATTTTTGCACAATGCCCTGTGCATCTTCGCCCAGGGGTGCGCCCGTGCATCCCATCTCCTTTAAATAAAGCAGGTATTGGCGCACTTCCTGCATGAAATCCAGATTCATTTGGTCCGGGCCTGTCATTTGCCGGCCTCCGGCTGCCCGGCGGAAAGTATCCGGTCCAGCAGCACATGGGCGGCCCCCTGTTTGTCCATGGGCGGCACCGGCTCTTTGCTACCGTCTTTGAAAAACAGCTGGATGCTGCTGGTTTGGGCTGCAAATGCGGACGCCGGGCCGATGACCAGGTTGCCTGCGATCATGTCCAGGTTTTTGGCGCCGAGCTTTTTGGCGGCGTTTTTTTCCAGGTCCCGGGTTTCTGCGGCAAATCCCACCAGCACCTGGTTGGATTTTTTTCTTTTCCCCAGTTCTGCAAGAATATCCACGGTCCGGTCAAAAACAACAGTGAGGGCATCTTCGCCCTTTTTGAGCTTGTGGGGCGCCTTATCCGCTGGGGTGTAATCCGATACAGCTGCGGCCTTGATGATCACATCTGCGGCATCGGATTCGGCCAACACCGCATCGGCCATTTCCTGGGCGGTTTCCACGTTGATCCGGCACACCCCAAGCGGTGCTTCCAAATCCGTAGGCCCGGAGACCAGTACCACGTGGGCCCCTCTTCCGGCCGCGGCCCTGGCAATGGCATACCCCATTTTCCCGGATGAGGGATTGCTGATAAACCGGACCGGATCCATGGGCTCCCGGGTGGGCCCGGCCGTAACAAGCACCCGCTTGTTGAAATAATCATTTGGCAGAAAAACATTGATGATGTGCTCAAAAATGCTTTCCGGATCCGCAAGCCGGCCGGGTCCAACGGCCTTGCAGGCAAGTTCGCCTTCAGAGGGCTCCACAATGATGTAGCCGTCAGACTCCAGGGTTTCAATGTTTCGCTGCACAGCCCGGTTTTCATACATGTGGGTGTTCATGGCCGGGCAGATGAGCTTGGGTGCGGTGACCGCCAGCATCAGGGTGGTTAGGGCGTCATCAGCAATGCCGTTTGCCAGCTTGCCGATGATATTTCCGGTAGCCGGCGCAATCACTGCGGCATCTGCGGCCTCGGCCCAGGAAATATGATGCATGGCATCATCTTCCGGGCTGTCATACATATCCATAAATACCGGGCTGCTGGATATGGCCTGAAATGTCAGGGGGGCGACAAAGGCGGCCGCATTGCGGGTCATGGCCACATTCACCCTGGCTCCGGCACGCTGCAAAAGTCGCATGAGTTCCACGCTCTTGTAGGCGGCAATTCCGCCGGAAACGCCGAGCAGTATGGTTTTTCCGCTTATGGGGGGCCAAGTTTCCATAAAAAAGAAAATATCCTGGTTGGCTGTTTTTGTCAAACCCGGGCAGATTCCGCCCCGGTTGAAGGCCCGGCAATAAGGGCCCCAAGACGGCAGTCTGCCCCGATGCTCAGGAGGCCGTTCGGCTGACTGCTACAGATTTGGTCCATATCTGACTTTACCAGAAGCGCGTTTTTTCTCTGTATGACGACGAATTCGTTTTGTTTTCTTGGAAATCCAGTACCACTGGCACCGGTCCAATATATTCAACCGACTTTTTCCCTTGTAGAAAGTCAAAAGTGAAATCCGATCCTGTAAAGTAAAAACCTCGTCCGGCAAACTGTAATTGAGACGGGCAAGGCTTTTGATGCCCCATCGGAACTTTGAGAAAAACCCAGTTTCTACCCTTTGAAGGTCAAAAAGCGCAAGCTTTGGCATGTCAGATGCCCCTTCATAATAAAGCAAAATGTGGGTGGCATTAAAATCTTGGTGATTGAATCCATTTTCATGCATTTGCCTGGCAAGCGATGCGACTTTTTCAATCAGCTTTTTTTTTCGGCATCGGCCCTCTTTGCCCATAAAAAACTGCGGATTAACTTTAAGAAAAGTTTCAAGCGAAATATAAGGGGAAAAATCCACTGTTATCAAAAATGATTCCACATGAAACAATCCCCTGCGTCTTTGACCCGCAGCTACGGGAATAACCGTTGCCAAACCTTTTTCGCGAAAACGCAAGATATTATTATACTCTAAGGGTCCCTGAGCGCTTATAAAACCAGGAAAGCACCATCCTGCCATAGCTCGCAAAGCTGTATATTCATCATTGTGGCGTTTAAGATAAAATAACTTTTTGTTCTGGCCGGCAAGCATCTCTGTGCGCACAACTGAATGAAGAACCGTTTCCTTCACAAGTTCTCCATGAGGATACTGCCAGATTGCATCAAAATAGTTCAGCCCGAGAAGCTGTAGTACTTTTTCATAATTTTTGTTAACGATCAGATCTCGGGTTGAAATACTTTTGATAGGGGAGAACAAATCCTTCATTTGACTAAGTTCCCTGATTCTCACTAAAGGCCTGGTTCTTGATCAAAGCAGCGGCTTCGATAACTTCAGCTGCCTTCGCGTGTCTGCTGTACACATCGGTCCGGCCTACATAATTTTTTCCATTCAATGACCACTTTTTCAAATTTTCAGAAGTCAACATAACCAGTAAAAGTTCATTTAACCTGTATTGCAAAAAAGGAACAGGAATCAAATAGCCAGCATTGGCCCGAGATATGTGGAAACTGTACCCACAACTTTCCGTTGCCAACACGGGAAGCCCTGCTGCCATAGCCTCAATTAAGACAGTGCCCGTATTTTCTCTATAAGCCGGATGCAGTAACAGATCCGCTCCTAACAAGAACCGCGGCACATCATCGCGTTCACCGATAAAAATTACGCGGGATAATACCCCAAGCCTTTTTGCGAGTCTGCGATAAGGACCGGCTTTGCCCCTGCCCACAATCACCAGGCGAGTTTTGTCGGATAGACTGGCAGGCAGTGAAGCAATAGCATGAATTGCCCTATCAACACCTTTGATCTTATAATTGGAACCCACCATTAACACAATAAACTCATCCCGCGCCAAACCGATTTCTTGCCTAAGAGCGGCACCAATCTCCGATGCATCGGGCGGAGCTATCCGGTCTTTGGAGATACCCGGCGGAACCATAAAAAAACGCTTTTCCGGGGTTCCATAATGACGCTTGTACTGTTTTTTTTCGTATTCAGAAATGGCAATGATCCAAGTATTGGAAGATTGACTGAAGACTGATTTTTCAAGCTTTATTAGTGTTCGATATCTATTGGTTAAACGGTATAAAAAGCTTTTTTCCGAAGCCTTAGCTGCATAGCAAAAATCTGAGGCAAAATAGACATCCAAGCCTGGCATCTTATTAAACCCTACAATTGCGTCATACGCACCGTCGCAAATGTAGGGTTTCAACCTCCTGGCAAAGGATCGATATCGGCTGTGATTGGTCAAGCCACTATTGGTTATAGTTTTGACTTTAATATCTTCAGGCTTTTCTCCGACCCAGGAACCAGTATAAACATCTACCTGATGCCCACGGGAGACACAGGTTCGTGCGAGCTGCAAGAACCCTCTCTGCAGACCGCCGTATGGAAAATATTTAAATAAACAAAACGCGAATTTCATATATTCTAAAATTATAAGAGCTATCGAAAGATTCCGAGATAAAACGAAATCCCCGGAAAGTTAAGCAAATCCGCAAGTAAAATAGTTGAACAAGCGGCATTCAAAAGTTAGCCAAAAAAAAGTTTTGTCAATAATGTGCCAGCATTAATGATGGAACCTTTACCGTAAAGCTGTCATCTTCTGTGCCATCTTGATTTTTACGGAAAACACAGTAGCGCCTATGTCAAACACGATACATAAGAATTGCTATTTCCGAAAACTTCTCAAATATTTACGCAGATAAGAGAGTCGAAAAACAATGATTGGTCTTTCTTTTACTGCTTGTTTATAATACCCTCTGGCTTCTTTAAATCTTCTATTTCGGAAGTGTGCTCTGAAAAGAGTCAAATACCATCTAGTCAAATACAATGACCGATATCCCATCTGCTCAGCAGTAAGCAAGTTTTTATTAAATATATTGTCCACAGTGTTCAAACCTGCTTCCTGCATTTTTGCAATATTATATCGCTGACTTCCTTTGTGCCGGTTCACGGTAAGGACAAATCCTGATACTGATACGGCTTGATAACGAACCAATACTTTTGAATAAAAGACTACATCCTCGTTCACAGCCACCTCCGATGGAAACCTTATCAAATCAAAAGCTTCCCGTCTTACAAGAGCAGTACCCATACACAGCCCTTTGACTTTTTTAAGAATATATCGCCGAAAATTTTCAGTCCGATCATTGCCCAAGGGGCTTGGTGGCCGTTTTACTATTTTGCCTTTTTCATTTATGGCTTGAAAGCCCGAGAACAAGAGCCATGCCTGTGGGTTTATCTCTGCGGCCCTGACCATTTTTCTTACAGCACCATCAATTAATTGATCATCTGCATCCAAGCACCAAACATATTCTCCGGCAGCCTTTGCCACTCCGTTGTTCCTTGCCACGGAAGGACCTGCATTTTTCTGGAATATATAATCAATTTTTTTTTCCGGATACTGTTGTTGAATCCTTGATATAACATCAATTGTATTGTCAGTTGATCCGTCATCAACTACGATAACTTCGTAATCCCCATAATCTTGCTGAAAGACGGAGGCAAGGCAACGTTCCAAAAAATTCCCATAGTTATATGTCGGAATAACAAAGCTAATTTTCATAACATTTTAACTTTATTTTAGATAAAGGTATAAACTTCAATTTTTCAAGTTCTTGGCAAAATATGCGGCAGATAAATGGATGCCTTTCCCAGTTTTTCAATAGCCGCTGACAATCCTTTAACAGTTTTTGCTGAAATTTTCGCCCAGCCCGTCCATATGAACGCATAGAATCCAAGTCAATGACAACAAGATTGTCACCGGAAACAATAAAATTGGTCGCCTTAAAATCTCCATGTGTAATCAGGGAATGATAAAAAATCTTTAAAATCTGACCAAATTTGCTGGCCATATTCTGGATTTCAGATTCACTGTTTTCTTTTGCGTGAAACCATTGATAAGCATCTCTGCCATGTACATATTCAGTTATAAAATAAGCTTTTGAACGCAATGAACCCCATTTATATTCCAACATTGCAAGTGGTTTTGGAGTAGCAATGTTCAGCAAAATCAATCGATGCGCATTTTTCCAGGAACGCCAGGCCCTGCTAACCCTAAAACAGCGCCGCAACGCATGGGTAAAACTTTTTATATTATATCGCTTCACAATAAAAAAACTGTTGTCCATTTCTATCAGTGCAACTGTAGAAGAATTTCCATTCTTTAATAATTTTCCCTTATCAATGAATGCATCCGGGTGCCTTAAAAAAGTTTTCATTTCACGTGTATAACATTTTCGCTTGCACACCATGAACTGATTCCAGGACCTGGAACAAACCTGAACCGAAGATTCCCGATAAATTTTTTTAAAATATTTTTTTTCTTTTTTTTGCCGCTGAAGTCGAATTTGTTTAATAAGGTAACGGCGATAAGAACGGCCCGGAGTCCAGTTACGCTTTTGGCGATAGAAAACAAATGCATCTTCAAGCAAATAGTCAAAAGCTGATTCAAACTGGGCAAACACGGCCGCCAGGTTTTTTATACTCCTGGCAGGAGAAAGGGCTTTTCCCTTTTTGACTATCGCGACAGCGCCGCCGTCAATTGCGTAAAGGATTCCGCCGGCGACCATGAAGTTTCCCGGGTGGGCATCTTTGTGAATCAGACCGAATGCATGCATCGATGCAGTCAGCGAAAAAAGATTTTTTAGAAGGCCGGCACGCTGCCAGTCTGTTTCTGCACTTTTCCAGGCCTTTTCAAAATCAATTGCATGCTCCAGCATCTGCAGAATAAGCATCGGCTGTCGGCCGGCGGAATCAACGGCAGCGCTGCAAATGAGCTCAGGGGTGTTGATGCCTGTTTGAGCAAGCGCCAATAATCCCTGCTCTTCGCGCCTGCAATGAGTTTTGCCCCTTTTGGAATCCAGAAAAAACTTGGCAACGATGTTTCGGCCATTGGTTTCACCACCACAGACCAAGCGTTTACCCGGAAGATTTCTTAACACTCGGGTGCATTTGATTTCATGGTCATTGCCCCGGCATGACACAACCACTCGAAAAGGTGTTTGAATATCATGCCCGTCTGAAAGAAAACCAGAACTTTGCAAAGGGATTGTTTTTTTCAAACTGTGATATCCTTCTTACCGATCAAGGCGTTGATCCTGTTCCAGGTTTTTTACCCACTGCTGAGCTAAAAAATTTGCTGTTCTGGCCTCGAGCTTTTTTTGCTTCCTTTCGTATCTTAGCGGTTTTTCCTTGCGCACTGCGGCTGTGCCATGGGCGATATGAGCAATTTTTGACCGCATCTCCTCGACTGGAATCATAGGCGTTTGATAGCCTGCATTCCATAGCTGTGCTGCAATGGAATACCCCCCACCTCTTCCCAGCCCCCCTTCAGCTCCTTGAATCGGGGTAAACTGCAAACCATTTTCAACAATAATATCTCTTCGATACATTGCACAATAGTCCCGCGGATAATGACCTACTTTCCATTCTACATGCTTTTTTGAGCCCAACAGTTGTCTGATTTTTTTTACCATATACCTTGTCACTCTTTTCTGAAAAACATACACGGGATTTTCCAGATGCAGTTTCCAGGCACCGGATGCGGCAGCTTTGGGATGACTGTTGATTTCCCTGAGCATGGGGTCCAGCCAGTCATCGGCCCGGACAAATACGTCAGAATGCATGGTGATGTAATAATCGCCGGTTGCATGTGTCAGCCCGTAATCCCAGGCGGTAAAAACATTGCGGGGCCAGTTGGTGTGTTTTTCCTCTGGCCGCTCAAGCAGAATAATCCAATCCAGGGACCGCAGATAATCAAGGCTTTCATCCTTTGATCCGTTGTCCACGACGATCACCTGAATGTCATATTTTGCAGAATGCTTGCGAATCGAGCGCAGGCATATGCGCATGTATTTTTGGACCTGCCAGTGGGGTATGCATACGGTAACCGAAGGCTTATTCTCTGTCATACAAATTTTCTCCAATGTTTTCAAATCATCTGATACAGGCGTACCATCAGAAGAAAAAATTGTCGTCTTCTGCTGTTTCCAAAGACGCCACCGGGGTTTCCGAGGTTATAAAATTTTCAATCCACCAGTTGACATCATTATAAAAGCAGGCGATCCGGTCGCATTCCTTTTGGGCGTCAAAACAATCAATGGAACGCCTGAGATTTTCAAGGGTTTTTTGAAAATTTTCCTCCCCTGCATAACCGTCAGCCTCTGCAATTTTGGCACTCTCCACCCCCCTGAAAGCCGGGCAGTGAAAAATGCCGTCCGGGGCCAGAACAGAGTTGAAAATATGCATATGGCAGGTTTTGGGCTGCTTTTTCAGCTCATGGACCCGGTGATGGATCATGGCGATCAAATTGACACTTTCAAGGATTTTAATCCGGTCACCGGCCGCATCTTTGGTTTCATCAATGCGTTTTTTGACCTCATTGATGATTTCCTCCTGTTTTTGTCTGTCCACGCTGTCCAAAAGGGTTTCCTTGTGCAGATCCGGAAGCCGGATCAGGCAAGGCTTAAAAGAGATATAATCAAACCCATACCGGGCGGCCAGCCCGGCGGCCTTTTGCATTTCATCAATATTGGGTGCAATGGGCACACCGTTCATCTCCAGGCCCTCCCACATGATGACAAAGGAATAGCCAAGGGATAAATCCGGGTTCTGGCTTTTTATCTCCCGGGCGTTTTCAAGGATATCATTTAACTGAACCCCGGTTTTCGGACGGTGAAGCTTGTCAAAGGTTTCCTGGATGGCGGCATCAAGGGACAATCGCAGCCAATCATGCTTTCCCAGCAAATGTGCCACATCTGTTACCCGCTGGAGTTTTGACCCGTTTGTAACAATGCCCACCTGGAGGCCGATTTCCTTGCTATACCGGACCACCTCGCCAAAGCCGCGGTACAGGGTCGGTTCCCCGCCCCCCAGCAAAATTACCGAAAGCAGGCCATGGGCTTTTAGCGTGTCCAGGCTTTTTTTGACTTGTTCCAGATCCAGCTGCCGGCCGGAGTTAATGATTCCAGAATCCACGCAGTGCGGGCAGGAAAAATTGCAGGCAGTGGTCAGATCCAGGTTGATGGAAACAGGCGCCATATCCGGGACAGACGCGTCTGGCCGATCGTTTCGAAGGCTCCGCTGCCACCGGACATAATCCGCAAACCCCTCTATCACCGAGGCCTGCCTGAGTTTTAGGCTGAAATCATGTTCTTTGTGTTTTGGATGGGTCATTTTATTCCTCAATCAATTCTGCATTTGAATAATTTTGGTAAATTTGCGCCAGCAGCGCCATATTATTGATGATCATTTGCTCACCCATTGCCGGGGGGCGCTTTTTAATAACCGAAGACAGAAAATCCTGCACAGACAATTCCAGGGGATCTGTTATGTGAATTGTTTGACCCTGATATTGAAAACAGATGTCATATGTTTCCACATCAATGATGCGATGCACAATTTTATTGTTAAACCCATATGCAAAATCCCGGGGTTGACTCAATGTATGGACAAGTTCAATCATGGTCCTGCAGACACCGCCGGAATGCACATAATCAAATATGATTTCCATTACTTTGTTTTTTTTATTTTCCCGGATATGCAGACCGGCCACATCCCCGGAACCAAAAACCCTATATAGCATACTCAGGGCGTGGGGAACAGAGTCTAAAATCATGTCTTTGCCGGATACGGAAGGTGCCAGCTGGATGAAAAAGTTTTGGGTTTCGTCCGGTGCCACGGGCCCGCAAAGACATTCATAAAATGGCAGGGAAAACGGCCATTGGGCATTCATTGCAATTTTTAAATTCCGCCGGCCGGCTTCGTAGAAAACAGACCCAAGGCAGGCCCCTGCATCTCCGGCAATATCATCCATACTGACAAACGGTTTTTCACAAAAAATGTGCACCCCGTGATCAATGCATTGGGCCAGGTAATGGTAGTGGGTATCCACGGGAGAAGCAATGACCGCGGCTTCAGGCCGCTTTTTTTCGATCATTTCTGAAAACCCGGTGTAAGCCGCAGCAGTGATTCCGTAAGAAGCCAGAGACAAGGCCGCCTGCTGCGCTGACGACTCTGTGGTGCCCAGCACCGCTGTCACCTGTGCGCCGCTTTGATGAAAATATTTTGCAATATATTGCCCGATGCCGTTTCTTTTTCTGCCGGCACCGATTATGGCTGTTTTCATCGAATCTCTTTCAGTCTGTCCGGCTTTTTGTCAAGTTGATCTTGCAAAACCCGGAACCCTATATTATCAATCCAATTTTAATTCAAGTGCGGTTTAACTTTCTTAGCAGGTAATGACCGCCTGATGCAACAGCAGGAAATTTGTCTGACAGTACTTGACGCCTTGGATCAATCTACTATAAATGATGCCACTTAAAAATTGATGACACGGAAAAAGTTCAATATCTGCGTTACGCGCAATTTCTCAAAATTTCACGTACGGCTAAGTACGCTGCATTCTTCGAAATCGCGCAAGCCTTGATCTTGAACTTTTTACGGCGCCATCTGAAAATCGACTTTTTACGAAAGCATAAAAAATTAAAAGCTCCCGCATCCATAAATATAGAAGGACAAGCAAAAATAACCCATGAAAAAATTCGAAAATCTTTTTGATGCATATGAACCCAAATACGGCCTGCTCTTTTGCCTGGCACTGGCTGCTTTTATTAAAATCCTGCTGCTATGCCTTTTTCAAAAGCCCATCAATGCAGACGGCACGCTCTATATCTCCATTGCCAAACATTTTGCTGACGGCCGGTTCAGCGATGGCATGGCCCTGTACCCAATGCCTTTTTATCCCGCACTCATCGCCCTGGTTCATTTCATCATCCCCAACTGGGATCTGGCCGCCCGCCTGCTTTCCATTTTTTTTATGACCTTTGCCATTGTCCCGCTTTACTTTCTTACCCGGGACCTGTTTAACCGGCATGCAGCATTCTGGTCGGCCTTTGCATTTGCCGTATCCCCCGTGTTTAATGAATGGTCCGTGGATGTCATCCGGGGCACGGGTTTTGTGTTTTGCGTCCTGTGGGCGGTATGGCTGGGTCAAAAAGCCCTTAAACTTGAAAAACCAGCATTTTTTGTCTGGACCGGAGCGATCTCGGTTATTTCCTTCTTGTTTCGCGTTGAAGGAATTTTTTTAATTGTTTTTTTTCCTTTGTTTTGCATTGTCCGAATGCTGCAAAAACCCAAAACTGCTGTTTCTATGGCAAAGGGATTGATGCTTTGGCTCGCTTTCATTGCCGTTTTGGGCGGAGCGGGCTTAACTGCAGCCCATTTAAACCAGATGCCGGTCAACCGGCTGGACTCAGTGACAAGCAAAGCAGATGCCGCCTTACAGCTCGAGTTCATGGACAAATATATGGAGCGCTACAAAGCCCTTGAGAAATTGGAAGGAACCCCGCCTTTTTATCACGGTCGACAGAATCTGCTGGAAACCACCCGCCATTTTATGTACCTGGTTTATCTTACGGGTTTTGGTAAAATCTTCATTAAAGTCATATTCCCCTGTTTTTTTGTGGCGCTATTTTTTTCCTCCTGGCGGCCGATGCAAGTCCAGCATGCTTTTATTCTTGGCCTGATCGGTTTTTACCTGTTGTTGGTCTATCTCAACTTGATCAACCGCGATTTCATGCAGCACAGATTTGTATTCGCACCTGCCTGCCTTGTCTACCCATGGGTGGGCCAGGGGCTGAACAATCTGTTTAACCGTGTCAAAAATTCTTTTCGCCCGAATTTCTGGCTTTTCTGCTTTTTGGCGGTTTTTCTCGTCGTGCCGGCCTCCAAGGCATTTCATTCAGTTGTTAAAAGGGATGACAGTGTCATAATAGAAGCCGGCCGTTTTGCCAAACAAAACGAGTTGCTACGGGATGCACGAGTACTGACCAATGATTCGCAGTTACCCTATTATGGCGGATTAACCGTTGATCAGTTTGAAACCATACCGAATAAATACGAGGATGATTATGCCGGCATGGGAAAAATTGCAATAAAAAAGCAAATCGATATCATTTATATCAAAGTGTCGGATGAAAAAGACATCATGCCGCAATTTTCCGGATACCGGCTGATCAAAAAATTTCCCAGTGACGACCGGATAATATATATTTTTGGGTCCGCGCAGTTCTGCAAGGACAAGGGACTGCTGCAATGACCCGGTTTTGCCATGTAATTCTTGACCGCGACGGGGTGCTCAATTATGAGGCACCCGGCGGATATGTAACAGATCCGGACCAGTGGGTCTGGATTGAGGGGGTATTGGATGCTTTGGCCAAAATGGCTCAGGCCGGGCTCCGGCTTTCTGTGGCCACCAATCAAAGCTGTGTGAAACGGGGAATCATAGACCAACAAACCCTGGAAACCATCCATGACCGGATGCGCCGGGATGCTGCAGCAAAAGGCATATTTTTTTCAGGTATTCATTTCTGCCCCCACACCCCTGATCAAGGCTGCAGGTGCCGCAAACCCGAGCCCGGTCTAATAGAAGAGGCCGTCCAACAATCCGGTATCTCAAAAAATCAGACGGTATTTATCGGTGATTCGCAAAGCGATCTGCAGGCCGGCCGGGCCGCGGGCATTGCAACCTGGCTGGTTCGCACAGGAAAGGGGAAAAATACCGAGGCAGCCTTGAAAGAGGGCATGATACAAGGTATTAGCGCGGAAAACGTGCAAATTTTCGAGGATCTGGGCCAGGCCTGTGCTGCTTTGCTTGCAAGGACTTGAAAGAAAAGGATTTAGCGGACAACGGTCAAACAGAGGGGCGGGATGGGCAAATCAACTATACGCGGTAT
Source organism: Desulfosalsimonas propionicica (assembly GCF_013761005.1). NCBI lineage: Bacteria > Pseudomonadati > Thermodesulfobacteriota > Desulfobacteria > Desulfobacterales > Desulfosalsimonadaceae > Desulfosalsimonas > Desulfosalsimonas propionicica. The sequence continues at coordinate 487,820 of NZ_JACDUS010000002.1, forward strand.
CCCGTCCATTGCCCGAATCCGACGGCCCTTCAACAATGATTTTTGCCCTGGCAACCGTCCGGCTCATGGGATCCGGCGAGCGGAGCAGATCGGTATAAGGAGTTCGGAAAGGGTCTTGATGGTTTCGTTTGGCCTGTTGGGATGCTTTGCCGACATTTCGTAGATTCATCCATGATTCGCTGATTATCTCCATAATAATTCCCAAAAACGCTTCAATCAAAAAACCATTTCCGATTCCGGGCGGGGGCCAGGCGAGGCGTCCATTATTCAAGCAGCATTCGAGCGCCCTTGTAATGGGTACTCCAATACTTATTCCCCAGGTGACCGATTCTCACGGCACCACCTGATCCCGGGGAATGAATGAATCGGTTCGCACCGATATATATGCCCACATGACTCGGGGACAAAATGGTGCCCAACCATTTCCATTTTTTAAAAAATACCAGATCCCCTTTTTTCAGGTTTGCCCGGGCAATCTTGTGTCCCGCACGGAATTGCTGCGTGGATGTTCTTGGAATTTCAAAACCCGCCTGCCTGTAGACGAAACGGACGAATCCCGAGCAGTCAAAGCCGGCCGGCGTATCACCGTTCCATTTATAAGGGGTGTTTTTATGCTGCAGCGCAATGTTGACAATCTCATTTCTTACCGCCGGACTGACATGGGTTCCGGGATGGGGCCGAAAAGCATTGCACCCGCCGGAAAAAAGGAGGCAAGCCGTTAAAAGCAACACCAATATCCAGGACCGGCCGGATCCGGAAAAAGAAAGTACAACAGGTTCGGCCCTGTTTCGGATGCACGTCTTGATCCTGCATTGCTTCATTGGTCATATGTCCCTGGCGGCCGGCTAAAGACTCAAACATCTTGCTCCCGACCGGTTTTTATCAGCGTAATCAGATTGTTTAAAATCCGCGCGGTCAATCCCCAGATAATATCGTTTCCGTATCTGTACAGATCGCTTTCAAACTCCAGGCCTTTCCAGTTGTAAGTGCCATATGTGTATGTTTCAGGGTCGAGCAGACGGGAAAACGGAATGAGGATCAGGCGCTCGACCTCCCTGGAGTCGGGCCGGAATTCATATGGATAAGGAATGCTGCCGACAAAAGGGGCAATCCGGTATTTCGATGTCACGGTCTGCTGGGTGCTCAGTGCGCCCCACACGTCAACGTGTTCCGGTTTTACACCGATTTCTTCATGAGTTTCCCTTAACGCGGTTTCCAGGTCGTCTCTGTCTTCTTTTTCTTTTCCGCCCCCGGGAAATGAAATCTGGTCTCCATGAACTCCGGGATAATCCGGACGCTTCATCAAAACCAAAGACAACCCTTCCGGAAGCGGGTAAAATGGGATAAGCACCGAGGCCGGTTTTCGCCCCGGCGACTGGAAATGCTGCGGTCGATGACTTGCCAGTATATTTCTGATTTCCGCCTTATGATATTTTTTTCTCAATCTATTGGTCCCCCCGTGTCCATCGGAAAGCATGAACTGCTGTTCAGCAGCATAAAACACAACCGGATCACAATCAATACTTCTCGATTTCCAGACGTCCATATACTGATACAAATTTGCGTTTTGACTTTGGCTGCCTCTTTTTGTAAAGTCGTTTAGTTTACAAAATCACAAGGGTATCAATGTGATAAGCACGCAGATTTGCGGCAAACCGGCCCAAGGCTGCGCTGTTTTTTTCCACAGAAGCCAGACTAAAAAGGAATTGCATGACAACATTTTCAGATATTGTTGCTGAACACAACCAGGTGCTCGGTGATTCGCTGGCATCATTTGAAAAAAAATTCGATCCGGCGCTGGGAGTTTGTATTCACTGCCTACAAAACCAGGGGAAGCTGATGATCTGCGGAAACGGGGGATCTGCCGCTGATGCCCAGCATTTTGCCGCAGAGCTGGTGGGCCGGTATGAAAAGGAAAGAAGCCCGTGGCCGGCTGTTGCCCTTTGCGTGGACACCTCCATTATCACGGCCCTGGGAAATGACTACGGCTTTGAACAGGTCTTTGCCCGCCAGGTAAAGGCCCTGGGCCGCGCCGGGGACGTGCTTGTGGCCCTCAGCACCAGCGGCAATTCCCCCAACGTGGTCAGGGCTGCTGAAGCCGCCCGGGAAATGGGCATCCAGGTCATTGCCATGACCGGTGAAGGCGGCGGAGCTCTGGCGGATCTGGCCGATGTTTTGTTTGCCGTGCCCTCCCGGCGCACCGCCCGGATCCAGGAAGTGCATGAAATCTGCCTGCACGGTCTTGCCCAGGCCATTGAAACCGGGCTGACCAATACCAAGGCGGAAAGGAAACCTTCATGAAAGCTGCTTTTCTGCTTTCCCGCAGTCTCGTGGAACTGCTCGAACATGCCCCCAAACTGCATGTATGGGTTGTGGGCGACGCGTTTTTGGATGATTACATCGAAGGCGCCATCAAACGGGTTTCCCCCGAGGCCCCGGTGCAGGTGGTCAACGTGGAAAACCAGTTCCAGCGCCTGGGCGGGGCCGCCAATGTGGCAAACGGACTGGCCCAACTCGGTGCCAGGGTGACCCTGGCGGCCATCACCGGCCAGGACGCCCCGGGCCATGCCCTGGCTGAACTGTGTGCTGAAAAAAACATTGATACCCAATGCCTGATCCGGGTTCCGGACCGGCCCACCATCCGCAAGCTGCGTGTCATGTCCCGGCGCCAGCAGATGATACGACTCGACTGGGAAAACCCGGAACCCATTGACAACCAAACCCGGCAGGCGCTTTTTGACGCCCTGGATCATGCTGATCCGCCGGATGCCATTTTGCTCAGCGACTATGCCAAGGGCGTGCTCACCGACAATGTCATCCAAACCCTTGTTGAAAAAGGCAGAAGCCGCAATATCCCGGTGGTGGTGGATCCCAAATCCAGAGATTTTTCCAGATACAGCCGGGCCTCCATCATTGCCCCCAATCTCCTGGAATTTGAAACCGCAGCCGGCCGCGCTGTTGATCCCCTGGATGAAACCGCAGTGGCCGAAGCCGCAAAATCCTTGTGTGAAAACTGCCGGCTCGATGCCCTGCTCATCACCCTGGGAGAGCTTGGCATGGCCCTGTGGAGCCCGGAAAACGGTCTGAAACGAGTGGATACCCGGGCCCGGGAGGTCTATGATGTAACGGGTGCCGGCGATACCGTGGTGGCTGCCCTGGGATTGTGTCTGGCCGCAAAAATGGATTTTCAGACCGCTGCCATGATTGCCAATGCGGCTGCCGGCATTGTTGTTGGCAAGGCCGGCACTTCCACGGCCAGCCCGGCGGAATTGGTGGAGTGCCTGTCCCCTCCGCTTGAAAACAAAATCCTGGACACAAGCACCCTTGCTGAACACGTGCGATGGTGGCGCATGCGCAAAAAACGCATCGTGTTTACAAACGGCTGTTTTGATCTTCTTCACGTGGGCCACCTCCACATTTTAAACCAGGCTGCCGCCCAGGGGGATCTGCTTGTGGTGGGACTGAACACAGATACCTCCATTGCCCGGCTAAAGGGCGCAGATCGCCCGCTGATTGCCGAGCATGAACGGGCCTCCATGCTTGCGGCTTTTGACTGTGTGGATGCGGTGGTGCTTTTTGACGAAGACACCCCGGTCAATCTCATTCACACCATCAAACCCGATGTGCTTGTCAAAGGATCAGACTACCGCATGGATCAGGTGGTGGGCAGAGAAGTTGTGGAAAAATACGGCGGCGAGGTGGTGCTTGTGAATTTTCTGCCCAACCAGTCCACTTCCCTGCTGATTGAACGCATCCGCGGCGGGCCGCGCAACAGCGGTTCCTTAAACTGACGTTGCAATTTTTTAAAATTTTAATTGCTCAATTCCCTTATAGGAATTCATAAAACTTTTTTCTGGTCTTATGCTCATAATTGTGATCCAATGGCTATAACCGGGTCCAAACAGCCGGCTGCAAAAATGCCGCCTTTTTGCCCAAGCCCCGGTCAATGACAATGAGCCGCAAAGGAGGCCGCCATGAACATTTCCATGCAACCCGTGGATCGCGTGGACATCCTGACCCTTCAGGACAACTATATTGACATCCTTGCCCGGGACAATTCGGATGTCATCTCCAGAGCCGTGCCCCTGGAGGGAATGGAAGTAAAAAACAGCATACTGGCCGAACACGGCTTTTCTGCGATGATCACTGTCAGCAGCGGCGAATCGTCTAAAAGCCTGCTGTTTGATTTCGGGTTTTCCCATCATGGGGCTGCCATGAACGCAAAAACCCTGAAAGCCGACCTTGCCCGGGTGGAGATCATGGCCCTTTCCCACGGCCACCTTGACCATGTGGGGGGCATCCGCCTGCTTTCGGAAATGGTGGCCAAACCCGGCATCCCCCTGGTGGTCCACCCTGAGGTATTTCGGGCTCCGCGCTACATGAAGATCACGGAAGATCTCAAGGTGTTTTTTCCGCCCTTTACCCGCCAGGACGCCGAGGACGCAAAAGTTTCCCTGATTGAAACCGCAACCCCCTATCCCATGCTCGACAGCCAGGTTCTGTTTTTATCTCAAATCGAGCGAACCACTGAATTTGAAAAAGGCGCCCCCTCGCTTTGGTATGAAAAAGACGGCGTTGCGAAGCCAGACACATTTGAAGATGATACCGCCCTGGCCTTTGTGGTCAAAGACAAGGGCCTGGTGGTGCTAAGCGGCTGCGCCCACGCAGGCATTGTCAACACTGTGAACTATGCCCGGAAGGTTACGGGCGTGGATAAGGTTTATGCCGTCATGGGCGGATTCCACCTCTCCGGACCGGACCAGGCGCCTGTTGTCAAACCCACTATTGAGTCCCTGACAGAAATTGACCCGGCCTGGATCGTGCCCACCCACTGCACCGGGCGTGATGCCACAGCAATGTTTGAACAGGCCTTTGGCGATCGTTTTATCCTGAACATGGCCGGCACCCAGCTGACTTTTGCCGCCGAACAGTAAGATTTTAAATAGTGCCCGAACGAAAACCAGGATTTTTCGTCAAGGTCAAGGACGGCGAAAATTTTAACCACAGGAATACTCGACGTATTTTGAGGATTAAAATTTGAGCCGGACGCAGAGATTGGCGGAAAAGACGGTTTTCGTTCAGGCACTAAATATGATTGACATATCCTTTCATGGCGCGTATAGAAAAACGCCATGAAAGGATATAAATCCCCCATACTGCCGCCGCCTTAACGACTCCCGTTTCTTTTGTCGTCACAACCCTTTTTGTCCTTTAAACAGGATTTTATCAAACACGGTACCAGAAAAACCCGGACCGAAAATTCAACAGAGTTGCATACATGAACGCGATATCAGAAAAACAAAACCGTCAGGAGACGGAACGGCGCCGCACCTTTGGCATCATCAGCCACCCGGATGCCGGCAAAACCACGTTAACGGAAAAACTGCTGCTGTTTGGCGGCGCCATTCAGATGGCCGGATCGGTCAAGGCACGCAAGGCAAGCCGGCATGCCGCCAGCGACTGGATGGCCATCGAGCAGGCCAGGGGCATATCCGTAACCAGCTCAGTGATGCAGTTTTCCTACCGGGATTGCCAGATCAACCTGCTGGACACCCCGGGGCACCAGGATTTCTCCGAAGATACCTACCGGGTGCTGACCGCGGTGGACAGCGCGGTCATGGTGATTGACAGCGTCAAGGGCGTTGAACCCCAGACCCGTAAGCTCATGGAAGTCTGCCGGATGCGAAACACCCCGATCATCACCTTTATCAACAAGCTTGACCGGGAGGGCATGGCGCCGCTTGATATCATCGATGATATTGAAAACACTTTGCAGATCGAATGCGCCCCCCTGTCCTGGCCCATTGGCATGGGCAAGCGGTTTAAGGGCACCTACAACCTGTACCGCAAGGAACTCAACCTGTTTACCCCGGGACAGGAACGCCTGCCCGATGATGTTTTGACCATCCGGGACACAAGCGACCCCAGGCTGGATGAAATCCTCGGCAGCCAGGCAGCCGAACTGCGCCAGGACGTGGAACTGCTGGAAGGGGCTGCCAATCCCTTTGATATGGAGGATTTTTTAAACGGCAGTCAAACTCCGGTTTTTTTCGGCAGCGCCATCAACAATTTCGGCGTTCGCGAACTGCTGGACACTTTTGTGGAAATCGCTCCGCCGCCCCAGCCCCGGCCGGCTGCCACCCGCATGGTTTATCCTGAGGAAAAGGAGTTTTCCGGGTTTGTATTTAAAATCCAGGCCAACATGGATCCGGCCCACAGAGACAGGATCGCGTTTCTGCGCATCTGTTCCGGCAGGTTTGAACGCGGAATGCGGGTGCGCCACCACCGGACCGGAAAAACCGTCCAACTGGCCAATCCCATCACGTTTATGGCCCAGGACCGGGAATTTGCCGAAGAAGCCTGGCCCGGCGACATTATCGGCATCCACAACCACGGCACAATTTGTATCGGGGATACGTTTTCGGAAAAAGAACTCCTGTGGTTTACCGGAGTGCCCAGCTTTGCCCCGGAACATTTCCGCCGGGTGCGCCTTAAGTCCCCCCTCAAGGCCAAGCAGCTGAAAAAAGGGGTTCACCAATTGGTCGAGGAAGGCGCCATTCAGGTGTTTCAGCCGGTGTTGGGAAGCGATTTGATCCTGGGGGCGGTTGGCGTGCTGCAGTTTGACGTGACCATGGAGCGGCTAAAGACCGAATACGGAGTGGATGCTGCCTATGAACCGGCCGAGTATGCCGCAGCCCGATGGGTCCGGTGCACCGACAAAAAAAAGCTGGATGCATTTAAAAAAGCCTGCCAGTCCCATCTGGCAACAGATGCGCGGGGGGAGCTGGTCTACCTCGCCCCGACCCTGTGGCGGCTCAATTATGAGTCCGAACAATGGCCGGATCTCACATTTTTAAAAACCCGGGAATATCAATAAATCCCTGCGCATCCAGTCCCGGAGGATGGAAATTGGCTATTTCTCCGCCTTGCGCGCGCATTCAATACAGGTTGCCACACTGGGATCAAAGCGCAACCGGCCTTCTGCAATTTCTTCATCGCAATTGACGCAATATCCGTAATCCCCGTCTTTCATGCGCTCAAGCGCCTTGTAAATCCGCCTGCGCTCCTGCTCGGCCAGTCGGGATGCGGCCCGGGACATGGCCTTTTGCTGCATGGCATCCATGCGCGAAAGCCGGCCTGTGCGCGCCTGATCCAGTTCCAGGGGCGCTGTGTCGTCTTTTTTGTCGGCCTGCCCGCTTTCGATTGCTTCCAGACGCTTTTGCAGGGCTTCTTGAAATTCTGCAAGGTCGATGTCTTTTCGCAAAATAAAAAAATCCTTTCCGGATCATTTGAAAACCATCTGTTTGACCGGCTTACACGTTGCCTTTTTGAAACAAATACAAATTTTTTATTTTATCCGAAAACGCATATCCGCACAATCATGATTTGTGTTCACTCCTGGCCAGTCTGCAAACCCAAAAATTGACACCAGCAAACAACAAGATTATCTTTTCTAAAGAATATATAGTTTCCCGGAATCAAGTGCCAAGCGGTTTTATTTCACCACAAATGCGTCACCATATACGCAAGGAGGGCCTGCCACAAAAATTCACCGGGCAAGAATTTTAAGCAAACATCTTATTGACATCTTTTCCCAAAAAAGGAGCAACGCCATGAAACCTATTGTAAAAACAGGTGTAATCATTCTTTCTGCCATATTTGTCACATTTCTGGCAGGTGAGAGTTTTGCGCAAACCAAAACAAAAATTGAGCCAAAGGCGGAGAACTTTGTTTTTTTCGTGGACAACTCCGGGTCCATGGGGTTTGACTACAAGCCCCTGGAAATGCCCAAAAGCCAGGCCGCAAAGGATCTGCTGGCAGCCGTCAGTCAGGATCTGCCAAAACTGGATGCCACTTTCGGCGTATATACATACGCCCCTTACAAGAAATATCTTCCGGCCGGAACCCCGGGATCCCAGGGATTGAAAGGCTCTTTTGAAGCCATGCCTGTTGAGTTTCCCATTTTTGACCGCCAGACCCCGATGGGACAGGATATGAAAAGCCTTGACGGCGCGCTGTCCCGGCTGCAGGACCGGATCAACGTCATTGTGGCCACAGACGGGGAATCCAACCGAGGTCCGGAACCGGTGGGTGTGCTCCAGGCAATGGATGACAAATACGGCGACCGCATCTGTTTTCACTTCCTGAGCCTGGCCCAGAGCCCTGAAGAAAAAGCCCTGGTCAATCAGATGGCGCGCATCCAGTCCTGCTCCACCACCACCGAAGCCGACACCCTGGCAGATGATGCCGGCAGACAGGCATTTATCGAAAAAGTATTTTATGAAACCCGCCAGGTGAAAACCGAACCCAAACCAAAGGAAAAACCGGCTGTAAAGGCCCCGGTGATCGGCAATGTTTTGTTTGGCTTTGACAGCAGTAAAATCAGGTCCCAATATGAAAGCAACCTGAACAAAGCCGTTGAGATCATCAAGGCCCACCCGGGCCAAAAGGTGATTTTAAGAGGCCATACAGACAGCAAGGGATCAGCCGAGTATAACTTGAGACTGTCCAGAAGACGGGCCAAAGCCGTGGCCGATTATCTAAAGGTGCAGGGTGTTGACCCGGAGCGTGTAACAATGGATCTCAGAGCATTCGGGGAAGCCAATCCCGAATACGACAACGCCACGGAAACCGGACGGGCCTTAAACCGCAGGGTTGAGATCAAGCTGGTCAAGTAAAACAAACCACCGAAAAACCACGGCATTTATTCAAACCAAACTGCCGGACTTTTTCAAACCGGTTGAAACAACGCAGTCCATAAGCGGGGATGTCAGGCAAAAGCCTGCCGGCATCCCCGCTTTTTTCTTTTTGATCCGGTTTTGCCCGATTTTATAGGATGTATCAGGGAAGCCCCGCGCCCGGAACATCCACATCCACCGCCCAGATAGCGGCCTCCCGGGCGGCTTTTCGGTTATGCTCGGCAAAATCCGGAGCCACGCACAAATACAGGGTCTGACGGTTAACCCCGCCCAGGGTGCACGCAAATACACCCTGCGCGCCCGTGGAAATCTCATCAAGAATCCTGCCGCCCTCTGCTACCCGCAGTGCCCGGTTGCCAATGGCATCGGCCAGCCATACAGCCCCTTCTGCATCAAGAACCCCGCCGTCAGGCGCCGCTTTGGCCTGGGGGATGACCTCGGCCAGCTCCCGTCCTTTGGGCATGGGGCCGAGAACCGCCCAGTCCCGGCGGGAACCAAGGGACCCGTCAGCCCGGATATCAAAGGCAGAGATGCGGTTGGCAAAGGTTTCATTGACAATCAGGGTTTGGCCGTCCGGGGTGATCATGGAACCATTGGGAAAATACAGGTCTTCTGCGGCCACACGCACGGTTCCGTCGGGGTCGACCCGGGCCAGACTGGCTGTCTGCAGTGGAACGCCGGCCATTAGATCAAAGCCGAAATTACCCACATAAGCCCTTCCCTGCCGGTCCACCACCATGTCATTGGCATGACCGCCGGCCACTTCAGACAGATCCGCATGAACCGCAAGGCTTCCGTCATTTTCCTGCCGAAGAAGCTTGCGGTCTGTCATGGATACAATCAGCAGGCGGCCGTCAGGAAGCCAGCCCAGACCGGAAGGCTGGCCGGGCACTTCGGCAATGACTTCAACGCCTCCGTCCGGATCTACGGCAATGACCTGTTTCAGATAAAAATCCGAAAGCCATAGCCTGTTGTCGTGCCAGCGAGGTGCCTCCAGAAAAAAATAGCCGGAAATCAATGTGGTAAAAGCGGGTTGTGTCATGGCAATCTTGCCTCCTTGCAGCCTTTGGGATGGGTAGGAAAAAAGGGGCCAATAAACAACCGGTACCGGAACAAATGAAGATAAAAATTCCTGGACCAGCTGTTGCAGGTCCTAAGATAATAGAATTCATACTGATTTTCAATCATTGTTTCAGTATGCGCCACCGGACCCGGAATTTTTTCCAAGGCCCGGGCCGCAGGGCAATGGCTTGACATCAGGCCAAAAGGATGTATTTTTGATTCAGGAAGCTTACACCTGAAAACACCTTTTAAAACGGAGGCGGTTATGCCGGAAAAGAAATTCAAGCAGGTATGTGAATGTGAAAAATGCGGCAATGAGGCGGAAATGATGATCACCTGCAGCCTGGTTCCTGAAGAGGACAAACCGGAAGAAAAGATGGAAGAGGCAAAGGTGCTAAAGGAGAAAAAACCGGGCACGGTTGAAGGACATGCCGTTTGCACCCGATGCGGCAGTGAAGCCGATATCTGGCTGGATACCAGCGGCATATAAAATGATTGGATTTTTTTTGCACAACCGGACAAGGTGCTGGCCGCTGTCGCAATTGCCTTGTCCGGTTGGCCGTCTGGGTTTGCATCCGTTATGGCCGGATCCGGTCCGGTCCGGGAAACTTGTCCACTGAGAGCTCCTGGAGCTTGTATTTCTGGATTTTGCCGCTGGCGGTCATGGGATAGCCATCCACAAAGGCAACGTGTTTGGGAATCTTGTAGCGGCTGATCCGGCCCCGGCAGAAATCCCGGATATCCTGTCCGGTTAAGTCTGAATCGGATTTTTTGATCACAAAGGCGCCCACCTCCTCGCCGTATTTCTTGCTGGGCACCCCCACCACCTGCACATCAACCACCCCTTCGAGCTGATAGAGAAACTCCTCGATCTCCCGGGGATAGATATTTTCCCCGCCCCGGATGATCATGTCCTTGTATCTGCCCGTGATGGCCAGATACCCGTCTGCATCAAGCACCCCGAGATCGCCGGTATGCAGCCATCCGTCGGCGTCAATGGTCTTGGCCGTGGCCTCGGCCATGTTGTAGTAGCCGCGCATGACATTATAGCCCCGGCAGCACACCTCGCCCTGTTCGCCCGGGCCTTTTTCCTCCCCGGTTTCCGGGTCCGTGATTTTGACTTCGATACGCGGCATGGGACGGCCGACAGTTTCGGTTCGCCGGCGCATATCATCTCCGGGCATGGTCTGGGTGATCACCGGGGAACCCTCGGTGAGCCCGTAGCAAATGGTGATTTCATGCATGTACATTCGGTCTATGACCTGCCGCATCACGTGTACCGGACAGGGCGAGCCGGCCATGATGCCGGTGCGCAGCGAGGAGAAGTCAAACTTGTCAAACAGTCCGTGGTCCAGAACGGCAATAAACATGGTGGGCACGCCATACAGGGCCGTGCATTTCTCCTGCTCCACAGCGGCCATGACCTGGACCGGATCGAACTTTTCCAGCACCACAAGGGTTGCGGCATGGCTGACCGCCGCCAGAACCCCCAGAACGCATCCAAAGCAGTGAAACAGGGGAACCGGCAGGCAAACCCGGTCGGCTGCGGTAAATTTCTGATTCTCCCCGATCCAGAACCCGTTGTTAACAATGTTATAATGGGTCAGCATCACTCCCTTGGGAAACCCGGTAGTGCCGGAAGTGTACTGCATATTGACCACGTCATGAACATCGAGTTGCTCCTGGCGGGCCCTGTAATCCGAATCAGAAACCAGAGCCCCCATTGCCATGACCTCGGGCAGGGCATACATGCCCCTGTGTTTTTCCATTCCCAGAAAAAACACCCGTTTCAGGTGCGGAAAACGGGGGGTATCCAGCCGGCCCCTGTCCTGGGACCGAAGCTCGGGGACCAGGTCATAGACGATCTGCAGATAATCGCTATCCATGTAGCCATCAATTAAAAACAAATTTTCGCATTCCGACTGCTGCAGCAAATAAGCCAGTTCATCGCTTTTGTAATTGGTGTTGACCGTGAGCAAAACAGCCCCGATTCTGGCCGTGGCAAACTGCAGCGCCACCCAGTAGGGGATATTGGTGGCCCAGACGGCCACTTTTTCACCCCTGGCCACACCCATGGCCATCAGCCCCTTTGCCAGGCGGTCCACCACGGAAACAAATTCCCGGTAGGTCATGCGGAAATCCCGGTCCACGTATATCAGTGCATCATTGTCCGGATGGCCGGCAACAGCCTCGTCCAAAAGCTGGCCCATGGTGATGGTGCGCAATTGATTGTCCATAACCGCCTCCTATCTGGGAATGTAGACCACCGCATAGATGGCAGCGGGCGCCTCACCCAGGCAGCTGACACAATGGGGAATGATGGAGTTGTAATAAATACTGTCGCCCTCGCCCAGGCGATAGGTTTCATCTCCGTAAATCACTTCCACCTCACCCTGCTGCACCACGATAAATTCTTCTCCCTCGTGGCTGGACAAATGCTTTTCCTCTGCCGACTCGGGCAGGATCTCAACATAGAACGGTTCCATGTGCCGATCGCTTTTGCCTTTGCCAAGGGAGTAAAATTTCAAATCCACGGGCTTGTCCCTGCCCCGGAGCATACTCAGCTCATTTTTGCGCTCAGCCCGGCGCATCACCAGAGGGTCCTGGCTCAACTGGTCATCCAGAAACGTTCCCAGCCGCACTTCCAGGGCCCGGGCAATTTTCAGCAAGGGCCCCAGGGATGGATAAACATTTTCCTCCACCACGGAATGCAAAAACTCGGGGGACAGCTCAGTGCGCCGCACCAACTCGTCCATATCAATTTCTTTCGTGGCCATAAACGCCTTGATTCGCTGGCCCACTTTTTCGGATTTCATGTGACCTCCATGCCTGATCTGTAAGCCTTTCGGGCTGCCGGATACCGCCCGGAAAAAATTTTTTCCACAAACCCGGTCCCTGTTCTGTGACACATATGCCACGAACCGGGTTTCTATACCTTATCTGCGCAATGATGTAAACCATAACCCGCACCGCCCGCCTTATACGCGGGCCCGGACAATCCGTAACCGAACAGACAATATAAATAGTGCCTTTACATGGCTGCCAGGGACTGTTATTCTTTTTATAATTAAATTTTTCCCATCTTTTCTGCCTTAACTGGTTTCAATGTTGGTTTAGCGGCTGCATGAAAGAATTGGCAGCCATATGATAACCTTATTTTCCTTTTCTGAATGGTGAACCATGGCTGCGTATCGCGAAAACCTTCTGGAGCTTCTGGTGGATGCACCCTGGTGGGTGAGTGCGGCAATTGCCGCTGCCGTTTTTGTGGTGCTCAAATTCATCCTGCCGGAACTGGTTACAGGACAATCTCTGTCTGCTGCTCTGGCCGGGGGACTGGCGGACGCGGCCTGGCTCATTGCCCTGATCGTTTTGATCCCTGCCCCGGTTTCCGCTTACAACACCTGGAAAAAAGACCGCCTGCTAAGCGGCCGGGAGGACCCGGCAGCCATCAAAAAACTTTCCCGGGGCGCTTTTACCCAGCTGGTGGAAGACATTTATGCAGCAAACGGCTACCGCATCAAGCCGGATGCAGACCCCGGCGATGAGGCTGAAGTGGACCTGATCGCGGAAAAAAAAAGCCAGCAGGTGCTTGTTCAGCACAGGCATCACAAATCCGGACAAATAACGCCCAAAGCCGTACAGGCCATGATTGACAGGCTGGAAAAAGACAACGCCGGACAAGCCCATATCATTTCCTGCAGCGGTTTTACCCGGGAGGCTTCTGAACTGGCTGCAGGCAGCGCAGTCCGATTAATTGACGTCAACGACCTGGGAAAGATGATCAAACCCGGCCGAAGCTGAAAACCTTCAACAATGATGGTCTCGTAAAAGTCGGTTTTCAGATGGCGCCGTAAAAAGTTCAAGATCAAGGCTTGCACGATTTCGAATAATGCAAAGTAGTTATCCGTACGTGAAATTCTGAGAAATCTCGTGTAACGCAGATACTGGATTTTTTCCGGTGCCATCAAAAATCGGCGGCAAGCCCCGATAGGAGGAAACCATGAGCTCCTCTTTGTTTGATTTCCTGTCCACTGTCCCGCCTTTTGACGTGCTGCCCGAACATGAACTGCGAAAAGCGGCCCAGGAACTGACCAAGAGCCACCGCTACCGGGACATGGTTCTTTTTGTGCAAAACAAAACCGTGCTCAATTATGTGTATATCCTCCTGGAAGGCCGGTTGGAGAAATATATCCAGGACGGGGACAAAAAGACCCTGGACGGGGTGCTCGAGGAAAAAAGCATCTATGGCGCCCTGTCGATTTTGTTTAACAAAAGCATTTCCATTCGTACGGTTCAGACCCTGGAAGACAGCACCTTTTACTGCCTTCCCAAGGAGCTGTTTCTCGAATTTTGCTCCCATTACCCGAAATTCACCAGCTTTTTTACGGAGCAGTTCAGCGAAAAGATGCTGCAGGAGCCCTACGTGGATTTAATCGCCAAAACCCCGGAAACACGGGAATCCGGCGATCAAAGTTTTTTAAACCTGACCTTGCAGGATATTTTTTCCAGGGAATTTGCCGCGTGCCGCACCGATGCCACTATTCAGGAGGCAGCACGACTCATGACCCGGAAAAAAAGAAGCTCTGTTGTGGTCATGGACGGGGACGGCAACAGCATCGGTCTGATCACGGATCATGACATGCGCAAAAAAGTGGTGGCAGAAGCCTACCCCGTAAACAATCCAGTAAGCGAAATTGTCGGCGCCCCACTGATTACCATGCCTGCCCAGTCCCAGATATTTGAAGCCATCATGCAGATGATGAAATACGACATCAAGCATCTGGCTGTCACGGACAATGCGCAAAAACTGCTTGGAATTGCAACCGAGCAGGATCTGCTGCTGGCCCAGGGCCGCTCTCCGGTCTACCTCATGCGGGAAATCCAGCTTGCAGACAGTGTTCAGGAACTAAAAGCCCGGCACAAACAACTCCCGGGCCTGATCAAGTCCATGATCGACAGCGGTGCCATTGCCAGCCATTTAAACCGGATCATCACGGAGCTCTCTGACGCCATTCTTAAAAAAATAATCGGCTTTGCCCTCGACGAAATGGGGCAGCCCCCGGTTGAGTTTGCCTTCATGGTCATGGGCAGCGAGGGGCGCAGGGAACAGACCCTGAAAACCGACCAGGACAATGCCATTGTTTTCAGGGATGTGGCCGAAAACAAGCAAAAAGAAGTCCAGTCTTTTTTCCTGGCCCTGGGCCAAAAAGTCTGCAACTGGCTCAATGAGGCGGGCTACAGCCTGTGTGAGTATGAAATCATGGCCCAAAACCCCAAATGGTGCCAGCCCCTTGGCAAGTGGAAGCAGTATTTCCGGCAATGGATCCACGAAGCCGACCCCGAATCCTTGCTTCATTCCAGCATTTTCTTTGATTTCCGGCTCGGGTTCGGACAGGCCGATATTGTCGATGAACTGCGGGCGGATCTGTTTAAAGCCCTTTCGGGCTGGGCGGGATTTTATCGTCATTTTGCCGAAAATGCCCTGCATTTTAAGCCGCCGCTGGATTTTTTCGGCAACCTGATTCTCAAAACCAGGGACGGACGAAAAAACAGCCTGGACATCAAAACCCCCATGCGGCTGATTGTGGATTTCGCCCGCATCTATGCTTTGCAAAACCGGATAAAATCCACCAACACCATGGAACGGCTGGAAGAAGTCCAGCTAAAAGGTTTACTGGAAAAAAAGGATTATGAGGAACTGGCCCTGGCCTACGGATTTCTGATGCACATGCGCCTGGCCCACCAGGTGAATGTGCTGGTGGAAGAAAAACAAAAACCCGACAATCTCATAGAGCCCAACAAACTCACCCATATGGAACGGCAGTCCCTGAAAGAAGCCTTCAAACGTATAAAGATCGCCCAGGGCAAGATGCGAATGGACCTGACTCAGGACATCGGCATCACCTGATCCCTTTTGTTGGGGCCCACATACTTGACTTGCTCGGTAACCGTCCTGGCCTCCTGAAGCGTATTGATCCCCTTGTTTTTCAGCAGCGCAATCAACTGCAAAAAGATCTCTGCAGTGGTCAGGGCATCTCCCATGGAGGTGTGCCTGGGATATATTCGGGTGCCCAGCCGGCTGGCAATGGCTTCCAGGGAATGGTCCTTTTGGCCGGGATGCACATAAAGGGAAAGCAAAAGCACGTCAAGGACCGGATTGTCAAACTTGAGCCCGATATTCTGTTCCTTTAGCTGCAGAAAGGTCAGATCAAAATCCGCGCAATACGCCACGAGTACGCTTTCTTTGGCAAATCCCCAGAAATGCGAAAGCACCTGTTCAATTCCCGGCTGATTGGCCACCATTTCATCGGTGATGCCGTGCACACGTATGGATTCGAGACCAATGGAGCGATTCGGATTCACCAGGCGGTCAAAAGTCTCGCCGGGTACAATTCGAAAATTAAAAATTCTGACCGCGCTGATGGAAACGATCTCATCGCCGCCCAAGGGATCCAGGCCGGTGGTTTCAAGATCCAGCACCGTGTAGGTGAGCTCTGAGAGTTCGCGCATGTCCATGGGCGAGCTTTTCTGCTGCCGGTACAAAAGCTGAAAATCATAGGTACAAGGCCGGCCATTTTGCAGTATGCCCGGCCCCTGACTCTTGGCAGCAAAATCCGCACTGCCCGTGCTATGGAGAAAGAAAGACTCCTGACCATGGGGCTGGAGCAGACAATAGTCCTCGTGTGCATGCAAAAAAAGGGCATATCCCAGAATTGCATGCTCATGATCCTGGATACAGACCATCTGGGCCGGCACATCCGCCCCCTGATCCTGTCTGACCTGGAGGTAGGAAACGGGTTCCCGGACATCTTCGTCGAGCTGGGTGTGCAGATCATGCATGGCCAGGGCGATCTCGTCCTGGTTTAAAAACGCGGACAGGGATCGCCCCAGCCCCAGTGATATTTCGGAGCCGTTGGCCGGGCTTCGTTTGCAAAGCAGTTCATCTGCTTTTCGGTTATACAGAAGAATTTTGCCCCGCCGGTTGCAGACCACCACCCCCAGGGGCATGCGGGTAAAAAGCGAGGCCAGTGTCTCGCGGTCGGTTCGCAGTTCCGAGTCGGGCTGGTTTTGCTGGTGGACCTGTTCCTGCAGGTGCTGCAGCTTATCTGCGGCCTTGTTGATTTTTTGCACCATACTTTTGATCTCTTTGCCGCCCTCGGTGACGTTGATTCTGTGGCCGGCGTTGACAGTGCTGATGAGTTCGATTTCTTCGCTGATCCTTGACAAGGGCAGGATATAGCTCTGGAAGATTTCATTTAACAGGAACAAAATGCCCATTAAAATCACCAGGCTGATTAAAAACAACAGGCCGAAAAACTCCCCCTGGGAACCCCAGATGGTTTGCCTGGCGGTTTCCGGCAGCTGGGTCCATAACAAAAAAAACAAATATCCGAGCACGGCAAACTGGGTGGTAATGATAGCCAGACTTAGCACCCAAAACTTACTTTTCAGGTCCATTTGCCTCCTGCTCCCGTGCCCTGTGATACCTGTTGGGGACAATCTCACGCTGATCGTTCCAAAAACCCCTGCAGATCGGCCTTGACATGATATTGCCGGTCCGGGCGCACGCCCGGACCGGCATGGTAACATTTTAAGATAAATATGTTATCCCAGCAGGCCCATTCCGATCAGAATGACCCACAGGATGGAAAATCCCACGACAATGAGCATCCACATATCTTCTGGTTTCATAATCCCTCCTCCTTTAACGGTTACGGGTCAAAACACTGCCGGCCGCAAATCTTTAGGTGGTTTCCTCCACCACGATGTTGGGCTCATTTTCCGCGCGCTGAATTGTCTTTTCGGTAATGCTTGACATCTCAGCCTTGAAACAAAGGGCCCACATCATGATAATGCCCAAAATCCAAAATGTTATCTGCCAGGACCACAGGGGCGGAAATCCGGCAAAGGAAAAAGCGCTGTTGCCGATAATGCACAGGGGGCCGATGGCCAATATGTACCATGCGGGCACCACGAACTTCATGGCATTGCGCCATTTGCGGCCGCTGGCAGTGGGCGTTTCCACGTTATCCAGCCAGCCCCGGAACTCGCTTTGCCGCTCCACGGTCTCGGCACTGTCCTTGACTCCCAGGCCCCGGCAAATATAAGCCACTGCCAGACCGGATGCTGTGCCCCAGAATGCGCTGTGCATGGTCAGCGGGTTGGGCCAGACCTTATAGGTCAGAAAGACCACGACCAAGCCGGCCAGAATACCCAGGACCGTGCCGTAGGAAGGCCACCTGAAACCCCAGAGCGTTCCCAGCAGGGGCACGTACATGACAAAACCAAATGCCGTTGCCAGCGCCCCCAGGATCACCAGGGCAGCTGTGGAATTTAACCCCACGGTAAGGGCGATGATGGTGATAATGGTGACAAACAGCCGGTTAACCCAGATTTGCTCTGCATGCCCGCCTTTTTTCTTGCGGATCTTGAGCCACCAGATGTCTCTTAGCAGCATGGAGCCGGCAGTGCCGATATAAGGCGCGGCAGTGGAATGCATGGCCGCAATCAGCCCGATAAAGGTAACACCCAGCAGAAACGAGGGGATATAATTGGCCATGAGCTGCGGGACCACATCACTGTCTGCGGCCAGGCTCAGCTCCCCGGCCCGGTCCAGAATCACTGCACCAAGGCCCTGGAAGGCGGTGAAAAAAAACAGGGCAAAGCCCACGATAAAGGTGGACATAAACACCTGCTGCCAGGCAAAGGGCCTGGGGTTCTTGTTGGAAAACTGCCACATGATAAAAGCAGGTGAAGACTGAATGCCCATCAGGGCAAACATATAGGTCAGAATCATCACCGTGGTCCATGTGGTCTTGCCCACTGTAAATTCAATTACTGAAGGCACCTGCAGGTATTTGTCCGGCAGATTGGCCACCTGCTCGCTCATGGCGCTCCATCCGCCCAGATGGGACAAGGTAAACGCCCCCACCAGGACGATGGCCAGAACCAGGAGAACAAACTGAACCACCCCCACCCATGTACTGGCCCGCAGGCCGCCGGTAACCACGTAAAACCACACAATGCCGGCCATGATGACCGCGCCCCAGACCAGCGGGATTCCCGTGACCCATTTAAACAAGGCGGCTGCGGCCATAAGCTGGACTGCGGAGTAAAACACCCCGTAGAGCACTGCGGTAATGACCACGAGATAGCGCACGCCGTCATTGTTGTAATAATAGGCAAACATGTCGCCCGGGGTAACAAAGCCGTACCTTTTGCCGGCCAGCCAGACCCGTTTGGCAAAAAAAGTGCCGGTGATCGGGATGGTCAGCACGTAAAAGGATGCAAATGCATAGGCCAGTCCCGCTTTCCAGATCAGTCCGGGATGGCCCACTGTGGTCCACCCGCTAAACGAGGCAGCGGTGGCCGCCATCAGAAAGGCGATCATGGGGATCTGTCTGCCGCCGAGGGTATAGCCCGAAGAGGTCTTCTCCGTGAAATACCCCCGTAATCCCCAGTAGAAACAGTAAACCACATACAAACCCAGAAAAATCCAGACCCATGTTGTGTCAACTCCACCGTTTCCCATAATTTTTCCCCCCCTTTTGTTTGTTTGCTTGCCGGCCGGCACCCGGCCGGCAAGCCGGTCAAAAAAACACGGTTATCCCTGGACCATGTGGCGAATCTCCTCGACGACCTCCGGGTTGGCCAAAGTGGTGACATCGCCCACGTCATTGTAACTGGAAATCGAGGCCAGAATCCGGCGCATGATCTTACCGGAACGGGTTTTGGGCATATCCGGGACAATATAGACATGGCCGGGCTTGGCGATCTTACCCAGCACGTCTGCCACTGCTTCGGAGACCTTTTTGGCCAGCTCAGTGGTTGCTTCATAGCCGGGTTTGAGAGACACATACAAATCCGGCACA
Organism: Desulfosalsimonas propionicica; assembly: GCF_013761005.1. Classification (NCBI taxonomy): domain Bacteria; kingdom Pseudomonadati; phylum Thermodesulfobacteriota; class Desulfobacteria; order Desulfobacterales; family Desulfosalsimonadaceae; genus Desulfosalsimonas; species Desulfosalsimonas propionicica. The sequence continues at coordinate 507,453 of NZ_JACDUS010000002.1, forward strand.
GTGCCCTTGATTTCATCGGGCACGGCCACGACCGCGGCTTCAGCCACTTCCACCGCAGACAGGGCCGCAGACTCGATCTCCTTGGTGCCCAGCCGGTGACCGGAAACATTGATCACATCGTCTATTCTGCCCAGGATGCGCACGTAGCCGTCTTCTGCCATCACAGCGGCATCCCCGGCCATGTAAGGCCAGTCTCTCCAGTCCGTGCTCTGGGGGTTTTTGCAGTATTTACCGTAATAACTCTTGATATAGCGTTCCTTGTCCTTCCATATGGTCTGAAACGCCCCGGGCCAGGGGTTTTTAACGCAGAGATTGCCGGCCTTGCCTGCCCCGGGCGGGATTTCGTTGCCGTCATCGTCATAGACGATCGGATGAATTCCCGGAAGGCCCGGGCCCGCGCTGCCCGGTTTCATGGGCTGGAGTGCGGGAAGGGTGCTGCACAGAAACCCGCCGGTTTCCGTCTGCCACCAGGTGTCGACCACCACGGCTTTGCCCCTGCCCACAACCTCGTAGTACCAGCGCCAGACCTCGGGCTCGATGGGCTCGCCCACGGTTGTCATATGCTTGAAATAATAGTTGTATTTTGCCGGCTCATCGCCGCCCACCTTGCGCAGGGCGCGAATGGCGGTGGGTGAAGTGTGGAAGATATTGACATCCAGTTCTTCTGCAATGCGCCAGCAGCGGCCGGGATCCGGGTAAGTGGGCACGCCTTCGTAGATCACGGTACTGGCCCCAAGGGCCAGGGGGCCGTAAACAATAAAGGAATGTCCGGTGATCCAGCCGATATCGGCCATGCACCAGTACACATCCTCGGGATGGATATCCTGGACATATTTCGACATCCAGGTCACATAGGACAGATATCCGCCGATGCTGTGCTGGCATCCCTTGGGCCGGCCGGTAGAACCGCTGGTATACATGAGAAACAAGATGCCTTCAGCCGGCATGGATGCGGGCGGAATCACGGCATTTTTATACTTTTGCATCAGCTCGTCTGCAAAAAAATCCCGGCCCTCGACCATATCCGTGGACGAGGAATACTTGCCCGGATAACGTCTCCAGACCAGTACCTTTTTGACCTTCTGGCCCTGCTTTTCCGCGGCTGCCACGGCCTCGTCTGAATTGGCCTTGTGATTTAACAGCTTGCCGCTTCTGTAATAGGCATCCATTGTGATCAGGACCTCGCTTTCCGAGTCCCAGATCCTGTCGCCGCAGGCCTTGCCGCTAAATCCCGCAAAGACCTGGCAGTGGATGACCCCCAACCGGGCACAGGCCAGCATGGTGATGGGCAGCTCCGGGGTCATGGGCAGATACAGGGTGACCCGGTCGCCGGCTTTCAGTCCGCAGAAATCCTGCAGCACAGCCGCGGTTTCGTTGACCCTGCGATAGAGCTCCTGATAGGTCATGTGAATGATGGGCTCTTCTTCAAGCTCCGGGACAAAATGGATGGCGGTCTTGTTTTTGTATTTGGCGAGATGGCGGTCCACACAGTTATAGGCGGCATTGAGCATGCCGCCCACAAACCATTTCCAGACCGGGGCCTCGCTGGTATCCAGGGTGGTGTGCCAGTATTGGTCCCAGTCCAGCAGATCGCCGAATTCCTTGAAGCACTCCGGGAAATTGTCCAGACTGAAGCGCTCAAAGATATCCGGGTCGGTGCAGTTGGCCTGGCCGATAAATTCCGGCCTGGGGTAATAAAACTCCTCTTCCTGCCAATGAACAGCGTAATGTGAGTTTAAACCTTGTTCACCCTCAGCCATATGACCCCCTTTCGTTGATGTTGAGTGTTTTGTGCAGTGAAAGGTGTTTTCTAAGCTGTAATGTGTTTTTTTCTAAGAAAAAGTTTTACACAATGCTTTGTTAATGACTGAAAAGTGTTTGAGCAAACAAGATCAGGAGTCGAGGTGCGGCGATAAAAACTTCTTCTTATACGCCTTGTACCTTAAAATTGCAGTCAGCGGTGGAGATTGTCAAGTTTTTTTTTCCGGGTGCCGGTTTTTTACCATTTTTTTTTATGCAGACAGCTTTTCCCATTTCAGGACGTGCACCACCACAATTTCCCAAAATATAACCTTGCACAGCACCCACCGCAAAAAATTTTTAAAGCCCGGGCCTTAGGGTGCCAATGTGTCAGCAAGACCACCAAACAGCTCATCAAGTATCTGCTCTGCCCTGCGCAGCTGCGCCCCGGATGCAAACACCGAATGCAGATGCCGGAATATCACATCATAGGCGGAACCGGACCGGCCGGTTTTGGTGTAATCAACCCGGGGTTTGGGATATAGCTGGTCATTGAAAAAATAATTGGCCATGGGCCGGTTTCCTTCGGCAAAAGGCCAGTTGATTTTCAGCTCAAACAACTTGTTCCACAACCTGAAAATTTCCGGATCTTTGAGGGATTCCGGCCCCGGCCAGGCCGCCTGGCTGCGGGTGGTAATTTGCGCATAAAAGGCTTGCAGCAGTTCGGCCTCCTGGACATTAAGGCCGAAAACATACCAGTCCCGGATCACCCCTTGCAGCATTTTTTTCAAATCATCCGGGACATTGTTGTGGGTGGGACAGAAATACATCCGGCAGGTCATGGATCCGTAGTCGCTCAGTCCACGTAAATCCACGCCGGCATTGTGCCTTGCTTCAGGATGGAGCATGCACCCCACCCGGTTTTTATCCCGGCCGATCAATCCCAGAAATGGACAATGATGAAATTCCGGCATGGGGAGACCGTTGGCGGCCACCCGCTGCGACTCCTTGGTGCCGAAAGCAAGGATGGCATCCATTTGCCGGGGCACCCGGGCAAAGGCGTGCGTGCGTTTCTCAAGCATGCGGCAAAGGCCCTGCCTGGTGGCATCAGCCACATTGTAGAGCCCGCAGCAGGCCCCGCACGAAACCGTATCCCCAACCTGGCAGAGATAGATTCCCTCCGGGCCGTCGGCGAACCCGGACGTTTTTCGGGATGGCATTTGTCTTTCTCCTCCTGCAAAACCCTTTGCATGCAAGACAATCCCGGCGCTTATGCGTACCGGAAAAAATCGTGGAAAAACCGGGTACCGATCTGCTAACAATCAATACAAAATCAAAACCACGGGCCCGCGCCGTCGGCAGGCCCCGAATCAGGCTTGTGTGCGCCCCATGGACAACACCCGGCTCATCAGCATTGAAAATACGGATATCACGTATCATCAGCAACGGATTTTTTCAAATCTGAACCTTGAAATCCGAAAAAACCAGCACCTGGCTGTGGCGGGAGAGAGCGGATCGGGTAAAAGCGCCCTGCTCCGGGCGCTTGACGGACAATTACCCGTGTTAAAAGGCAAAATCCGGCACAGCGAATATGACCGCATCCAAAAAGCCCCTCACGAAGCCCCGGCTGCGGCCAACCGGCGCCGCTCCGTATACGTGGACATCCGCCATGATTTTCAACCCCCTGCCGGCGCCGGCCGTTTTTATTATCAGCAGCGTTTTAATGCCGGCTATGCCGACCATGCGCCAACTGTGGCGCAATACCTGGCCGAAAAAGCGCAAAAAGCAAGCCCGGACACTCCCTGGACATTGGAACGCATATATGCCTGCCTCCAACTCGAACCCATCGGCCGGCGCCACGTGATCAAACTTTCCAGCGGTGAAAACAAGCGACTGCGCATCGCCGCAGCCCTTTTGCAGCATCCGGTTTTGCTGCTGCTGGACTGCCCCCTGGCCGGTCTGGATGAAAAAACGCGTCAAATTTTTGAGGATCTTTTTTTCCAAATTGCAGATTCCGGTATCTGCCTTGTCATGGCCACCAACCCGGACCAGATCCCTGGTGTGATCACGCACGTAGCCGTGCCGACACCGGAGCAAAACCTGCAGGTGTATGAAAAAAAGGCATTCTGTGCATCCTTCGGGCAAAACCGGTTTCCGGGCCAGACAGACACCCGGCAGCTCAGGACACTGATGAACAACAGCGCCAGACAGCGTTTTAACCTTGTGGTCGGCATGAAAAATGTCCGGGTGGCCTATGGCAGTACTGTGATTTTTGAAAACATCAACTGGCAGATCCACCAGGGAGCGCACTGGGCCTTGTCCGGTCCAAACGGATCCGGCAAATCCACATTGCTCAGCCTTATCAACGGAGATCACCCACAGGCCTATGCCAATGACATTGTCCTGTTTGACCGCAAACGCGGCTCAGGGGAAAGCATCTGGGATATCAAGAAAAAAACCGGTTTCATGTCCCCGGAGCTGTTCCAGTATTTTCCCCTCCGATACACCTGTGCTGACGTGGTGGAGTCGGGTTTTTACGACACCCTGGGCGTGCTGCGGCAAACCAGCCCCCAAAACCGTCAAAAAGCAGAGCAGTGGATGAACATCCTGGGCTTGTCTATATTTGCAGACAGGTATTTTTCGCAATTGTCAGCCGGTAAACAGCGGCTGTGCCTGCTGGCCCGGGCCCTGGTGAAAAATCCCTATCTTTTGCTCCTCGACGAACCCTGCCAGGGCCTGGCGCGCAGTCAGCAAAGAGCGTTTCAGGAGCTCACAGACACCATTGCCGCCATCAGCGATATCACCATTGTCTATGTGACCCACCATGCAGAACAGCTGCCGTCCTGTATCCAGAACACCCTGCACCTGCCCGGCAGGATTTCTTAAACAATCTTTTTTGCATGAAAAGAATTTTTAAAAATTATTCTGGAAAATCATTACAATTGGATGTAGAATGGAGTTTTGAAATATGAACGGGTAATCACACAATACAATACCGGGTAAAAACCCGCCGGTTTTTTGAAAGGAGCATGAATCGTGGCGTTAAGAACCCTTGAACAACTCAAGACAGAGGAAAGAGAAGCCCGCCGCCGGCTGATTGCCGATACAGCCCGGGATCTTTTTTCCAGAAAGGTTTTCCGGGATGTCACGGTCCGGGAAATCGCAAAAACCGCCGGTGTGAGTGTGGGTACCATTTACAATCATTATACCAGCCTTGGCGAAGTCTTTCTGGACGTATTTCTGGAAAGCGCCAAGGAAATCACCGACCTGATGGATTCTGCCCTGGAAAACAAGGACGGAGATGTTTTTCGAAGATTCTGCAGGACTTATGTCAATTACCTCAACGAAAACATGACCTTTTTCCAGATGATGAGCAACTTTATCCTCGGCGGTGAACTCTCCGAGGACGGAGTCCATAATCTCAACAACAGCATGCGATCCATGGTGGACCGCATCGAACAGGCGGTGATTTTGGCCAGTATTCAAAAGGATACAAGAATTGCCGCCCATGCGTTATTTTCGGCGCTAAACGGCCTGATGATCAGCTACGGCCGGTATCCCGGAAGAACCCCGGAGGAAATCCGGCAACACACCCTGCGGCTCACCGACGTGCTGGCGGCCACATTTGAAGCCTCTACCCGCGAATAAGTTCCAGGACCCGGGGCAAAACAGCGGCATTTGCGGATATGGCCTCGTTTGCGCAAATGATTTCATTGCCGGACCAATCGCCGAAATAACCGCCGGCTTCCTTTAAAATCGGCGGAAACGGGGCACAGTCCCAGATATTGACCACAGCATCGAGCATCACTTCGGCCCGGCCCGTGGCCACCAGGCAGTGGCCGTAGGCATCGCCCCAGCCCGCACACACGTATGCCGCCTGCGAAATTCTCTGCCAGGCTTCGGCGCGCCCGTATTGGGCAAAGCTGCCCGGATCCGTGAATGTGGCCACTGCATCGGCCATTCGTCCAACCGAAGACACCCTGGCCGGCCGGCCGTTGAAACGGCAGCCAAGTCCGGTGGCAGCGGCCACCATCTCGTCCAGTGCCGGGAAATAGGCCACGCCGGCTTCCACCCGACCTTCTATTTCCAGGCCCAGCAGGACTCCGTAGAGGGGCACGCCCCGGGTAAAGGCCTTTGTGCCGTCAATGGGATCAATATACCAGCGATGGCTTGCCCCCTTATGGGCTGATTCCCCGAATTCCTCGCCCAAAATGGCATGATCCGGGAATTTTTTTTCAATGCGGCCACGGATGAGTTCCTCTGCCTTTTGATCGGCCACGGTCACAGGCGTCTGATCCGCCTTGAAGTCGGGTCGGATGCCGGCCTGAAAATATCCAAGGGTCAGCCGGCCGGCCAGGTAGGCGGTTTCCACGGCAAAATCCAGATAAGATGCCAGGTGGTTGCTCAACTGCTTTTCTCCATTGCCATGCCGGGCTTAATTGCGCATGCTGGTTACAGACGCGGGCAGCCGCCCGCCCCGCTTTAAAAAATCCCTTGAGGAAAACCCGTTGACATGCATCACCGGTGCGGTGCCCAGAAGGCCGCCGAATTGGACCAGATCCCCGGCCTTTTTGCCCGGCACCGGAATGACCCGCACGGCTGTTGTCTTGTTGTTGATCACCCCGATGGCCAGTTCATCGCCAATAATGGCGCAAAGGGTTTCTTCGGGCGTATCTCCCGGTACGGCAAACATATCCAGGCCCACCGAGCAGACCGCAGTCAGGGCTTCGAGCTTATCCAGACCAAGGGCGCCGGCACAGACCGCATCAATCATGCCCGAGTCCTCACTGATGGGAATAAATGTGCCGCTTAACCCCCCCACATTTCCGCTGGCCATGGCCCCGCCCTTTTTCACCGCATTCATCAAAAGCGCCAGGGCCAGAGTAGAGCCGTGGGTCCCGATTTTTTCAATGCCGAATGCCTCGATCACCCCGGCCACGGAATCGCCCCGGGCCGTGGTGGAAGCCAGGGAAATATCCACGATCCCAAATCCGATATCCAGTGACCGGGCCAGTTCCCGGCCGATTAACTCCCCGGCCCGGGTGATTTTAAACACCGTGCGCTTGATCACCTCTGAGAGCCGGGTCAGGTCACAGTCCCGGTTTTGCTCAACTACGCTGCGAACCACCCCGGGGCCGCTGATGCCGATGTTTAATGCCGCATCCGCCTCGCCCACCCCGTGAAAGGCTCCGGCCATAAACGGGTTGTCCTCCGGGGCATTGACAAATACCACGAACTTGGCACATCCAACGGCGTTTTCGCTTTTGGCTGCGGTTTGTTTCAGCATCGGGCCGATCCGGTTGACCGCATCCAGGTTCATGCCGGAGACAAAAGAGCCAACGTTTAAAAAGGAGCAAACCCTTTCGGTCTGAGACAAGACATCCGGGAGCACATCAATGAGCATGCTGTCAGCACGGGTCAGTCCCTTTTGTACCAGGGCGCCGAATCCGCCGATAAAATCCACCCCTGCGTCCCGGGCGGCCGCATCCAGGGTCTGGGCCATTTCAAGAAACTTTTCCGGCTCGCAATGGGTTTCCATGATCAGGCTTACCGGGGTGACGGCAATGCGCTTATTGACAACCGGAATGCCGTACTTTCTCTCAAGCCTTGCAGATTCAGCAATCAGGCGTTCGGCATGGGAGCAGACTTTGTCATAGACGTTTTTGCGGAAAACCCCGAAGTCGGAATCAATGCAGTCCTTGAGATTCAGCCCCAGGGTGGTGGTCCGGATGTCTAAATGCTGGCGCAGGATCATGCTGGCGGTTTCGTAAATCTCTTCGACTTCAAATGGCATTTTTTTCAGATCCTGTGCATCATCCGGAAAATGTTTTCATGCTGTACCTGTACGGACATGGCCAGCTCCTGGCCAATTTTTTCAAGGCCCAGGCTCAGTTCCTCCATGTTGACAGTTGCATCGCAGACATCAACAAACATGGACATGACAAAGCAGCCGTCGGGCATGATCCGCTGGTTGATATCGATGATATTGATGTTTTGATGATAAAGATAGGTGGCCACCGTGGCCACAATTCCTTTTTTGTCCTCGCCAATAACGGTGATAAACACCATTTCTTTTTTCTTTTCCATGGGCCGCGTTTTCCACTTGCGTTCAAATGTCTTGTTTGCCCCCAGGGGCATCGATCATTATTCTTCTGCCATGGAAAAGCGCCAGGCGCAATACCATTCTTCGGGATGTTCGTCAGGCGGGCATCCGATGCACTCGGTGCGGATGCGCGGATCAACGGCTGCGGCAAAATAGCTGTATTCCACCAACCCGGCGGATTTACAGGGATAGTCGGCCAGGTTTTTGCGTTTTCTGGCCACCTGGACCCGGCATTCATTCATCTGGAACACAAAACTGTTGGGTCCCTCGTCAATAATGGACTGGGTGTTGATATTGGCATACATGCGAAATCCCAGGGCCTTTTTGAGCCCCTCCAGCCCGGGTTTTTTGGAAAGCCCCAAAAAACGGCGGATCAGGCCGGCTTCCACCGGAGAAAAATGGGTCCAGCAGGAGTCATTGCAACGCTTGGCCTCGTTCATGCCGTGAGTCTGTTCCACGGTCTGAAACCAGACCCCGTCATTGACCAGCCAGTTGGCGCACAGCGCACCAATGAGCTCGCCCTTTTTTTCTGCTGAAAGATCCAGCAAGGGGGCGGGCAGGCCTTCTCTGATCTCAAAACCCAGAACCTTGGAAAGGCGTTTGAGCTGGATCTGAAAACTTGTTTCAAAGGCCTGATCCAGCATTTCCATGGCCTGTTCAAAGCCCATCTGGTGCTTGACCTCGGAGAACCATAGCACGTGGTGCATGACCATCCGGTGCATCATGGTGACCATATACCGGCCCAGGTCGGATTCAGACATTTCTTCAATGGAGGAAAACGCCGCTGTTTGATTGTTTTGTGTCATGGTGGTTTTCTACTCCTCGTGCACTTGCTTGATGTTGGCATAAAAATCGAGCACATCCGGGTTTAAAAGCGCGTCCCGGTTGCTCACGGGTTTGTTTTCAATGATGTTTTTAACCGCCAGCTCCACTTTTTTCATATTCAGTGTATAGGGAATATCGGGTACTTCCAGAATTTTGGCCGGCACGTGGCGGGGTGAAGCATTCTGCCGCAGATTTTTTTTAATCCGGTCTTTCAGATCCTCATCCACTGCACACCCCTGCACCGGTTTGACAAACAGCACCACCCGCACGTCCCCCTTCCAGTTCTGGCCCACCACCAGGCTGTCTTCAACCTCGGCAAAATCATTGACCCGGCGGTAGATCTCAGCCGTGCCGATACGCACGCCGCCGGGGTTTAATGTGGCATCCGACCGGCCGTAAATCCTTACTCCGCCGCGCTCGTTGATCTCAATATAGTCCCCGTGCCGCCACACCCCGGGATAGACATCAAAATAGGCCGACAAATATTTCTTGTTGTCCGGGTCGTTCCAGAAATACAGGGGCATGGACGGAAAAGGTGCGGTGCACACCAGTTCCGCCTGCCGGCCGATAACCGGCTGACCCTGTTCATCCCAGGCTTCCACTTTCATGCCAAGGCCCCGGCACTGCAATTCACCTGCGTAGACCGGACCCATGGGATTGCCCAGGGCAAAACAGCCGTTTAAATCCGTGCCCCCGGAAATGGAGGCCAGCTGCAAATCACTTTTGATGGCGTCATAAACAAACTCAAAACCTTCCTCAGACAAAGGCGAGCCTGTGGACAAAACCGCCCGCAGACCGCTCAGATCAAAGCGGTCACCCGGCCGCAATCCGGAATTTTCCAGTGCTCCCAGGTATCCTGCGCTGGTGCCGAAAACGCTGATTTTCTGATCTTCCGCCATTTTCCACAAGGCTTCCGGCCCCGGGTAAAACGGATTGCCGTCATAGAGCACAATGGTGGCGCCCGTGGCCAGGGCGCTGACAAGCCAGTTCCACATCATCCACCCGCAGGTGGTGAAATAAAAAACCGTGTCTTCGCGTCCCACATCCGTGTGCAGCACCATTTCCTTTAACTGGTTGACCAGTATTCCCGCGGCCCCCTGGACCATGCACTTGGGAAGACCTGTGGTGCCGGATGAATACATGATATAAAGAGGGTGGTCGGCCGGCAATTGAGCAAATTCCATTTCCGGTGCCGGCCCGCCGGCCCGGAAATCCGGATACATCACGGCGTTTTTGATACCCGAAATGTCAGGGTTTTCCATGGTATAGGGCACAACCACAAATCGTTTGACCGACGGGATTTGCCCGGCAATTTCATCCAGGCGGGAAATGGTGTCGATTCGTTTGCCCTTGAAAAAATAGCCGTCAGCGGAAAACAGCACAGTTGGCTCAATCTGGCCGAACCGGTCGAGCACTCCCTTGATGCCGAAATCCGGTGAGCACGAGGACCATGTGGCCCCCAGGCTCACGGCCGCCAGCATGGCAATAACGGTTTCAGCCATGTTGGGCATGTAGCCGGCTACGCGGTGGCCCGGACCCACACCCAATTCCTTCATGGATGCGGCCAGGCGCGCGGCTTCCTCATAGACCCGGGCATAGCTCCAGTACTCCGGGGCCCGGTCTTCACCCTGGAAAACCAGAGCGGTTTTGTCATCCCGGTATCGCAGCAGATTTTGCGCAAAATTGAGCCGTGCGCCGGCAAACCATTTGGCGCCGGGCATTTTGGTCAGGTCATCGATGACCTGATCATAGGGCACAGATGCCCGGATTTCCATAAAATCCCAGACTGCCGCCCAGAAATCGGCAATCTCGGTGACAGACCACTGGTAGAGATGGTCATAACAGGAAAAATCCTTGTTGTACCGCTCATTGACATAAGTCATGAAGCGGTACATGCGCGTCTGCCGGATTCGTTGTTCAGATGGCTGCCAAAGCAGTTTTGACATCTTCGGCCCCCCTTTTGATAACAGTATTTTTGATTTCCGGCCCCTTCCGTTGTCCAGCCGGTGGGATTTTACACGGGCCTGAGCTTTTCCGGCAGCACGGCCTGCTCTCCCCATTCTGCGGGCAGCAGCTGGTCCGGATTTTCCCCCTGCTTTTGCTTGAGCTGTTTTAAGCCCGGCCGGGCAAACTTCATGTGGCCCTCCTTTAATGTCCGGCCGTTGATTACCGCCTCACTGCGGAGCCTGTTACCCGCTGTCCGCTCCATCTGGCGGCCCAGCCAGAGCACCCGGTCCACGTCGTATCCGTGGGCAATGCCCATCTCATCGATCTGCACCAGCATGTCCTCCAGACAGTTTAATCCCACATAGCGCGGATCATCATAATAATACTCCCCGGTTCCCGGCACCGGGCAGTCATCCAGAAAATTGGCCGGCTGGCCACCCATGCCGCCAAGGGTGGCTTCAAACTGGGTGATGCCCGCCTGCAGGGTTGCCAGAATGGAGGCTGCGGCAACACGCTTGGTTTCATGGAAATGTGCGAGGTGCAGATCCGTGTTGGGTATTTCGTCAAGGATCATGGAAAAATAGCGGTATACATCAGGGGCTGAAGCACTTCCGTCATGATCTGCATGCTCGATGTCTGCTGCCCCGATTTCCAGCCACCGCTTGGTAAATTCCACTGCATCCTTTAATTCAGTGGCTCCGGCAATGGGGCTGCCCCAGATGGTGCTCACAGTGCCGCACATCTTGATTCCCGCATCCGTGCATTTTTTGATGCACCGCTCGGCCTCCTTCCAGTACATGGGAAGCGTGACCCCGGAGTTGGCAAAATGATGCTCCTCTTCTGTGGAAACCATCATCAGCACCCGGTCCGGGCCGATACCTTTCTGCTTTAGCGCAATGGCCCGATCCACTGCTGGTTCCCGGATGGTCACGGCCGTGATGCAGACATCATCCGGGTTAACGCCCCTCTTGGCACAGCGCTTTTTAAACCGCTCTCCCCGAAGATAGCCCAGCACCTCTTCTGCGTCCGAAAACTGGGGCAGCAGGTAGGGGTTTCCCAGGTTGGTGACCTCGATGTTGCGGCACCCGGCAAAAATCATTTCCTCCGCGTAAAAAATCTTGGCCCGGGTGGAGATAAACTTTTCCAGATGCTGGAACCCGTCGCGAACCGTGATATCACCAATGGTGACTTTTTCGGGCATGCGCGGAAAAATTTTCCAGAGATCATATTCGGTCATAAATCCCCCCTGTGATGGTTCAAGGTTGATAAGCCTGTAAAAAGTCTTTTTTACAGGCAATTTTAAGTGTTAAGTGTTAAGTTTTAACTATTAAGTAAAATCAAGAAGTTATTTTTTATTGATTGGCGATTCTATTCGTTTTAGGATCTTTTACGAGTCCATCAATGTTTGACAATCTCGTAAAAAGCAAATTGTTGGATGGTGCCGGAAACAGTTCAAGATCAAGGCTTGCGCGATTGCCAAAGAATGCAGCGTACTTAGCTGTACGTGAAATTCTGAGGAATCGCGTATAACGCAGATATTGGACTATTTCCGGCGCCATCCATGTTTAAAAGCGGAAATTGCCGAAACCGGGCTCGCCGATGGGCTGCAGGGTGCTGACTTCTGCGGCCATGGCCAGCCAGTCCCGGATTTCGGTAAATTTCAGGGTCCGGTCGTTTAACAGCCGGGCCCCGCAGAAAAACGGATGGGCCTCGCCGTCATATTTTTCCACCATTTTTTTATAAAATGCATCGCGCTCTTCGTCTGTCATGGGCTTGCCCTGGGCCTGGCGTTTTCTGTCTTCAATGGAGAGCAGCACCCCGCCGGCACTTCTGCCGCTCATCACCGAAGTCCGGCCCCGCATGGTGTTAAACAAAAACGTGGGCCGGTAGGCCCTTCCGCACATGCCGTAGTTGGCCGCGCCGTTGTCCTGGCCGATGACCAGCTGAATTCTGGGCACCTGGGCGCAGGACACGGCCCTTACCATGTCGGCCCCGTATTTTCCAATGCCGTTGTGCTCGGCATCAGATCCCACCATGTAGCCGGGCGAACCCTGGACAAACAAAATGGGAATTTTTTCATGGGAACAACGCACGATCCATTCCGCGGCCTTTCGGGCGGCTTCCTCGAATATGATCCCGATTCGGTTGGAGGCGATCACCCCCATGGGATAGCCCTTGATCCGGACCTTGCCGGCAAGAATATTATCGCCCCGGCCCGGAGCGTAATGGGCCTTGTATTCAATAAAATGGCTATCATCGGCCATGGTTTCGATCACGGACCGGGTATCAATGGCCTGGCTGCCCAGGGCCGGCAGGATATCATAGATCCGTTCCATGGGATATAAAGACGGGCTTTCCTCAAAACGCTGGAGATGGCAGGTCTGCAAAGGCTCCAGGGACAAAACCTCCCGCACTTTCTCAATGGCTTCGTCCTGATTTTTGCAAAAATGATCGGCCCCGCCCGATACATGGGTGTGCACCCGCGCACCGCCCAGGTCTTCCGCGGAAATCTCCTCTCCGGTGGCCATTTTTACCAGGGGCGGTCCGCCCAGAAAAGAATAGGACATTTTGTCGATCATTACGGCCTCGCATGCCATAAACACGATATAGGCTCCGCCCGCGGTATTGCCCCCGGTGCTCAGGGTCACCTGCTTTAATCCCATGGCCGACATCCGGGCCATGTTGTAAAACATGGAGCCGAAATGCTGATCGTCCGGGAATACATCGGCCTGCATGGGCAGAAAGGCCCCGCCGGAATCAGCGATATAGACGCAGTTAAGCCCGTTTTTTTCCGCAATGGCCTGGGCGCGCATGTGCTTTTTCAGGGTAATGGGAAAATAGGTCCCGGCCTTGACCCGGCTGTCATTGGCAAAAATCATGGTCCAGTTGCCGTAGATTTTTCCAAGGCCCGTGACCACCCCGGCGCAGGGCACATCCTCGACCCCCGGGTAATTCATCCCGAATCCGGCAATCCGGGAAAGCTCAAAAAATTGGGTGCCCGGGTCGATCAACTGATCAATAAGTTCGCGCACTGGTTTTTTGCCCTGTTTGGCCAGGCGGTCCACGGCCTCCTGCCCGCCGGGCCACAAAGCCGCATTGACCCGTTCATCAAGCTTTGCCTCCTCGTTTAACCAATGCTGCCGGTTTTCAGTCATGGCTTCTGTCATGGGATGGGCCTCCTATTTGCCTTTGTACACGGGTTTGCGCTTTTCCCGGAATGCGGCCAGGCCCTCTAACCGGTCCTGGGTGGGAATGGTAATCCAGTAGGCATTGGATTCAATGGCCAGACCGGTTTTCAGATCCGTTTCCATGCCCGCATCAATGGCGAACTTGGCCTGTTCAATGGCAATGGGGCCGGTTTCACAAATCATTTCTGCCATTTTCAGTGCCTCATCAATGAGCAGTTCCGGCTCGCAGATGCTGTTGACCAGGCTGATGTCCAGGGCCTCCTGGGCATCCACCCGGCGGCCGGTGAAAATCAGTTCCTTTGCCTTGCCCCGTCCCACAAGCCGGGGCAGCCGCTGGGTGCCGCCGCCGCCGGGAATGATGGCCAAACGGGTTTCAGTCAGCCCCATGGAGGCGTTCATGGAGGCAATGCGCAAATCGCTGGCCAGGGCGATCTCGGTTCCCCCGCCCAGGGCGATGCCGTTTACCGCTGAAATCACCGGTTTGTTCAGCGATTCAATATCGCTCAGCAGGTTGCGGATGGTGTAGATAAATTCCTTTACCTGAATGTCTGTGAGCGTGGCGCGCTCCTTTAAATCCGCTCCCGCACAGAAGGCTCTTTGCCCGGCCCCGGTGATAATCACGACCCGGATATCGGGATCAAAACGCAGGGCCTCGATTTCAGCCTTCAGGGTCCGGAGCATGGCAAAATTAACCGCATTCATCATGTCGGGACGATTCAGGGTCAGAATCCGGACCTGGCCCCGGTCTTCTTTTACAAGGTCATTTTCATTTTCCATGACTGGATCCTCCTGTCTTTATGTCCGCACACAGGCCCCGGCAACGGGGACTTCAGCAACCGATGTTTCTGGAAATCACCAGGCGCTGGACCTCGGAAGTGCCCTCGCCGATATCCAGCAGCTTCTGATCCCTGTAAAATCGTTCCACGTTGTATTCCTTCATCAGCCCGTATCCGCCGTGGATCTGCACGGCATGATCGGCCACCCGGCCCATGAGTTCGGAGCAGTAGAGCTTGGCCATGGCCGCCTCCTTCTGAAACGGCCGTTTCTTGTCCCGCAGCCAGCAGGCCTTGTACAAAAGGTTCCTGGCACATTCGATTTCCATGGCGGAATCGGCCAGTTTAAACCCGATGGCCTGGAATCGGGAAATGGGTTTTCCGAACTGGACCCGCTGCTTTGCATATTTCAGGGCCGTCTCATATGCCCCCTGGGCTCCGCCAAGGCCCATGGCCGCAATGGAGAGCCGCCCGCCGTCAAGGGTGTTTAACATCTGGTGAAACCCCTCGCCCTGGCGACCGAGGATGTTTTGCGCTGGTACGCGCACGTCGTCAAAATACAGCTCCGCCGTATTGGAGGCCCGCCACATCATTTTTTTGTGCATGGGTTTGGCAACAAAACCCCGGGTGCCGTGTTCCACCAGAAAACAAGTGTATTCCGGCCGTCCGTCATCGCGCTGGCCGGTCACGGCCTGGACCGTAACCCCCATTGACATTTCGCAGGCAGCGTTTGTAATAAAAATTTTGGATCCGTTGATCACCCACTCATTGCCGTCTTTGACCGCAGTGGTCCGGGTTCCGCCGGCATCTGAGCCGGCCGTGGGTTCGGTGAGCCCGAAGCCCCAGAGGGCCTCGCCGGCGCACAGCCTTGGAAGGTATTTGTCTTTTTGCTCGGGAGTGCCGAAATAATGAATGGGGCCGATGCCCAGGGAATTGCCGGCGGCCACCGTGGCCGCCTGGGAGCCGTCCACCCGGGCAATTTCCTCCACTGCAATAATATAGGAGATGTAATCAAGCTCCTGCCCGCCGAATTTTTCTGAAACAAACATGCCAAACAGGCCGATATCACCCATTTTTCGGGTCAGGTCCGGAGAAAAAGCTTCCTGGTCATCGAGCTCTGCAGCCACCGGCCCGATCTGCTTTTCGGCAAATTTGCGGATTTCCTTGCGGATCATTTCCTGTTCGGTGGTAAGATCGAAATCCAAGATTCACCTCCTTATGTCAGTGGCGGAATGCCTTGCACGCCCGAAACCCGGGCACAGGGGGAAACGAATGCAACAATACAATGATCATAAAAATAACATCTGGTTTAAAAAAGTAACGTAAACGTTAAGTTTTGTAAAGTGATTTTCCTTCCTGATAGCAGAAAAATGCATCGGCCTGTCTTGACACTGCAAAGTTTGTGATTACTTTTCAGATGTGGGTCAACATCCTGATATATCTGGATAAATACCTGCATCCAGCAGGGAGCTGATTTATTGTCTGAAAAAACATGCATGAAAAAAGGAGGGAAGTGCCATGATCACCAGAAGATTTCTTGATTTTCCGGATTTTGGTTGGAAAAATCCCTTCGAGGAAATGGACCGGGTGCGCAGATATCTGGACCAGGTGCTGGGCCAGGCCGATGCCGGCTACCGGATTCCGCAGGCGGGGGTATTTCCCCTGGTCAACCTCACCGAGACCAAGGAGAACTATATCCTGCGCGCGGAGCTGCCCGGCGTTAATGCCGAGGCTCTCGACATCCAGGCCACCGGCAGAAACATCAACATTTCCGGGCAGCGTACCATCGAGCCTGATCCCAATGCCCGGTATCACCGAAGAGAACGCGAATCGGGCCGGTTTTCCAGGGCATTGACGCTTCCGGGCGACATCGACCGGGAGAAAATCGAAGCACAGCTCACCAATGGCGTGCTGACACTGACCATTCCCAAATCTGAAAAAGCCCGGCCCAAACAGATTCAGATCAAGGGATAAAACAATCAATCGATCTTTTCCGAAAGGAGGATGCGATATGACAAACGAAGCACAAAGCAGGGACATGCAGGTGAAAGGAAAACAGGAAGCCGCAGGCGCCGAGCAGACCCGGCCGGGCCCGGTCTTTATCCCGTCAGTGGATATTTTTGAAAACGAAAACGGCATCACCCTTATGGCAGATATGCCGGGGGTGGCCACCGATGATATCAATATTGACGTACGGGAAAACACCCTGACACTGACCGGAGAAATCAAGCCGTTTGAAAACGCGGACGAAACCGACATCCTGGTGGAATATGAAACCGGCCAGTATTACCGGCAGTTCACCCTGCCGGAGCTGGTGGACCAGGAGAAGATCGATGCCCAGCTAAAAGACGGGGTGCTCACCCTGGTACTGCCAAAAGCTGAAGCGGCAAAACCCAGAAAAATTGAAATCAAAAACAACTAAAACACCGTATCTTTACAGGAAAGCGCAAACAGGCGGCACCGGCAGAGATCCGGTGCCGCCTGTTTTTCAGAGGCTTCAAAGATGATGGCACCGGAAAAAGTCTGATTTCAGATGGCGCCGTAAAAAGTTCAAGATCAAGGCTTGCGCAATTTCGTAGAATGCAGCGTACTTATCCGTACGTGAAATTCTGAGAAATTGCGCGTAACGCAGATATTGGACTTTTTACGGCGCCATCAAAGATGATGATACACATCTTCGAGGCTCAAGTCACAGGCCAGCATCATGACCTGGGTGTGATAAAGCAGCTGGGCGATTTCCGCTGCGGTCTGCTGCCGGCTTTCGTACCGGGCCGCCATCCAGACCTCGCCGGCTTCTTCCACCAGTTTCTTGCCGATCTCATGGGGGCCTTGGGCCAGACGGGCCACGGTGCCCGAATCCGGGTCTGCGGTTTTCTTCTTTTGCTGCAATTGCCAAAACAGTTCTTCAAAGCGTTTCATGATCCGGTCCCGTATCTGGCATCCGCATACTCCACCCATCCGCCGGCAGCCACCAGGGCCCGGTCAAATTCAGACACGGAAAAGGCAATCCTTGTCTGCTGGCCTTGTTTTTCCACAGTCAGCTCGCCTGTCTCCAGGTCTGCATAAATTTCCGTGTCCGGCCCGGCAAACTCGCTAAAAAGCCGGTCAATGGTCTGCCGGGGCACATCAATGGCCAGCATACCGCAGTTAAACATGTTCTGCCGGAAAATCCGGGCAAAACTTTCCGCAATCACCATGTGAATACCGTTGACCTCCAAAGCCCATGGGGCGTGCTCCCGCGAGGAGCCGCAACCGAAGTTGGCACGGGTCACGATCACCCGGCAGCCGGCAATGTCTTTTGCCGGATCAAAGCCTTCCAGGTTCAGATCCTCGAGCAGGTAGGGCTGCAGTGCAGCCTTTGAGATTTCGGTTAAATACTTGGCAGGAATGATTTCGTCTGTATTGATATCCGACCGGTCCAGAAACAGGGTCTTGCCCCCGAAGGTATGCATATGACTTGGCCTCGCTGGTAAAGTTTTATTTCCTGTAAAGATCCGAATTGGCAATATGGCCGGCAAGGGCTGTGGCCGCGGCAGTGGCCGGGCTCATCAAATGCACCATGCCGCCTTTTCCCATGCGGCCGTAAAAATTGCGGTTGGTGGTGGAGGCGCACACCTCCCCTTCTGCGATCACCCCGCAGCTCATGCCCAGGCAGGCCCCGCAGGTGGGGTTGGCCACGCAGAAGCCGGCATCCATGAAAGTTTTGATAATGCCTTCATCCAGGGCCTTTTGATAAATCTCCGGGGTGGCCGGAGACACAATGCCGCGGACCGAATCGTTGATCCGCTGTCCCGAAAGCACCCGGGCGGCCACCCGCAGATCCTCTATCCGGCCGTTGGTGCACGAACCGATATAGATTTGATCCACGGCAGTGCCCTGCATTTCCGAAACCGGGCACACTTTGTCCGGCTTGTAGCCGTAGGTGATCTGCGGGGGCAGATCCGTGACATCAAATTGCAGCACCTGCTGGTAAACAGCGTCTTTATCCGGCTGCCACCTGCGATAATTTTCCAGAGCAGCTTGCCGGGAGTCATACTCCGTGCGGATAAAAGGCCAGAGATATTCCACAGTGGTCATGTCCGGATAGCAGATGCCGCAGGTGGCCCCGGCTTCAACGGCCATATTGCACAGGGTCATGCGCGCCTCCATGCTCATGGCCGCCACCACGGGACCGGCAAATTCGATGACACAGTCAGTGGCCCCGTTGACCCCGATTTGGCCGATGATATGCAGAATCACGTCCTTGGCAAACACCCCGTCTGGCAGCTCACCGGTGATTTCAATTTTAATGGAGCGGGGATAGCGAAACGCGCAGACTCCGTTTAAGATTCCCACTTCCAGGTCGGTGGTGCCCACGCCGGCGGCAAAGGCGCCGAATGCGCCGTGGGTGCAGGTGTGGGAATCGCCCATGATAATCGTGTAGCCTGGCCGGACAAATCCTTTTTCCGGAAACAGGGCGTGACAGACACCGTTTCTGCCGATATCGAAAAAATGCTCGATATGATGGCGCCGGGCCCAATCCCGCATGATCTTTCCCTGCATGGCGGTTTTGGAGTCCTTGGCCGGGGTCACATGATCAATGACCGCCATGATGCACGAGGGGTCAAAAACCCGGTCCTTTCCCCTGGCAATCAGGTCGTTGATAGCCACCGGCGTGGTGATTTCATGGCAGAATACCGCATCCAAACCCAGCACAACCATATCCCCGGCCGGGTTGTCGACCCGGTGGGCGTCAAATATCTTTTCTGCTGCTGTTTTACCTGTATTTTCCTGCATCTAGGATTCCCACCCCCCGATCATGTGCATGTGCAGATGAAAAATCTCCTGTCCCCCGCCCTTTTCCACATTGAAAAACAGCCTGTAGCCGGTGGCGCTCACACCGGTTTTGACCGCCATTTCCTTTGCGGCGAAAATCAGCTTTGAAAGAATCGGGCCGTCCGTATCTTCCAAATCATTGACGCTACGGATATGCCGTTTTGGCACAAGCAGCAGATGCACCGGCGCCAGCGGATTGATGTCCTTGAACACCACCAGATCGTCGGTTTCCATCAACAATTCCGTATCCATTTGTTTGTTTGCAATCCTGCAAAACAGGCAATCAGACTCCATAACGCCTCCCTGCGACACAATTATCGGATTTTGCGGTACCCGGGGATGGGCAGTGGACATGCATCAGCCGGTTTTCACCACCAGCACCGCGGTTTTGCCCAGGGCCCGGATCAATTTGATGCTGATGTCGCCAAGAACGAACTCTTCCTGTTTGGACATTTTTTTTCTGCCGATCATCAGCATGTCAAAATTCCCCTGGTTATAATAATCAATGATTCCTTCGGTAATCGTCGGATAAGGCTCTTGTACCAGCTCTACGCGGATTTTTCCGGGATCAAAGCCCTTTTCCTCCACAAGGCGCTGCCGGGCCTTTTCAAGCATTTCCTGCATGCGTACCGGCAGCTCTCCCATAAATTTTTTGCCCATCAACTCCTCGCCCGAGCTGGGCTTGCGGAAAATATGGACAAAAGTGATCTCCGAGTCCGCACAAATGGACATATTGATCAAAAAATTCACCAGCCCCCGGGAACTGACCGAATCATTTAACGGAACCAGTATGGAAAAACCCAATGCCTTATCCTCCATGCATGTATGCCCGTTTTTCTTTTATCACGCCAGACAGAACCCGGCAACCGCGTTGCGCAGATCGTCGAGAAATTCGTCAATGTTTTCATAAAACACCTGGGTTCCCCGGGAAAAATGCATCAAAATATCATTTAACCCCTCGGGAACGTACGGATAGACTTTTTTCAGATTCATGAACCGGGACTTGTCAAGCAGGGAAAAATCATCTGCATTGATGCGCTCCAGCAAGCCCGGGTAACTGTCCGGGTCTGTGGCAATCATGTAGAGCTCAATAAACCCTTTGCCCATGGCATAAAGCAAAATGTTTCCCATGCCGATCAGATCCAGGCTGAACGGATTTTCCGGCGCATCATAATCATAGTCAAAATCAATCCACACGTATTTTTCGGTTTCCTGTTCCACGATGAGATGGTCGTTGCGGATATCTCCGTGCCGCAATCCATTGATGTGCAATTTTCTTATGGCCTCAAATGATTCAATGAGCGTCTGTAAAATTGCCGGCAGTCGGGTTTCAAAATAAGTGCGGTGATCCATGACAAGGTTTCCGAGCTTGACAAAGAGATTGGTGCCCCGCACGATGTCCAGTACCCGGATGTTGTTTCCCTTTTCATCCCAAAACGATGATCCCTGCATGAAAAACGGATGGCCGTCCACAAGCTCGAGTATCCGGCTTTCCTTTTCCGGGCTGCGGAAACAGCGGATTTTTACGCCGGCAAGAGATGTGTAAAAGCTTTCAAAAAAGGCAAATTTTAAAAGTTTTCTTTCCCCGGTTTCCACATCCACGGCTCGCTTGACCCAGAATTTGGGATCTTCGATGCCAAAGCGCCGCTCCCGTTCAAATCCGGTAATCCGGTATCTCCGTTGCCCAAGGACGATTTCGTCGCCGCAGTCAATACGGGAAAAATCCCCGAAGTCCGGCGTCAACACCGCCATCAGGAACTCCCGCGGATTCTGGGCGGCAGATTGTCAATGGCCATTTTGATCTGTTCCACAAAATTTCTCAGGCCGTTGGCCTCAATGACCACTCCGAGCTGACAGGCCATGACTTTCAGCGAATCCACATCCTCATCATGCATGCAGAGCCGGTCACTGTGGTAGATCCGGATAAGACCGGTGTTGATATTGTGGTACTTGATGGGAATCGACATCATGGAAACAATGCCTTCCCTGGCTGCCGCCTCGGGATACTGTACCCGTTCGTCACACTGAAAATCCTCCACCACCTCCACATTGCCGGTGTAAAAGGCGCATTTTTTCGGATCCGCAAAAACAGGGCCCTTTTCCACGTAAGCCTCGCTGATGCCGTGGCTGCTGACCCGGAACAGCTCCTGTTCAATTTCGTCGAGAATCATGATACTGGCGCCTTTTACTCCAAAAGTCCGGCACAAGCCTTCAGCAAGGTGGTTGACCAGCTGGGTGAAATCCTCGTAAGTGGCAATGGCCAGGCTGATCGACTTGAAATGTTTCAGGTAAAACTTGCGTTCAGGCCCGTGATTCATGCAAACCTCCTTTAATGGCCATCAAAGGGCCGTTTTTGACATATCCGGAGGCCCCGGGGGGATCAATACCGACCGTTTCCGGATCCGGAGAAATCCGGAAGCGAAACCACCCATTTGTCCCTGGGGGTCGGTTTTTTCAGGGAAGTTTGCAGCTGCCGCAAAAACACCTTCCTGGGCACTTCCCGGGCCCCCATCCATACCAGGTGGGCTGTTGCCACCTGACAGTCGATCATGTCAAATTGATTTTTCTCCATGTGCCGGCAAAGGGCCACCAAGGCCACCTTTGAGGCGTCCCTGGCCCGGGTGAACATGGATTCGCCGAAAAAGCAGCCGCCGAGACAGACCCCGTAAAGCCCGCCAACCAGTTGGCCGTTTTGCCAGATTTCCACGCTGTGGGCGTAGCCATCTTCATGAAGCCGGCAGTAGGCCTCGATCATGTCATCAACCAGCCAGGTCTCCTCGTTGTTTTCCAGGCGCACCCGGGCGCACTGCCGGATTACCCGGTCAAAAGCGGTATCGCTTGTGACCCGGAAGCAGCCGCTTTTGATTCTCCGGCGCAGGCGGTCGGGTACATGCACCTGCCCGGGATACAGAACCAGACGCGGGTCCGGACACCACCACAGAATCGGGTCATAAGGCGAATACCAGGGAAAAATACCTTTTTCATAGGCCAGCAGCAGCCTTTCCCGGCTCAGGTCCCCACCAATGGCCAGCAGGCCGTTGGCCGCCGCAAAATGCGGCGGCGGAAACGACATTTTCTCGGACAGGCGAAAAATTGGCATGGTCTTCTAGCTAAAGGCAAACAGCAGCCGGTCGTCTTTGACCTTTATAAAGACCTCGCCGCCCTTTGTAAGCCGGCCGAAAAGAATTTCATCGGTGAGCACGTCCTTGATTTCCTTCTGGATCAGCCGGTCCAGGGGCCGGGCGCCAAAATGCGGATCATGGCCCTTTTGGGCCAGCCATTTGCGGGCATTGGCAGAAAGCCGCACAGAGACCTTTTTCACCGCAAGCTGCGGGGCCAGCTCATCCATGAACTTGTCCACCACCTGTTCCATGATTTCCTGGGTCAGGGGCTGGAAATTGATGGTATCATCGAGCCTGTTGCGGAACTCCGGGCTGAAAAAGTTCTCAATGGCTTTTTTGCCCTTTTGGCCGAAATCCTCTAACTGCCTGCCGCCAAACCCGATGGTGTTGGCCGCCATTTCCCTGGCTCCGGCATTGGATGTCATAATCAGAATCACGTTCCGGAAATCGGCCACCTTGCCGTTGTTGTCGGTCAACGCGGCGTGATCCATAACCTGGAGCAGGATGTTGTACATGTCGATGTGGGCTTTTTCGATTTCATCGAGCAGCAGGACGGCATAGGGATTTTTCCGGATCTGCTCTGTGAGCAGCCCGCCCTGTTCAAAACCGATATAGCCCGGGGGTGCTCCGATGAGGCGCGCCACGGCGTGCTTTTCCATGTACTCGCTCATGTCAAACCGCAGAAACTTTACCCCGAGGTTGGCCGCCATCTGCCGGGCCACCTCGGTTTTGCCCACACCCGTGGGACCGGTGAACAAAAACGAACCAATAGGCCGTTCAGGCGCGGCCAGCCCGGCCCGGGACCGCTTGATGGCTGTCACCAGGGAGGCAATGGCGCTGTGCTGGCCGAAAATCTTTTCCTCCAGCCGGGTCTCGAGACTGGCCAGATTGGTCCTGTCCGTGGACGTTACCCGGTTGGCCGGCACCCGGGAAATCTTGGCCACCACCTTTTCCATGTCCGTGGGCTGAACCCGCTTTCTTCTGCCCGAACCGGTGAGCCGCAGCAGCACCCCGGCCTCATCCATGACATCAATGGCCTTGTCCGGCAGATAGCGCTCATTGATGTACTTGGCCGACAACTCGGCAGCAGCCTTTAAAGCGGCATCCGTGTATCCGATACAGTGATGCTGCTCGTAATAGGATTTCAGTCCCTTTAAGATCTTAACCGTGTCATCCACGGAGGGCTCGGAAATCTCAATTTTTTCAAACCTGCGGGAAAAAGCCCGGTCCTTTTCAAAGAAATTCTTAAACTCCTCATAGGTGGTCGAACCAATGCAGCGCATCTCCCCGCTTGCCAGTGCGGGCTTTAAGATATTGGAGGCATCCATGGACCCGCTGCTGGTGGCACCGGCCCCCACAATGGTGTGGATCTCGTCAATGAACAAAATGGCGTTTTCCCGCTTTTGCAGCTCATTGATCACGGATTTAAGCCGCTGCTCAAAATCACCCCGGTATTTCGTGCCCGCCAGCAGCGCCCCCAGGTCCAGGGCATAAATGCGTGCGCCCTCGAGCAGATCCGGAATCTGTCCTTCGGCAATGCGCTGGGCCAGGCCCTCGGCCATGGCGGTTTTGCCCACACCGGGTTCGCCCACAAACACGGGATTGTTTTTTCGCCTGCGGCACAGCACCTGCACGGTGCGATCCATTTCCACCTGCCGGCCGATCAATGGATCGAGCCGGCCGCACAAGGCCTGTTCCACAAGATCCACAGCATAAACTTCCAGGGGGTCGGCTTCCTTTTTCTTCTGCTTTTTTCCCGTGGTAATGCCGGTATCCGAGCTTTCCTTAAACATTTCATTGGATGTACCGTGGGAAATCACGTTTAGCACATCCAGCCGGGTAATGCCCTGGGCGGCCATAAAATAAGCCGCATGCGATTTACGCTCCTCCAAAATGGAGGCCAGAATGTCGCCCACGTACACGGATTCCTTCTCCGCGGACCGGGCGTGATTTACCGCCCGCTGGATCACCCGCTGAAAGCGGATGGTCTGCTGGAGGATATATTCATGGTCATTGGGCACTTTTTCCAGTTTTTCGTCAAAAAACCGCTCCAGCTCCTGCTGGATGGTTTCCACATTGCCGCCGCAGGATTCGATAATCTCGCTGCCAACGCTGTCTTGAAGTATTGCATGGAGCATATGTTCCACACACACATACTCATGCCGTCTTTTCCGGGCCTCTTTGACGGCCTGGCTCAATACGATGCTCAGTCCCTTGCTGATCATAGGCTACACCTTTTCCATAGAGCTTTTCAGCGGAAACCCTCTTTCAGTAGCCAGTTGATGGACCGTTTCAATCTTTGTTTCCGCCACTTCATAAGTATATACGCCGCACACCCCTGCTCCGGATCTGTGAATCCGCAGCATGATACGGGTGGCTTCCTCGAAAGATTTCTGAAATACGTTCATCAACAGCTCCACCACAAAATCCATGGTGGTATAATCATCGTTGTGGAGCAGCACCCGGTACATGGGCGGCTCCTGAAGTGATTTCCGGGTCTTTGAAATTACTTTTTCTTCGGTTCCCGGCCTGTTTTCCTGCATATTTCCTCCGCTTCACCGAAAACACCCCTCTTGCCTGAAAAAATAATTTCGCGCAAATTTTCGGGATTTTAATTCAATATAAACACCGATACCCGGACTGTCAGCCCGGGTAATGAAAATTATAAAATCATTGGCATCCAAAATTCAACCCAAATTCATCAAATGCGGCCTGCAGAAAGGATCACCAACAGGACAGAATGAAAGGAAACAGGGAAGAGGCCTATTTGCCGCAGCACTTCTTGTACTTTTTCCCGCTGCCGCAGGGGCAGGGATCATTTCGGCCCACCTTGGCCGCCTGGCGTTTATGGGGCTTTTTGGCCGCAGCCTCGCCGCTGCCGTGGGAAAATGACATTTCCTGCTCTTCGGGCTGAACAAGGTCATCGACTTCGGCAGAGGGAGCAATCTGAATCCGGAACAGTATTTTGAGGGTTTCCTCCTTGATCCTGTCGATCATCTCCTGGAACATGGCAAAGGCTTCGCGCTTGTAAACCATCAGGGGATCCTGCTGGGCGTAGCTGCGCAGCCCGATGCCCTCCTTGAGATGATCCATGGACAGCAGGTGATCCTTCCAGAGGCTATCCACGGTCTGGAGCATCACAATGCGCTCCAGATGGCGGAATTCTTCCTCAGGCAGCATTTTTTCCTTTTCCTGATAGGCCGCTTTGGCTTCATCGGCAATCCGGCGGGCAAGAACGTCAGCGTCCAGGCCTTCGAGGCGTCCGGCGCTCAAATCGATTTTAAAATTAAACTGCCGGAACACGGCATCGGAGAGGGTCTTTAAATCCCAGTCCGCGGGCGGGGTTTTTTCCTCGGCATAGGTCCAGGCAATCTGTTCGGCCTTTTCTTCAATCATCTCCAGGATTACCGGCCGGAGGCTGTCGTCGCTCAATGCCTGCTGGCGCTGGCGGTAAATCACCTCCCGCTGCTGGTTCATTACATCGTCGAAATCCAGCAGCTGCTTGCGGATATCGAAATTGTGGGCCTCGACCTTGCGCTGGGCGTTTTCAATAGCCCGGGAGATCATCTTGTGCTCGATGGGCTCGCCCTCGTTCATGCCCATGCGGTTCATGATCCCGGAAATCCGCTCGCCGCCAAAGATCCGCAGCAGATCATCTTCCAGGGATAGATAGAATCGTGAAGAACCGGGATCGCCCTGCCGCCCGGAACGGCCCCGAAGCTGGTTGTCGATCCGCCGGCTCTCATGGCGCTCCGTTCCCAGGATGTGGAGGCCCCCGAGTTCCACAACCCCGTCGCCGAGCACGATGTCGGTTCCCCGGCCGGCCATGTTGGTGGAAATGGTCACCACTCCCTTTTGGCCGGCATTGGCGATGATCTCGGCTTCGGCCTCGTGGTTTTTGGCGTTTAACACATTGTGGGCAACACCCCGTTTTTTGAGCAAATCGCTTAAATACTCCGAGACATCGATGGAAACCGTTCCCACCAGTACCGGACGGCCCACGCGGTTTAACTCGATGATCTCCTCGATGGCGGCATCGTATTTTTCCTTTTTGGTCATGTATATCGCATCCGGATAATCCTCCCGGATCATGGGCTCATTGGTGGGAATGATGACCACGTCGAGATCGTAGATCTTCTTGAATTCCGCGGCCTCGGTATCGGCCGTGCCGGTCATGCCCGAAAGCTTATCATACATGCGGAAAAAATTCTGAAAGGTGATGGTGGCCAGGGTCTGGTTCTCGTTTTCGATTTTGACGTTTTCCTTGGCCTCCAGCGCCTGGTGCAGCCCTTCACTATATCTTCTGCCCGGCATGAGCCGGCCGGTGAATTCATCAACAATGATGACCTGGTTGTCCTTGATGATGTAGTCCACATCACGGGTAAACAGGGCATGGGCCTTTAATGCCTGGTTGACATGGTGCAGCAGTTCAATGTTTTTGGGATCATAGAGATTTTCCACCTGGAGCTGCTGCTCGGCCATGGCCACACCCGCCTCGGTCAGGGTCACGGATTTGGCCTTCTCATCCACCGTGTAGTGTTCTTCGGGCTTTAAGTGGGGAACGATGCTGTTGACCTGGTAATACAGATGCGTGGATTTCTCCGCAGGCCCGGAAATGATCAAAGGGGTGCGTGCCTCATCGATAAGGATGCTGTCGACCTCGTCGACAATGGCAAAGTGCAGCTCCCGCTGCACCAGCGATTCCTTGTCAAACTTCATGTTGTCGCGCAGATAATCAAAACCGAACTCGTTGTTGGTGCCGTAAGTGATATCGCAGGCGTAGCCCTCCTTGCGCTCCTGGTCGTTCATTCCGTGGACAATATTGCCCACGCTCATGCCCAGAAAGCGGTAAATCTTCCCCATCCACTCGGCATCGCGCCGGGCCAGGTAATCGTTGACCGTCACCACGTGGGCGCCTTTCCCGGTCAGGGCGTTTAAATAAATGGCCAGGGTGGCCACCAGGGTTTTTCCCTCACCGGTTTTCATCTCCGCGATATTGCCCTGGTGCAGGACAATGCCACCCAGGATCTGCATGTCAAAATGGCGCATTTCCAGGGTGCGCCATGAGGCTTCGCGAACCACGGCAAAGGCGTCGGGCAGCAGGTCCTCAAGGGACTCTCCCTGCTGGTACCGGGATTTGAGCAAAGGGGTCTGGGCGGCCAGATCCGCGTCGCTCATGGCCGAGTATTTGGGTTCAAGGGTGTTGACCGCATCCACCACCGGGTAGAGCCTTTTTAGGACCCGCTCGTTTTTGCTGCCGAATAATTTGGTTAAAAAATTGCCTGCGGCAAGTGCTGCCATGGAAGTCCTGTTCAAGGTTCAAGGTTCAAAGTTGATGACACCGTAAAAGTTCAATATCTGCGTTACGCGCGATTCCTCAGAATTTCACGTACGGATAAGTACGCTGCATGCTTCGACAATCCCGCAAGCCTTAATCTTGAACTTTTCACGGCGCCATCTAAAAACTGACTTTTTACGAAACCATCAAAGTCCAAAGTTTTGGGCTGACGTCCGCTATAATATATGGACTGACCGGGGTGCCGTCAAGGTGTCGGGTTTGAAGGCAAAAGGCCCGCTTCACGGGGAAGCGGGCCCTGGTTTTGGAACCCGGATAACAGACTATTTCAGCCCCAGCTGATATTTCAGGGAATTGAGAGTGTTTTTCATGAGCATGGTAATGGTCATGGGACCCACGCCGCCGGGCACCGGGGTAATGGAGCCGGCGATTTCCTTGGCTGCATCAAAATCCACGTCCCCGCGAAGGATGGCAATGGTTTTACCGGTTTTCTCGCTGACCTTTTCGCCCACGCGGTTAACGCCCACGTCAATGACACACGCACCCGGTTTGATCCATTCCGGCTTGACCAGCCCGGGCACGCCTGCGGCAACGATAAGGATATCGGCGCGCTTGCAATGGGCGGCCAGATCCTTGGTGCGGGTGTGAACAATGGTAACCGTGGAGTTGGCACCCTCGCCTTTCTGGCACATCATCATGGCAATGGGTTTGCCAACGATATTGGAACGGCCCACCACCACGACCTCGGCACCGCTGGTTTCAACACCGCCGCGCACGATCATCTCCTGAATGCCGGCCGGGGTGCAGGGCGCGTATTTCACCTCTGATCCGCCGATCATCAGGCGGCCCACGTTGACCGGATGAAATCCGTCCACATCCTTGTCCGGGTCAATGGCATTGAGGATCTTTTTCTCGTTGATGTGCTTGGGCAGGGGCAGCTGCACCAGAATGCCGTGAATTTCATCATCCTTGTTGTATTTGTCAATCAGGGCCAGCAGGTCCGCCTCGGAAATGTCTTCGGGCTGGTTGTCCTGAATTTCCTTGTAACCCAGACGATCCGCGGTTTTGATCTTTAGGGTCACATAAGACACCGAGGCGGGGTTTTCGCCTACCAGGATGGTAACCAGACCGGGCACCTTGTTGTGCTTCTCCTTGATCTGTTTGACTTCCTCTGCGATCTCCTCGAGGATCTGCTCCCGGATTTCAGTTCCTTTAATCAGTTTTGCCGTCATTTTTCCAACTCCTTTGTTTGGGGTTACACATTCGGGGCATATTTTTGTGTCATCACGGCCAATCAAACCGGATACGGGGCTGCTGTCAGGCCGGTGGTTTCAGACAGTCCCCACATGAGGTTCATGTTCTGCACAGCCTGGCCGGCCGCTCCCTTGACCAGATTGTCAATGGCCGACATCAGAATCAGCCGGCGGTTTTGATCATCCACCACAAAACCGATATCGCAGTAATTGGTGCCGCGCACGTCCCGGGTATCCGGCGGCCGGCCCTGCTTTGTGATCCGCACAAACCTGCGGTCCTGGTAATACTGCTCCAGACACTGCCGGATATCCGGTTCATTTATGCCACTGGCCAGGCTCGCATATATGGTTGTCTCCATGCCGCGGATCATGGGCACCAGATGGGGTACAAAGGTGATGTTCACAGGTTTTTGCCCCGCCAGGGTGAGCTTTTCTTCCATTTCCGGTTCGTGGCGGTGAGAAGCCACCTTGTATGCCTTGAAAGACTGGCTGACCTCGCTGTAGAGGCTGGTGACAGAAGGGTTGCGGCCCGCACCGCTGACCCCGGACTTGGAATCGGCAATAATGGTTCCGCTGTCAATGAGCCCGGCCTCCACCAAAGGCACCAGAGGCAGCAGCACACTGGTTGGATAGCAGCCCGGATTGCCCACCAGCCGCGCACCGGCAATATCGTCTGCAAAGATCTCGCAAAGCCCGTAAACGGACTCGGCAAGCAGCTGTTTTGATTCGTGGCTCTGGTATGCAGCCGCATACAGGGCCGGATCCCGGAACCGGAAATCCGCGGACAGATCCACCACCCGGCAGCCTTTTTCAATGATTTCCGGAATGATTTCCATGGGAAGTTTATGAGGAAGGGCCGTAAACACAACGTCGGCACGCCGGCAGACCGAATCGGCATCAAAGGTCTCACACTTCTGGGTGATGATTCCCGCCATGGCCGGGTATATGCTGTCAAAGGCCACGTCCGCATACTGCCGCGAGGTTAAAGCCGTGATCACCGCTTCCGGGTGCCCGGCAAGAATCCGCACCAGTTCTGCACCGGCATAGCCGGTGGCCCCGACAACAGCGGCTCTGATCATGGATCCTCCTTACAGGTTGTTTCAAAAAACGATTTCCAGCACCAGGAAATCGGAACGTATAGGTTGAAATCTAGAACAAATAGCAGAGCTTTTCGGCAAATTCAAGGCGTTTCATGGCAGAGGCCCGTTTTTCCGGCACCCGGCCCTCCCGAATGTCCGCCCCCGGAAGAAACCGGAACAAAAGCCTCATAAAGATCTGTTCGGACAATAAATTCCATTACCTGAAAATCCGAATCCAGGATCTGTTCCGGGTTCATGAACAAATTCCGGTCCAGGCGGTTTACCATCGGCCAGTCCAGTCTTTGCAAAGGCGGCAGATTTTCCTCCGCGGCCATGCTCAGATGCAGATGCGGCGGCAGCCAGCGTTTTTTGTTTTCACCGGAAATACGGGCAAAACACCGGCCTGCTTCCAGGCGCTGCCCGGTATGCAGACCTTTTTCCGGCGTGATGTGGGCGTACAACACAAGGCACCTGCCAGTAGGGTTGTCCACCTCATGGGCTGCGATCACAGTTGTCCCGAGAAAATCGGGGATCATGGCGACCACTTGGCTGTCAAATGCCGCAGGCACACAGACGGTTTCATCCAGCCGGAAATACCGGCCGGACCTGTCGACAAAAAAACAAAGATCCAGCCCTTCATGGGACTGAGGCCGGGGCCTGCCGTGGCCCCACCAGCTTTTCCGACTGCCAAAGCGCATGCCGGCAAAAAACAGCAGGTGGTCAAATTCAATGTTCCGGCAAATGCGGTTTTCAATCAACAAATCCCGAAAAAAACCGGTCCTGCCGGCACAACCGCCTGAAGCGTTCACGCCTGCTGCCTCATTCGGCCGGCGAGTTCCAAATAGCGCGCCGCCTGATCCGACTCGCCCTGTTTTTCATACAACCGGCCGATGCGCTGATAATACCCGCCCCGGTTCTCCGGATCCTCCTGAACCAGGGAGAAAAACAAATCCAGCAGCTTGGTTGAGGTCTCGCCGCTTTGAAAGGAAAGTTCGGCAAACCGGCGTTTGATAAAGGGGTCAATGCGCTGTTGACAGGACACACACTGGTTCATGATCCGGGCATATGTATCCCGGGCCTCTGTCACGTGCCCGGAGGCCTCCAGGGTCTTGGCCAGAGCCCGGGACACGATTTCGTCTTCGCCGTGGGCATCGGCACAGGCCTGAAACATGCCCATGGCTTTTTCCAGGTCTCCGGCCTGAAAAAAGGTTTCTCCCATCAGCATCTGCATGTCCCGGATTTCCTGAATCTCTTCGGGTGCCGCGGCCAGCAGTTTCCAGGCTTCGGAATACTGCCCGTTTTCCCAGAACAATTCGCAGAGCAGCTGATAGGCCTGGATTTCCGCAGGATTTTGTTCCAGGCAGGTTTCCAGCAACTGCCGCGCCCTGTTGTGGTCTTCAGCATGCAGACAGGCCGTGGCCAGTTCCAAAACAATCAGGGGCTTTTCCGGGTTTTGCGCCATGGCCTCGGAAAGCTCGGTGACAGCCGTGGAAAATTCGCCCTGATTCAATGCGGTATACCCCCGGACAAAGGCATCCCCATAGGAGCGGTATTCTTCTGCCATCTCTTCGGGTAGCGCGTGGCAGAGCACGGCAAACATTTCCGCCTCATCTGTATCAAATTGCCCGGTCCCGTCGGATAACTCCGACTCTGCCGCTGAATCGGAATGTTGCGGTTCAGCATACCGGCGCATTTCTTTTCCTCCCCGGACAAGGCCGGATAAGTCCTGCTGGATCTGTTTCCGGATTCCGGCATTTTCCGTCAGGCCCATGGCCAGTTCATAGAATTCAGCAGCTTCCCTGGTATCCCCGGCTTCGGCCAGGGCCCGGGCGTTTTCCACATGGTTTTGCGCCAGTGCCTCGCTGGCCGCTTGATGCTTTTGCGCAATCCGGTCAAGCAGGTGGGTTTTTTCCGGATGCCGGGTTTTGATTTTATTCAATGCCTTTTCAAATTCAATCCGGGCTTGCCCATAGGCGGCGTTTTGAAGGCATTCATCGCCTTTTTCTTCATGTCCCTCCGGGGATTTTCCGGAAAATATGCGAAACAAACCCATTGCTTGTCTTTCCTTTCCAATCAACGCCAGTTTATGCCGCAGGCTCCGGAAAATCCGGTCCGCGGCGGTGGTGTAAAAATTTTCCGGCTGCCGTGACCCCTTGCTCAAAACCCTCCAGGATCTTTTCCTCGCTTCGGGTCAGGCGATGGACCCGGAAATCAGACGGCGGATAAATCACATCAATGCGGTGTTGGGTCTCCAGGTCATCCAGGAGTTGATTGTATGTCCCCCAATGTCGATCCAGGGCGGCAATCAAGTGCTGGTAGCGATCCTTTTTGTAATAGGATTCATATAACATCTTGACCCAAAAGGATTCCCGCTCCTTTCGATATCCCCGGGGCCGGGTGGCCACCACGAGGATGTCTTTTTCCGCAAAGCCCAGTTCCAGCGCTTTTTTGTACGGCAGGGGATTGCAGACACTTCCGTCCATTAACTGATCTCCGCCGTAGGAGACAAAATTGCGGTACAAAAACGGAATGGCCGACGAAGCCTTTAATGCATCCGGGATATCATGAATTTTGCTTTCCAGATACACGGGTTCCGGGGGTGCGTCTTCATAAAACCGGGTAACGGCGATCCAAAGGGGACATCCCGTGCTGCGCAGCCGCCTTACATGAAGCGGTTCTGGTCCGGCAATGAACTGATCCAGCAGCCAGTCCAGGTTCAAAACGTGCTTTTCCGGTCTGAAAATATTGCTCATCCGGATAAACCGGCCGGTCAGCAGTTCAGAGAAAAACGCGTCCCGGGCCAAATGAATTTGCCGGGCGGCATATGCCGCCCCGATCAGGGCGCCTGCAGAAGTTCCGATGATGGCACGCCACGGATAATACCCCCGTTCCAAAAAGGCCTGAAGCACGCCAACCAGAAAAATACCGCGCATGCCCCCGCCTTCGAGCACCAGCACCTTTTTGGGAGGAAAGTCCAGAAATCGGCTTTTAATGGATCGGCACTCGCTGAAAAGCCTGGAAATCAACGTCATGGTCCCCCTGTCCCGACTTTCGGTTTTTTTATTCATAATACATCCGGCCTGCCCCTGAAAAGCATAAAATCGCAAACTCTCAGCAGCCGGCCGCATCGGGAAGCCTTAATCCAGGCAAACGGTTTTGTTTCTGTCAGATTTTCTTTCTTGCACCTTTGCCCTTTGGCCTTTACCCTTAGGATCATGACAACCATTCGACAGCAGATCATCGCGATTCTGGAGCAGGGGCTCTGTGATGCCAGAGATCTTTCCCAGGAACTGGGCATCAGCGAAAAAGAAGTCTATGCCCACCTGCCCCATGTGGGCAAAAGCGTTGCCTCCCAAGGCAAAAAACTTCACATTCAGCCCGCCCGCTGCCTGGCCTGCGGATTTGTGTTCGGCAGCCGCAAACGGGTCACCCGGCCGGGCCGTTGTCCGGAATGCAAAAACCAGCGCATCCAGAGCCCCAGATTTGAGGTCAGATAAAAACCTGTTACAGGTCCAGCACGGCTTGCAGCTCCGTCAGGGCAACAGGTGAAACCATACAATCCCCAATGGCCGAAAGCAGAACAAACCAGATAAAATCCGCCTCCCGCTTTTTGTCCCGGGCCAGGGCGTCGTAAACCGCGGCCGGATCCGCAGGCAGGGAAACCGGAAGACCAAAGCACGCCAGCAAACCAGAAAGGCGCTGCATGTCGGATTCGCACAGCAGCCCTTTTTTCACAGACAACCGGGCTGCGGCAACCATGCCCGCGCTCACGGCCTGACCGTGGCTGCATCCAATGGTTTTTTCAATGGCGTGGCCCAAAGTGTGGCCAAAGTTGAGTTTCCGACGCTCACCTTTTTCCCGTTCGTCCCGGTTGACAATGTCGGATTTGATCACAACGGAGTCATAAACAATCTGCTCGATGACCTCCGGTATCAGGGCCATGGCCTCTTCGGCCCGGGTTTCCAGCCGGCCGAAATAGCCGGCATCGGCTATGGCGGCATGCTTGATAATTTCGGCAAACCCGGAAACCACCTCATGGCCGGGCAGTGTTTTCAAAAGGTGCGGGTCGCATATCACAAACCCGGGCTGATAAAAGACCCCCACCATGTTTTTGTAGCCGTCCAGGTTGACCCCGGTCTTGCCGCCCACGCTGGCATCCACCTGGGCCAGAAGGGTTGTGGCTGCACTGGCAAACCGCACGCCCCGCAGATAGGTGGCAGCCACAAAACCGGTAATGTCACACACAATACCCCCTCCCACACCGAACAGAAACACGCTGCGGTCGGCTTCCAGATCAATTAAGCGCCTGTAAATAAACGCGGCCGTATCCAGGGTCTTGGACGGCTCGCCGCAGCCAATAACAATGCGCTCTGCATCCGGCATTTTCTGACTGTAAAGCCGGTTAACGGTTTCATCGGTAATCACAATCACACGCGTGTTTTCCGGCAAATGGGCGCCTGCATTTTCCAGGCGCTCGCCCACCAGGATTTGTGAAACCCCGGTTTGGCCGGCAATTTCAAGATGCTTCATTACCACCTCTTTTCAAATAAACCAATTGCGTTTATGAGGAAGCAAAAATATCGCAAATCGCCCTGGCCTGACGGCACATAAGCGCAAACTGGTCCGGGTACAGCGACTGACCCCCGTCGCACTGGGCAAAATCGGGCATATCATGGACCTCCACCATGAGCCCGTGGGAGCCCACGGCCGCGGCGGCTCTGGCCAGGGGCAGAACCTGGTCCCGATATCCGGAGGCATGGCTCGGGTCGATGATCACCGGCAGGTGACTTTCCCGCCGGACCACGGGAATGGCGGAAAAATCAAGGGTGTTTCGGCTGTGGCGCACAAAGGTGCGCACCCCGCGCTCACATAAAATGATGTTTTCGTTGCCCTCGGACATGATATATTCCGCAGCCATGAGCCATTCATCCACGGTGGCCGACATGCCGCGCTTTAACATCACCGATTTTTTTGACTCCCCGGCCCGGCGCAGAAGGCTGAAATTCTGCATGTTTCGGGTTCCGATCTGGACGATATCGGCATATTGCTCCACCATGTCAAAATGCGCCAGGTCCAAAACCTCCGTGACCACGGGCATGTCAAAGGTTTCACGTACCTTTGCCAGAATTTTCAGCCCCTCTTCGCCCAGGCCCTGGAAAGCGTAAGGCGACGTGCGGGGCTTAAACGCACCGCCTCGGAAAATGTCGGCCCCGGCCTTTTTTACGTGTTCGGCCGTTGCCATGGCCAGTGATTCGCTTTCCACCGCGCACGGTCCGCCGATAATGGAAAAGCGGCTGCCGCCGATTTCTGTATTGCCCACCCGGACAATTGTATCATGGGGCTTTACCTCCCGGCTGACCAGTTTGTATGGGCGGGTTACGGCAATGGCCTCCTTGACCCCGGCCAGGGCCTGAAAATTGGCTGGATCCAAAGGGCCTTTGTTGTATAAAACCCCTATGGAAACCCTTTCTCCGCCGGGAATGGGCCGGGCCTGACATCCTTTTTCCCCGATAATGCCAATGACCGCATCAATCTGCTCCTGTGTGGCATCCTGCCGCATGACGATCAGCATGGTTTTTCCTCCTGTCTCAGATCACTGATAAAAACTTTTTCCGCAAAACAAAAAAACCGTGAAGCCCGACGGGGCCCCACGGTTTATCTGTGTGTCAACTTTTGCCGGCGGCTTTACAGCGGCACCGGCCGAAGGGCATACCCCGCCTGTTCGGCCTTGGACCACCAGCGCCAAAAAAAGGACCAAACGAAATTATGATTGTCGAATATGTCCATGATAAGCTATTGTCTGAAATTCAGAACGGACCGGTCAGCCGGTCGGAAAAAATCAGCTGTTTTTTATGCTATAGGCAAAAATCGGATCCGCGTCAAGGAAAAATACCACATGATCGTGATCCCCCCACGGAGGCGGCCATGACCACCAAGGATCTTTTGCTCACCATTGACAACGGCACCCAGAGCTTAAAGGCCATGGTATTTGACCTCTCCGGCCGGATGCAGGCCATTGTCAAGATCCCGTTCACCCCCTATTTTTCCGAAAAACCGGGCTGGGCCGAACAGGACCCGGAAATGTACTGGGAGTTGCTCGGCCGGGCCTGCCAGGGGTTATGGAGCGAAAAAAAAATCGAGCGAAAACGTCTTGCCGGTGTCTCGCTCACCACACAGCGGGGGACCGTAATCAACGTGAATAAAAACGGCCGCCCCCTGCGGCCGGCAATCCTGTGGCTGGATCAGCGCAAGGCAATGAACTGCCCGCCCGTGGGCGGACTCTGGGGCCTGCTTTTCAAGGTTGCAGGCCTATCCAGGACTGTGGCCTATTTTCAGCAGGAGGCCGAGGCCAACTGGCTGCAAACTCATCAGCCGGAAATCTGGGGAAAAACCCACAAATATCTGCTTTTGTCAGGGTATCTTACCTACCGGCTCACCGGCGAGTTTTCCGATTCCGTGGGCTGCCAGGTGGCATATCTGCCGTTTGACTACAAGCGCCTTGCCTGGGCCGGAAATTCAGACTGGAAATGGCGGGCCCTGCCCGTTGACCCGGACATGCTGCCCCGGCTGATCCACCCGGGCGGCCGCCTTGGATTGGTAAGCGCCACAGCCGCCCGGCATACCGGAATTCCCGAGGGGCTGCCGGTTGTTGCCGCGGCCGCGGACAAAGCCTGCGAGGTTATCGGGTCGGGCAGCATGGATGCGCAAACCGGATGCATCAGCTACGGCACCACGGCCACCATCAATGTGACGCATAATCGCTATGTGGAGCCCATATCCCTGATCCCGCCCTACCCGTCTGCCATTCCGGGCCATCATTCCCTTGAAGTACAGATTTTCCGCGGCTACTGGATGGTAAGCTGGTTTAAAAAAGAATTTGGGCACAAAGAACAGCAAAAGGCCCAAGACCTGGGCGTGGATGCAGAGGCGCTGTTTGACAGCCTGATTGACGACATTGCCCCCGGATGCATGGGACTGATGCTCCAGCCCTACTGGACTCCCGGCATCAAAATGCCCGGCCCCGAAGCCAAGGGCAGCATTATCGGGTTCGGCGACATCCATTCCCGCGGCCACGTGTACCGGGCCATCCTGGAAGGCCTGGCCTATGCCCTGCGAGAAGGAAAGGAGCGAATTGAAAAACGGACCAAAACGCCCATCCGGCAGCTGCGGATTTCCGGAGGCGGCTCCCAGAGCCGCAATGCCATGCAAGTCACCGCAGATGTTTTTAATTTGCCGGCATCCAGGCCGCATATTTATGAAACCTCCGGGCTGGGAGCGGCCATCAACACGGCCGTGGGATTGAATCTGCACCCGGACTATCCCGCTGCAATCGCCGCCATGACCCGCATCGGAGACACATTCGAGCCCATTGCCGAAAACCAGAGGCTTTATGAGGCATTATACAAGCGCATCTATCAAAAAATGTATGCCCGGCTCAAACCATTGTACGAAGAAATCCGGGAAATTACCGGGTACCCGCAATAAGCGGTTTGATCCGGCACTTGACATTAAAAAAAAAATCCTTTAAACATAAACAGGCATTTATGAGAATTTCTCATAAAAATGCCCATTTTCAACCTTGATGGAATCGTAAAAAGTATGACTTTAGATGGTGCCGTAAAAAGTTCAAGATCAAGGGTTGGGCAATTTCAAAGAATGCAGCGTACTTATCCGTACGTGAAATTCTAAGAAATTGCGCGTAACGCAAATATTGGACTTTTACGGTGCCATCAACCTTTTTTCTTTTACACTGTTGGAGGTGGTTACAAAACCACTTCCGGAAAAACCCGTTAACCACCACAAGGGGCAGGGCATGAGAACGCAATCCAAATCCAGGCGAATCCGGAAACTTGTCACCGCCGGTCTGTGCGCGGCACTCGTGATGTTTTTCATTACATCAGCAAACGCCGGCATTGAAGAGCACATCATTGAAACAGAAACCGGTTTTTACTACACGGTCCAAAAGGGTGACACCCTGTGGGATCTGTCTGAAGAGTTTTCAGACTCTCCCTGGCAATGGCCGGATTTATGGCACTACAACCCACAGATTCCCAATCCGCACTGGATCTACCCGGGCCAGAAAATCCGGATATACAAAAAAAGCTTTGGTGATAAAAAAAGGCAGGAAACCGAACCCACCCGGGAAGAAATCGAGCAGTATTTTACTTATACCCCGATCCGGACAGTGGGATTTGTCCGCAAGCAACCTGTTGAAACCCTGGGGACGCTCGCACTTGAACGCCATGACCATAACCTGTTAAGCACCGGTGACAAGGTCTACATCCGGCCGGAAGCCTACGGGGACATCGACAAAGGGGAAAGATACCTGATTTACCGCATGAAAGGCGCTGTTGACGATCCTTCCACTAATCAATATATCGGAGATCAGTACCTGCTCACCGGTGTCCTGAAAATTACGGATTCCCAGCCGGATTTTGCCGCAGGCAGAATCGTGGAGGCATTTCACGACATTCAAAAAAACGACAAAATCATGCCCCTGATGGATCGAAAGGCAGACATCCGGCTCAAACCCGGCATTGAAAATCTGAATGCCAGCCTCATGAAGTCAGAAGAGGACTGGAATTTCATTGGTCAAGACACCATTGCCTTTATCAACAAGGGCCGGGACGACGGCATTGAAGTTGGCCAGCAGTACACGGTTCTTTTCGAGGTCTCCACTAATCCGGACTGGGGTCCGGATTCCCCGAAATATCTGACCAGCGAGGAGATCGGCACCCTGCTGGTGCTCCACACTGAAGACAACACGGCCACCGTACTGATCACGGACTCAAAGGAAGATCTTAAGGCCGGCATGCCGCTGCAGGCCTTTAAATAAACGCATCCGACGAATGCTTTCTTTTTTTCCGGACAGGGTGGAAGGAAATCCACCCTGTCCGGCTTTTTAAAGGTCTTTATGCTGAAAACCATTTACGCCGAAGCGATGAATTGCCCGCCGATTAAAGTTCCTGTAAAATTTTTCAGACGACACCTAAAGAAATCCGCGGCATATCCGATAGGAAAAATATCAACGATTAAGACCTGACATACTCGTAAAAAGCCGGTTTTCAGATGGCGCCGTAAAAAGTTCAAGATCAAGGCTTGCGCGATTTCAAAGAATGCAGCGTACTTATCCGTACGTGAAATTCTGAGAAATCGTGCGTAACGCAGATATTGGGCTTTTTACGGTGCCATCAAGACCTGGCCCGGCTATCGTACTGCCCTGCCGGGATGGTATATACTGTAGAAGGAATTCATTCAGAGGAGCGTTCAATTGGTTTCCATCACCTGCACGGGTTGCAACAAAACCTACCAGATACCTGACAGCGAACTGCCTGAGAACAAACCTGTGGATCTGCTTTGCCCGGCGTGCAACACCGTGCTGAGGGTGCAAAAGGATCAACAGCAAACCCGGGCGGAAACAAAGACGCCGAGCCAGACCGGCCCGGAGTTGATGGAAAGGATTGTTCAGACCTCAAAAGCACTGCCGCCAATGCCGCAAATCATCGCCCGGGCAAACGAGGTGCTTTCCAGTGACAACTCCGGATTCAAAGAAATCAGCCAGGTGCTGGAAACCGACCAGGCCATGGCCACCCGGGTGCTGCGCATCGCCAATTCCGCCTACTACGGGGTGAGTGTGCCCGTAACCTCCGTACAGCAGGCCTCCGCCCTTCTTGGATTTCAAACCCTGTTTGAGCTCATTACCGTGGTCAGCAGTTCCAGAATGATGGGAAAACACCTGGAGGGATACAACATTGAGGCCAAATTCGTATGGAAGCATTCCCTTTCAGTGGCAGTGGGTGCCAAAGCCATTGCTGAAAAATATCACCCGGAACTGATCAATGACGCTTTCATGTCCGGGCTCATCCATGATTCCGGCATGGTTTTGCTCGACTCCCATGTCCATAAAAATCAGCGGCAATTCAATGAGCTGCTGGCCCGGGGAAAGACCCTGCAGGACGCGGAAACAGAAATGTTTGAATTCGACCATGCGGCGCTGGCCGCCAGGTATCTAAAAAATTGGAAGCTCCCGGAAAACCTGACCCATGCCATTCGGTATCACCACAGCCCGGCTGAATGCGGCCATGACCCGCTTGCCTGCATCCTGCACATCTCCGATGCCATGGCCAATACCAACAACCTGGAGAGCAATTTTGTCATGGACAACAGCGCTTTGGACGCCATCGGCATGCCCACCGATGACCTGGACCAGATGACCTTTGACATGGAGGACATGGTCGACAGCATCATCAAAAGCATGGAGGCCTGAAGGCAGCACCGTTTTGTCAGGCATTTACCCGCAAGGCTTTGCGAGATCCTCAACAACCAAATACAGGCACGGTACAATGACCAGAATGATGGAAGTGGCAAACACGATGCCAAAGCCAAGGGAAATGGCCATGGGGATGAGATAGGCGGCCTGCCTGGAACTTTCCAGAATAATGGGGGTCAGGCCCCCGAATGTGGTCAGGGTGGTGAGCGCGATGGGCCGGAACCGCCGCAGCCCGGCCTGGTGAATGGCGTCAAATGCCGAATGCATGGCTCTTCTCTTATTGGCGTAATGGATCATGATCAATGAGTCGTTGACCACCACGCCAGACAGGGCGATAATACCCATGAGGCTGATCAGCGACAGATCAAAGCCCAGCAGAATGTGGCCTGCCACCGCGCCCACGATCCCGAAAGGAATGGCGGTCATCACGATCAACGGCTGAATATAACTTGCAAATATCACCGCCAGAAGACCGTAAATCACGGCCATGGCCATGATGAAACCGCCCTGGAGCGCGGCGGTGGACTCCCGCATCTCGGCCTCGCCGCCCTGAAACGTCCAGGTAATACCAGGATAATCCGCCCTCAGCCCGGGCAGCACATCACCCCGGATCTCATTCATGACCCTTGTGATGGCGCTTTTGGGCTCAACAGTCATGCTCACAGTGACCACCCTTCTTCCGTCGCGCCGGTTGATGGAGGTATAGGCTGTCCCGGCTTTGAGTTCGACGATATCTGTAAACAGGACCTCGATGCCCTCTTCCGTGCGGATGACCAGATCCTGGAGAGGATAGAGCGCTTTGCGCTCGGATTCGGGCAATTTCACCCGCACCTCCACCTCGTTTGCCCCCCGGAGCTGGCGAATGGCCTCTGCCCCGTAAAACGCGTGGCGCAGCTGGCGGCCCACCTCAAATGGGGTCAGTCCCAGGCTCCGGCCCTCGGGCGTGAGGGTAAAATCAAACTGGGTTTTGCCTTTTTCGTAGTTGTCGCGCACATCCCGGGCTGCCTGAAAAACAGCAATGCGTTCTGAAAACGCAATGCTTGCTTCTTCGAGCACATTGATGTCGCTGTGGCTCAAATCAACGCTTACATCAGGGCGGTGCCCGCCGGGCCCGCGCTCGGCCTCAAAGGTGATCTGGTCCACGCCCTTGATGTCGCCGATTTCTTTTCGCCACAGTTCTATGACTTCGGCGGCGGTCATGTCACGCTCGCCGGGCGGTTTCATGACAATTTCAACGTCAATAAAATTCTGGCCGCGCACGTTTGTCTTCACCCCCTCTGCAGCCCGCTGCAGATTGTGTCTTTCAAACATGCGCAGGGTGGATTCGGTGATTTGATCGGCCACTTGTGCAGCCTGGTCTGGTGTGGTGTCCACCGGCAGGGTCACGCCGGCCTCAATTTCATCTGCTGACACCTCGGGCATCATGATCATGCCCATATGCCCGCTGTAGGCATAACCGCCCACCACCACCAGCAAGGTCAGGGCCGCGGAAAGAGTGATATATCGATAGCGCAGACAAAATTCCAGCAATCCCCGGTACCAGCGATCCACAAACCGGTTGAACCCGGAGGCAAAACGCTGCTGCAATGCATGCAGACGCGCGCCGGGACCGGTCTGCCCCCCTGTGCCGCTGTGGGCCAGATGGGCCGGAAGGATGAACATGGCCTCAAACAGGGACACAGCCAGCACAATGATGACAACCGTCGGAAGCGACCACCAGAATTTGCCCATTATTCCGGGTACAAACATGAGGGGTACAAACGCCACGATGTTTGTCAGGATACTAAATGTCACCGGCCCGGCCATTTCCCGGGCGCCGTTGATAGCCGCCGGCAGAAAACCGGTTCCCTGCTGCCGCTGCTCATAGATGTTTTCCCCCACCACAATGGCGTCATCGACCACAATGCCCAGGGCCACAAGAAAGGCAAACATGGAGATCATGTTGATGCTCACCCCGGCAAGGGGCAAAAACACCAACCCGCCCACAAAGGAAATGGCCATGCCCATCATCACCCAGAAGGCCAGTCTGTATTCCAGAAACACTGCCAGAATGCCCAGGACGATAAACAGTCCGATCAGCCCGTTTTTCAAAAGAAGGGAAAGGCGCTGCCCGTAGTCATCGGCCCGGTTGCTGTCAATGCGGGTCCTGACCCCTGGGGGCAGTGTTGTTTCAAACGCTTCGAGAACACTGCTCACCGCGCCGGCTACCTCCAAAGGATCCTGGCTTCCCACCCGAAAGACCTCGATTTCCACCGAAGGCTGCCGGTTGAAGCGGGAATGGAAGCCCGCTTCTTCAAACCCGTCTGTGATTTGGGCCATTTCCGCCAGCATGACCCCGGATCCCGATTGTGAAGTGACAATCTCGATCTGCCCGAACTCCCGGGCCCACTGCCGGCGTTCCTTCATACGCAGAAGGATCTCGCCGCCGGCGGTTTCCAGGGCTCCGGCCGGAATGTCGCGGCTCGAGGCCTCTATGATCCCGGCTACGCGACCCAGGGTCAGGCCGTATTCCCGCAACGTATCCCGGGGGATTTCCACATGGGTGACATAATCGGGCACATTGCCGAGTTCCACCTGGGTGACGGCCTGGTGGGCGAGCAGCAAATCCCTTAACCGTTCGGCCAGCACGCGCAGGGTCCAGATATCCACATCCCCGTAAAGGCCGATTTCCATGACATCGCGCCGGGGGTCCAGCAGCCGGACCTCTGGTTCTTCGATGTTGTCCGGAAATGTCCGGATCCGGTTGACCGCCTGGTCGATATCCTGGAAAACCTTCATCCGGTTGGCCCCGGAGACCAACTCGATTTGGACCCTGCCCGATTCTTCCCGGGCTGTGGAGGTGATTTCCTCGATGCCTTCAACGCCCCGGATGGCCTCTTCCACGGGCAGCAGGATGCCTTGTTCCACTTCCGCCGGGTCGGCGCCGGGATAGCTCACATA
The DNA here is from genome assembly GCF_013761005.1 of Desulfosalsimonas propionicica. Lineage (NCBI taxonomy): Bacteria > Pseudomonadati > Thermodesulfobacteriota > Desulfobacteria > Desulfobacterales > Desulfosalsimonadaceae > Desulfosalsimonas > Desulfosalsimonas propionicica. Next base: position 550,804 of record NZ_JACDUS010000002.1, read on the forward strand.
GACCTCGACCATGTCAAGCTCAAATTCGGGAAACACCTCCTTCTGGATGGCAAAGGCCGTCCAGATGCCGCCGGCAATCAAAATGACCATCAGCAGATTGGCGGCAATGGGGTTGCGAACCATCCATTCAATGGGTCCCGGGCGAATTTTGGGGGATTCGGGAACGCTGGTCTCTGTATTCATTTAACCGCCGTCTGCCGAATGGCCGTTTTCATCGGCGTCTTTCAAACGCAGGGGTGCCCCCCCGGCCACAGTGGCCAGACTCGAGGTGACCACTTTTTCACCATCACTTAGCCCCTTGCGGATATAGGCGTGTTGGGCATCGGAAAACACGATCTTTACATCCCGGATATCCAGCTTTCCGTCCTTCATCACCCAGACCGTGTTGTTTTTGCGTACATGATCCCGCTTCACCCGGATCACCCCGGATATTGGCCGGCCCTGGATTTCGGCCGCCACATAGCTTTGGAGCAGAAGCGGGGGCGTTTTTGGGTCATCTGCCTTGCGTCCCAGGGGGTCATCAACAGCCACAAGCACCCGGGCAAAACGCGTATCCTCAGCCAAAGCGCCCACGAGCCGGTAAAGCCGGCCGGTCCGGCTCATACCTTCGGACCAGGCCGACCGGTTCCGGATGCGCACCATGGCGCCTTTTTCATTGCTGTTTTCCGGAAAACAAATCCATGGAAGGGCTGACTGGGAAACCGTTGCCGCCACCCAGAAAGTTTTGGTGCCCACCAGACGGCCCAGCACATCTCCGGCCGAAACCTGCGAACCCACATCGGCCTGCCGGCTCAGAACTCTGGCGTCAAAAGGGGCTTTTACCCGCGTGCGCTCAAGCTTCAGCTCGGCCTGGGAAACTGCGGCTTTTGCATCGTCTACCTCGGCCTTTGCCGCCTTAAGCTGGGGCCGGCGCAGCACCAGGTCCCGGTGCTGACCGGAAAGCTCACGGCCCATGGCCCGGTAGTCCTGCTCGGCCACATTCTGCCGGCCCATTTCCAGCTGCAAATCCGATACAGCCCGGTCCAGGTCGCTTTTTCGCTGCGTCAGGCTGTTTCTGTAATCCGCTGGATCAATCCGGACAATCACCTGCCCCTTTTCCACAAAACCGCCCGGGGTAAAATCATCGGAGCGGGAAAGAATCTGCCCGCCCACCCGGGGCTGCAGCGACACGTCGTGTTCGGCCACAACCGTGCCCATGGCCCGGATCACAGGCCTGTAGTCTCCTTTTTGCACCTCGATGACATCCACCAGCATGGCGGTTTGCCTGGCAGCTTCCATCCGGCTGACTTCCGGTTCGGTGAGAAAAACGAGAACCAGGGCGCCTGCGCCGGTCAAAAAAATCAGCGCGCAGACCAGCAGGGTTGCTTTCCATCCGAGGCGTCCGCGTTGTGTAATTGAAGATTTATCGGTTGATGACACGATCAGTTTTCCTCCTGCCGGGTTACAAACCCGCCGGCCAGTGCCCTGTACAAAGCAATTCTGTATTCCAGCAACTGCAGCCTGGCGCCGAGCAGATCACGCCTGATCTGCTGCTCGTCTGTAAGGGCGGATAATATGTCAATATAATTTCCCGCACCATTGAAATACCGGTCCTTCAACTGCCGCCCGGCCTTTTGGGCCAAATCCAGCTGCCGCCGAAGACTGCGGACCCGATCCTTTTGCTTTTTCTCCTGCACAAGGGCGTCTTCGACCTCCTGAAACGCCTCCGCAACAATCTGTCCGTATTCATAAAGCCGCTGGTACTTGACGGCTTCAGCCGCATCGGCCTCGGCCCTGAGCCGCCCCGCGTCAACAACGGGAAGCACGAGGTTTGCAGCCACCGACCGGAGCCAGTCGGAAAAAAGCTCGGACGGGTCCTGATCGGTGGTGGATGCAGAGGCCGTAATACTGAGCCTGGGATACCGGCTGATTTGTGCCCCTGCCAGGTCCTTGTCCGCCGCCTGAAGCCGTCTGCGGGCCTCCCGGACATCTGGCCGCCGGCTCAGCAGTTGCGAGGGAACACCGGTTTCCGGTATGGGGGGAAGACCGGGAAGCCTGGAAGAAGGACAGCCGGTTTTTTTGTCAAAAGACCGGCCAAGCAGCACCGCCAGCTGGTGATTGAAAACACTGATTGCGGATTTTGCAGCATGGGCCTGCTCCCGCGTGGATTCCAGGAGCTGATCCTGACGGATTACATCGGCCCGGTCGGACTGGCCGTTTTCAAACCGGCTCTGGATCAGGGAAAGGATTTTTTCGTTGGCATTGATCTGATCCTGCAAAAGCCGGAGCCGGGCACAGGCCTCGGCAAGCTGGTACCAGGTGCGCACCACTTCCGCGGACAAAGAAACCGCAGCCGTGCGATAGGCTTCAAGACCCGCTTCAGCCCGCAATCGCGCGGCATCGGTTTCCGACCGGATACGGCCCCACAGATCCACCTCGTATTCAGCCGAAAGCCCCAGGCGCAGCACTTCATCGCTGGTGCCGGCAGCAGCCCGGCTGGCCTCTGCCTCGGAAAAAGCCTCAACCTGAGGGAAAAGGGATGCGGATTGGCTTTCCGCCAGGGCTTTTGCCTCTTCAAGCAGCTGCCATGCGGTCTTTAAATCAAAGTTTTGCTCCAGGGCCTGCTGCACCACAGCATTCAAATCCGGATCATGAAATTCGGTCCACCAGCGGTCGGCCAATGCCTGTTCACCGGATGCGGAAAAGGATTCCGGGGCGTGAACCAGGTCCGGGGCAAACCCGTCTGTCGGCCGGAAACAGCCGGACACAAGCACTGCCGCAAGCAGCAGCAAAACCGCCAGGGCCCTGAAAGCCAATGTTAATAGCAGATTGTTGGCAAGCATAAAATTCCTGTATGGGTTAGCCTTGATGGCGCCGTAAAAGTTCAAGATCAAGGCTTGCGCGGTTTCAAAGATCAAGGCTTGCGCGGTTTCAAAGAATGCAGCGTACTTATCCGTACGTGAAATTATGAGAAATCGCGCGTAATGCAGATATTGGACTTTACGGTGCCATCAGTTGTTCGTTCAAATTTTTTGACAGCAATGTAATCAAACAATCCAGAAAATCAGGCGAGTTGAGGCTCTGGATGCGCCCGAGCGTTTCAATATCAGCCTGTGCGGTTAGCCTGGCAGCCTCGGTTTTGGCGGTATCGTTTAGTTCTTCTGCGTCTATGGCGCTGCGCTGGAGACGGGACAGGGCAAGGCGCAGGTTGCTGGTGCGGGGCAGGTCAAGTGCGTCCAGGGCCTGGCGGAAGGTTCGGGCATCCACGGTTTCCAGCAATTCCACGGCCGTTGCGGCGGGGTTTTGAAATTCTTCCGGGACTTCGGATGCGGCTTCTCCGGCAACCGATTCCTCCGAGGCTTGCTCTTCCCCGGCATGCCCGAAAACCACTGTTTCATGGTAGGTTGGGGATTGGGAAAGATCCACGATGGCTTCATAAACAAAGACATCTGGCGTGTCTTTTACCGCCTTGAAGGGATAAATGCTGGCCACGCCGGTTGTTTTTTTCCGGAGCTGATCGCAGATGCGGCCGGATTCCTCCTGTTTTTTGCCCGGATCCGGCTGGTAGATCCGGATTTGGGCAATGGCGCGCATGGAGCCGGCCGCCGGGTTGTGTATGTCGATTTTCACATCCGGTTCCAGCTTAACACGCACCCCCGTGGCAATGCCCTTTAAGACCAGGTCCTGGGCCTTGAACACGGAAATCAGACTTCGCAATCGTGGATCGGGTTTGCGTTCTATGATGCAGTATCCTTTTTTGCCTTTTCAATGGAATCAATGGCCTGATCAACCTGCCCGGCCAGGTCCGGGTTTGCCCGGGCCAGATCTTTTAAAAAACTTACGGAAAAATCCCCGCCCACCTTTCCCAGCAGGCCGATTGCAGCCTTTAACACGTGGATTTCAGCCTGCGTCTGGCTGTTTCGCTTGAGCAGGGACAAACGCTTTTTCCCGCCAGTGCTCATTGGCTGAATCCACTCAAGGATCTGCGACTCCAGCCGGGTGCTTGCGGAAATATCAATCAAGGTTGAAAGTGCGGTCATCAAAGCCGCAGCCTGTTTCAACCGGGGGGAGGCTTCTTTTAAATGGTCCAGGGGAACATCAGTAATCAGGTCCAGGATCTGATCTACCGTGTCCGGATTTTTTACCGGCAGCTCAGTGATCGCCTTCGTGGCCCGCCAGTTCACCCGGGAATCCGGATCTGACAACAACTCAGTCACATGGCGTTCTGCATTGGGCGGTTTTAAGGCCACAATGGCGCCCAGTGCCTCCAGGCGCAGGCGAGGATGCTCATGATTCAAAAAAGCCTCTGCCAGCCGGGCGTCTTCGGCATCAGTGCTTACCTGCCGCAGTATCATTAATGCATTTCTGTGGATGTACCAGGGCCGGTTCAAATCGCTGAGCACGTCGGTCACCCATTTCCTGGCGCCTTCGGCCAGGGCGGCCAGCCGGTCGACCACCCTTGCCCGCAGTTTTCGGTCCGAAGTCTCGGAGAGAATTTTGCCCAGCACCCGGATGCCCGGATATCCCAGGCGGGCAAGCACGTCATCGAGCCGGTCTCGCTCCGGATCATCGGCGTTTTCATAGGCCCGGCACAGGCGGTCCAGGTGCGGGGAAAAAACCTGGTCAAATATTTCCTGGTCCCGGGCTGTAATGCCTTCCCGGCTTTCCAGAAGCCCCCGGGAAAGGCTTTCCAACACCTCCCATTGCCGGTTTTCCATAAAAACCGGCACCACCCGGCGGAAGCACCGGATATAAACCATGGCCGTGTCATTATCTGCGGCAGATGCAAATCCCTCTATGTATGCATCCGCGTGAAGGCGGACATCTTCTGCCATCCTGCGGGAATTGATAATATATCTGGCGTCTTCCGGCAGGTGTTCAAAGGAGACAATCTCATTTTCATAAAGGTAAGCCAGAAAGGCCTGTGCCCCGGAAATGTTTTCCGTCACAACCCGGCCGGCCATGCATTTTAAAATCCTGCGGATACCCTCGAGGCGGTGCAAAATACGCTGGTTGCCGGGATCTGCAGCGATTTTTTCATTCAGCCAGTCCAGTTCCTCAAAGGTATAGGCGGCTGTGGCCGGCAGCAGGTTCGCAGGAAGGGCGTCCACGAGAATATTCTCGATTTCTGACGGTTCCATGTGGGTGACGTAATCAGCAATGATGTAGCAATTGACCAGAAAATCATTAAACCGCTTCGGATGGCGCAAAGGCCGTAGAATGTCCCGAATGGACTGCTCTTTGAGCTTTTGCGCCTTTTCCTCTGAGATGCCGCTGAACATGGGCAGCAGCATCAAGTCCTTGGCCAGCCGCTGCATGGCGATTGCCACCCGCCAGGGCAGATTTTTTTCAAAATCAAGCTGGTCGTTGTCAAATACCGCTGAGACTTCGGTTATGTTCTGTTCCACCAGAGCTGCGGTCAAAACACGCCCGGCCTCACGGGCCCCGCTTTGATCCACTTTTGGATCGCTCATGATCCGGACAAAGGCCCGGAAGTGATCAGCGGAAATGTTTTTTTTAATGGCAATGCTGAGCAGTTTTTTTTTCTCGAAATACTCAAACAGCTTGGGCACATAGAGCGCAGCCGAGCCCTTTCCCACCAAGGTTCGCACGGATACCGGCGCATCCAGGATTCCGGAAATAACAATATCGGTTTGCTGCCGGGTTTCCTCGATGGTGAGCAAAAGCTCCGGGCAATCCCCCATTACCTGCTGAAACTCCTGATACAGCCCTTTCCCGGCCTCTGCCGCACCCGGATGGGAAGCATCATAGTAGCCGGTGCGCAGGATGGCCTTGGCCAGCTTCATAATCCATTCCCCCACGGGCCGGATCCGCTCGCGCTCATCCGGATCAGGGGTTTTGTTTTCCTCAACAGGCTTGTCTGAAAACCCGGCCACCGGCTGGGGTTCGGCTTCCCGTTCTTTCTCGGAAACCACCTCTTGAATCCATTCAAAGGATGCCGGGCCCGGAGCGCTTGAATTTGGGGTCCCGACAGATGTTTCAGGCAGAGCCGATATGATCTGTTTCCCGGAAGCATTGACCAGGGCAATCCGGGTGTCATCTTCTGTATGCTGCGTCACAACGGCATTTTCCACCACAGGGGCTTCCATATCCGGTGCGGTCAGAAATAAAACGATTTTTGTGTCTTCAGGCAGGGGTCTTTTCAGGGCAAGGTCCCGGGGACCGGTTTGAAGCTGATCATGGAAGGCTTCAAGCCGGTCTGCTGCAACAAATTTGACGATGATCAGGTGTGGTTTCATGATCGTCCGGCATTGCTGGTTATCAATCAGAAATCAAACTCAGGCCCGGAAATATGTGACCGCATTTTCAAAGATGCGGATCCCGGCAGCGGACAAAGGCGGTTTTTCATCAGCGCTGCTGCAACGGCGCAGATGTTTGTTCCGGGTCCAGTCCGGATGATTGGCCGGATGATTGTAGGCCTCCGGGTGCGGCATCAGGCCGAAAACCCGGCCTGTGGGATCGCAGATACCCGCGATATCGGCCATGGACCCATTGGGATTGGCCGGAAAACCGCCTGCGGCCAAATCGCCGTCTGCCCGGGCGTATCTGCACACCACCTGGTTTTGGTCAATGAGCTGGTCAATCACCTTTTGATCGGCAATGAACTTGCCCTCCCCGTGGCGCACGGGCAATTCCATATTTTTCATTCCGCGGGTAAACACGCAGGGCGATTGGGCGTTGATGGACAAATTCACCCAGTCGTCGCGGAAATTACCGCAGTCATTGTAGGTCAGGGCCACGGTGCGGGCGGTGTAATCATTGTCCATCCCCGGCAGGAGACCGAAATTGACCAGGGTCTGAAACCCGTTGCAGATGCCCAGCACCAAACCGCCCTGGTTGATAAAGCCGATGATCCGATCACCGGCATTTTTTTTCATGCGCACGGCCTGGATCACCCCGGCGCCGTGATCATCACCCCAGGAAAACCCCCCGATAAACACCATGATCTGGAAATCCTCCAGGGACACGGCCCCGGATATCACGTCGTTGATATGCACGCAAACGGCCCGGGCCCCGGCCAGCTCACATGCATGGGCGGTTTCCACGTCGCAGTTAAGTCCGTAACCGGTCAGCACAAGGGCGTTTATTTCAGCATTGTTTCTCATATATTTCTTCTTGAAAGATTATTTCACAAATATGTAGCGCAAACCAGTCCGGAAATCTATACCAATTGTCCAAACGGCGCTTTCCATGAGGCCTTGAGATCGGCCACCGGCACCGACACCAGAGATTCTGCACCACAGGACAGATCCAGCCGGGGCGCTTTTGTCACCTCGCCAATGCAGGCCAGTGCATGGTCTTTCATCATAGATGCAAAATCTTCCCTGCTTTCCGGTGCCACGCTCACCACAAACCGTCCCGGAGTTTCTGAGAAGAGCAGGTGATCGGCCCGCAGGCCCTCTGCGCCGGGTGCCTTGCCAATATCAGCACGGATGCCCAGGTTTCCGGCCATGGCGCACATGGCCAGGTGAACCCCAAGTCCGCCGCGGTAGATCCCGTGAACCGATGCGGCAAGATTTTTTTCCATTGCCGCGTGCAGATCTTTGTATAAAAGCCAATGTTTTCGGGCGTCAACCACCGGCACATTGCAGCCGGTATAGCCGAACCGGTCATAGTATTCCGATGCCCCGAGTTCGTCTTTTGTCACGCCCAGCACATATACAACGTCGCCGGGGCACTTGATATCCAGGGTTACACAGGAGGCAATGTCTTTGACAACGCTGACCGCGGAAAACTGCATGGTTTCCGGTGCCGAAAGCTTATGGGTCTCGCCGTAAGCCCCGGCCAGATGGCCGTCCACATACATGCTGTCCTTGCCGGAAAGCAGCGGGATTCCGTAAACCCCGCAGGTCTCGGCCAGAGCCCTGCAGGAACGCACCAGTTGCGCAGCCTTAAACCGGCCGTCCGGGTTCCGCACCGGATCATACTGTATATTGGGCCAGCAAAAATTGTCCACCCCGCCGATGTGCTCCGGATCGCCGCCCACAGCCACCAGCCGGCGTACGGCCTCGTCAATGGTGCAGGCGGTCATGTGAAAGGCGTCAATGGCGGAATAAAACGGCAGCAGGGCCTGAGAAAACGCCAATCCTTGTTCAGAGGTCAACACCGGCCGGATCACCGAGGCATCACTGTTGACATCCCGGTCGGCCCCCTCCAGGGGCTTGATCACGCTGGTGCCCTGGACCTCGTGGTCATACTGCCGGATGATCCATTCCCTGGAGCAGATGTTGGGCCGGGCCAGAAGATCGGTCAAAAGCCGGTTGTAATCCCGGGGCGCGCCCATCACCGGTTCATAAAGGCCGCGCATTTCAGGTGACCGCCACTCGGCATCAAACTCCCACTGGGGAAAACCCCGGGTGAGAAAATCCATGTCCACGTATGCACATGTCACCCCATCGTATGTGATGTGCAGCTTTCCCGAATCGGTATATTTGCCGATCACGGTGCTTTCCACCGCGTGCTTTTCAGAAAGCGCCATGAACCGGTCCTCGTCCTCCGGGCGCACGGAAACAGTCATGCGCTCCTGGGATTCGGAAACCCAGATTTCCCATTGATCAAGCCCTTCGTACTTCAGGGGCACCCGGTCAAGCCAGACCTCACAGCCTCCGGAAAACCGGGCGGTCTCCCCCACCGACGAGGAAAGTCCGCCGCCGCCGTTGTCGGTGACAAACCGAATCAGGCCCTCGTCTCTGGCCTGGAGCAGAAAATCGTGCATTTTTTTCTGGGTATAGGGATCGCCGATCTGTACGTGGCCGGCCGGGGTGTTTTCCGTAAAAATCTCAGATGAGGCCGTCACTCCGTGGATGCCGTCTTTTCCCACCCGGCCCCCGCACATCACGATCAGCTCGCCGGCAGCGGTGGTTTTTTCCTCAGATGGCGTGCCGGCCACCGTTGCCGGCATCATGCCCAAAGCAGTGACAAAAACCAGGCATTTTCCCATGTAGCCGTGGTCAAAGGTCACCTGGCCGAAAGGCGTGGGAATGCCGCTTTTGTTGCCCCCGTCGCGCACCCCTTCGATGATGCCGTCAAGAAGCCGTCTGGGGTGGAGCCTGGGTTTGAGCTCCCCGTCATAATCCCGGTCCCCTGTACAAAAGCCGTAGCTGCCCATGATCAGGCGCGCGCCCTTGCCAGTGCCCAGCGGATCGCGGTACACACCCACAATGCCGGTAATGGCCCCGCCATAGGCCTCCATATTGGATGGGGAATTGTGGGTCTCGCCAGTGATCACATAATAGTGGTCCCGGTCAAAGCGTCCCACCCCGGCGTTGTCCCACAGCACCGAGATCACCCAGTCCTTTTGCGCCTGAAGCTGCCGGGTGGGCTCCTGAATGCAGGTCTTAAACAGATTATCAATGGTCTCGGTCTCACCCGTGGAAAGATCCCGGTAATGAAACCGGCCCTGAAAGGTGTTGTGGTTGCAGTGATCGCTTCTGCCCTGGGAAATGTATTCGAGTTCCACGTCCGTGGGATCATCCAGGCCAATGGCCCGCCGCTGTGCGCGCACTTCCGAATCCAGGAAATACTGCCGGATCACCGGGATGTCATTGACATTGAGGGCAAGGTTTCGCGCATCGCTGATCTGCTGCAAAACCGCATCCGAATCCACACTCACCGGGGTCACCGTGGGCTTGTGGTCCAGACGGACCTTTGGGATGATGATGCCCACCCCGTTTTCGGGATCCCAGTCATGCCTGGAAAAAATCCGGACCTGCTGGATAATCTCGTTTGCCAGCAACTGCTCTGCGATGCATTGGGCATCGTCCTGACTGATTTCCGGGCCCCTGATGCAGAAGCGCTTTGAGGTAAAAACGCCCTCACCTTCGGCCAGGCGAATGCCGAGAACGTCTTCCATGGCTTCTATGGCCGTTTGTCCGGGAGTGTCCTTGACACCGGGCCGGTATCCCACCCAGATGCACCAGTCAAAGCCCAGATCCAATGGCGCAAAACTTGATACCTGGGTGACGGGGTTGGTGAAAATCTCGTTGCGGACGGTTTCGAGCTGCTCCGGGGACAGATCCGCATCCAGGGTGACAATATGCACAGCCCGGACGTCCTGCACCCGGATGCCGAAATAAGCATCCGCCTTGCCGGCCACGGCCGCGCCCTCTGCGTCAAACAATTCATTTTTTAAAGCGATTTCCAGGCGATGGGGCATGGCAGCTATCCCGTCAACAATCTCATGATATCATTGTAAAAAACAAAAACCATCAGCAGCATGAGCAGAAAGATCCCGACCTGCTGGGCCACTTCCCGAACCCGCAACGACACCGGGCGGCCCATGATGGCCTCAATGCCGAAAAACAGGATGTGACCGCCGTCTAACACCGGCACCGGCAACAGGTTTAAAATCCCCAGGTTCACGCTGACAAGGGCGATAAACGCAAGCAGGTTCACAATTCCGTGCTCCACCTGTTCACCGGCCAACTGGGCGATCATGATGGGCCCGCCCAGGGTGTCGGCCGAAATGGCCCCCTGGATAAGCTTAACCACGGACACGATTGTCAGCTCCACGATCATGTAGGTCCGGTACAGGCTTTCGCCCATTGCCGCCACCGGATTGAGCCGCTCGGCCCGGACCTCCCCGGCTGCGGTAATGCCCACGAGAAAACGATCACGGGTTTCGCCGAAAACGTCTTCCACCTCATCCTTTACAGGGGAGATGGTTACCTGGCGCCTGCGGCCGTCGCGCTCGATGGTAAAATCAATGGGCCGTCCCCCGCTCCGGGCGATGGCCTCGGCCATTTCAGGCCAGGCGTTAATGACCTTGTCCTGTACGGCCACAACCCGGTCCCCGCTTTCCAGCCCGGCGGACTGGGCCGGGGACCCGTCCTTGATTTTCCCGATGACCGGCTCCAGTATCCTTTCCCCGGAGATACTGAAAATGCCGAAAAAAATCAATATGCACAGGATGAAGTTGAAAAACGGCCCTGCGGCCACGATCAGCATGCGTCGGGAAACCGGCTTGTGGGTGAACGAATAGGGAATCTCGGCATCATCGAGTTCGGCGTCGGGCTGCTCGCCCACCATTTTCACGTATCCGCCCAAGGGCAGCGCGGAGATACAGTATTGGGTTTCACCAATGGTTTTTTTTAGAATCTTGGGGCCGAATCCCAGAGAAAAGCGCTCCACGCCCACCCCGAAAGCCTTGGCCACGAGAAAATGTCCCAGCTCGTGGAAAAAAATCAATACACCCAGGACAATGACCAATCCGATAACCGTACTCATATAGCGTGTTCCTAATTGTAAGTCTTATTCAGGCAGCTGAGCCCGGGCTGCATTGCGGCCCCATGCGTCTGCGGCCAGTATGTTGTCCAGATCAGGATCCGGTAAGGGCTCGTATTGCTGCATGACAGATCCGATCAACCCGGCAATCCGGTCAAACCCAATGCGGTCTTCAAGAAATGCGGCCACAGCCACCTCGTTTGCCGCATTGAGCACTGCGGGCATGGTGCCCCCGATTTTTCCGGCCTCCAGGGCCAGGGCCAGGCAGACAAATTTTTCCAAATCCGGGGCCTGGAAGGTAAGCTTTCCAATGCCCGGAAAATCAGGACTGGATAAACCCAGGGACAACCGCTGCGGATATGACAGGGCATAAGCAATGGCTCCCTGCATATCCGGCAGGCCCATTTGCGCCATAACCGTGCCGTCGCAATAACCCACCATGGAATGGATAATGCTTTGGGGATGGATTACCACCTCCACCTGTTCCACGCACAATGAAAACAGATGCATGGCCTCGATTACCTCCAGGCCCTTGTTCATCAATGTTGCCGAATCAATGGTGATCTTGCTGCCCATCTGCCAGGTGGGATGCGCCAGGGCATCACCGGGTTTTATCCGGGCAAACTCAGAAGCCGGACTGTTGCAAAACGGACCGCCTGAGGCTGTCAAAAGGATCTTTTCCACATCTTTTCGGCGATTGCCGCAAATGCATTGAAAAATGGCGCTGTGCTCACTGTCAACCGGCAGCACCCGCACACCGGAGGTCCGGGCCTTGTCCATGACCAGGTCCCCTGCCATGACCAGGGTTTCCTTGTTGGCAAGGGCAATGTCTTTTTTTGCCTCTATGGCCGCAAGTGTCGGCAGCAGGCCGGCCGCGCCCACCATGGCTGAAACCACCATGTCCACGCCCTCGTGAGTGGCGGCATCGAGATAGCCCTGCTCCCCGTGTAAAATTTTCGTGGAAACTTTCCGGCCCAGTTTCTTTTTGAGATCCTCGGCATCAGAGGGATCATAGACAACCGCAATATCAGGGCAAAAATCCTGAATCTGAGCAGCCAATAAATCAATGTTGTTTCTGGCAGTCAGGGCCCGGATCGAAAACCGTTCGGGAAAACGCCGGGCCACAGCCAGGGTATTTCTGCCGATGGAACCGGTGGAGCCAAGAATGGCGAGGTTGCGGGAAGTCATATACCTGTTTCCGGTTAAAGCACCAGTATTTTCCATGCATAAGCAACAGGCACGGCAAACAGCAGGGCGTCAATGCGGTCCAAAATCCCGCCGTGGCCCGGCAGAATCGAACCCGAGTCCTTGATCCCGGCGGTGCGCTTGAGCTCGGACTCAAACAGGTCGCCTGCCTGGCCGGCAAGGCCCATGAGCACCACCAGCACCAGCGTATGCAGCACTGGCAGCCCGGGAATAAAAAGCAGCTTGAAGATCAGGCCCACAACCAGATTCGCCCCCAGGCCCCCCAGGGCCCCTTCTATGGTTTTGCCCGGGCTGATGGCAGCATTGAGCTTGTGCCGCCCTTTGTATGTGCCCACATAAAAAGCACCCACATCTCCGAGAAAAACAACAAAGAGCACGAAAAAAAGCCATGCCAGTCCCTGGGGTTGTGCGCGCAGCAGTACCAGCATGGACAGGCAAAGAGGAATATAAACCAGCCCCTGGACCTGGAGGGCAACCGTTTCCATGATCTGCGGGCCTTTTTTGTATGCCTGTATGGAAAGCAGTGCAGCGGCCGCCAGACCCAGAAACACGAAAAACAGCAGGCTATTTTCCGGCAGCCAGGCAACGGCCATGATCATGGCAATCCCGGCTGCGAGTCCCGACAAGGCAACAGGCGAAAATATGCGGCCCCGATCCCCCCGGAAAACAATGAAGAAATATTCATAAAGGGCCACTGCCGCCACTATGGAAATAAACGCGGCAAACACCGGCAGCGATGCCCAAAAAATAAGGGCAATCAGCAGGGGAACGGCAATAATGCTGGTAATCCAACGCTTTAAATGCATAACACGATCCCGGATAAGTTGTAGTCAGGGAAAATCGGCGAAACAAATGCCAGGGGCATCATTTCTCCGCAACCTTGCCGAAACGGCGCTCGCGTCTTTGAAAGTCCTTGAGGATGCCGATAAATTCCTCGCGGGTAAAGTCCGGCCACAGGGTGGGGGTCACAAAAATCTCCGAATAGGCGATCTGCCACAACAAAAAATTGCTGATCCGGTATTCGCCGCTGGTTCGGATCAGCAGTTCCGGATCCGGAATTCCGTGGGTATAGAGATTTTGCGAAAACAGCTCTTCGGTGATGTCTTCGGGCTCCATGCGCTCCTCTTTGACCTGCCGGGCAAGATTTCGGGCAGCCTCAACAATTTCCGAGCGTGCCCCGTAGGAAAGCGCCAGGCACAAACACATGCCGTCATTTCTGCTGGTTTCCGCCATGATATCCGTCAGGCCCTCCCGAACATCTTCCGGAAGGTGGTGGATCTGGCCCAGCACGCGAAGTTGAATATTGTTTTCAACCATCTCCTTGCGCTCGGATGCCAGAAAACGTTTAAGAAGCGTCATCAGGGCTTTTACTTCGGATTTGGGCCGCTGCCAGTTTTCCGTGGAAAAAGCGTAAAGGGTCAGGTATTGGATTCCGATTTCCCGGCTGGCGCGGACCACCGCCCGTACCGTGTCCGCCCCCCGCTCATGGCCCTTAACCCGGTTTAACATCCGTTTCTGGGCCCACCGGCCGTTTCCGTCCATGATCACTGCAGCGTGAACGGGCAGTCTCGACGGATCCAGCCCCATATCTTCGGCAGAATCAGACTTCAAGGATCTCCTTTTCCTTGTCCTTGTACAGATCGTCTATCTGCTTGACATGCTCGTCTGTGAGCTTCTGGATTTGGTCAAAGGCCTTGGTCACGTCATCTTCTGAGGCATCGCCGTCTTTTTTCAGGGTTTTTAAGGAATCATTGGCCTCCCTGCGGATGTTTCGCACGGCAATCCGGTATTCCTCGCAAACCTTGTTGACCTGCTTGACAATATCCTTGCGCCGGTCTTCGGTCAGCGGCGGCATGGTAATGCGGATGATCTTGCCGTCGCTTGAGGGTGTCAGACCGAGATTGGACTTCATGATCGCCTTTTCAATCTCCTTGATCGCCGAAGGATCCCAGGGCTGAATGGTAATCATGCGGCTTTCGGGCACGGACAGGGATGCAAGCTGGTTTAGCGGAGTGGGCGTGTTGTAGTAATTGACGCGAACATCGTCGAGCAGACTCAGCGATGCCCGCCCTGTGCGGATTTTTTTCAAATCCTTTTTCAGGGCGTCCACCGACTTGTCCATCTTTTCACTGGCTTCACTGATAATCAAATCGATCATGGCTTTTTGCCCTCAAAATTGTAATTGACGGATGTCACTGATTTCAACCGAAGCAACCCTGCAGGATAGCTATCCTTACTTCCGGGGCTCGCAAATTTTTGTTCCAACGGCCTGCCCGCAGATGGCATTGCGGATATTGCCGCTTTCTCTGAGATTAAAGACAACCAGCAGCAGATGATTGTCCATGGCCAGGGAAATGGCGGTGCTGTCCATGACATGCAGCCTTTTTTCCAGGACCGTCATGTAATCAATATCCTGGATAAACTTTGCAGTGGTATTGCCCACGGGATCCATATCATAGACCCCGTCAACCTTGGTGGCCTTGAGCAGAACTTCAGCGTGAATCTCTGCCGCCCGGAGCACGGCGGCCGTATCCGTAGTGAAATAGGGATTACCGGTACCTGCTGCGAATATGACCACCCGCTTTTTTTCCAGATGCCGGACCGCCCGCCTGCGGATATAGGGCTCGGCCACCTGGTGCATGGATATGGCTGAAAGCACGCGGGTGGGAATATCGATTTTTTCCAGGGCCTCCTGCAGGGCCAGGCTGTTCATGACGGTGGCCAGCATGCCCAGGTAGTCGGCAGACGCCCGGTCCATGCCCTGAGAGCTGCCGGCCATACCCCGGAAAATGTTGCCCCCGCCCACCACCACGGCCATTTCCACCCCGAGATCCACAGCGGATTTGACCTCCCGGGCCACATATCCCAGGGTTTCGGGGTGGATGCCGTAGTTGCCGTCGCCCATCAGGGCTTCGCCGCTGAGCTTCAGTAATACGCGCTGGTATTTGGCCTGGTTCAAGATTTTCAGCTTTCTCCGATCTGAAAACGGGCAAAGCGGTTAATGGTGATTTTTTCCCCGGTCTTGGCAATCATCTCATTTAGCACATCTGAGATGGTCAAATTGGTATCCCGGATGTAGAGCTGGTTCATCAGGCAGGATTCCTTGTAGAACTTGTTCATCTTGCCTTCGACGATCTTTTCGGCCACGTTTTCCGGCTTGCCCATCTCCAGTACCTGCTGGCGGTAGATTTCCCTTTCGCGCTCGGCCACGTCTGCAGGGATATCTTCGGGAACCACGCCAAGGGGACTTGAGGCGGCAATGTGCATGGCGATGTTTTTGGCAAATTCCTTGAATTCATCTGTCTTGGCCACAAAATCGGTTTCACAGTTGACTTCCACGAGCACCCCGATCTTGCCGCCCATATGTATATAGGACTGAATCACACCGTCGCCGGCCACTTTCCCGGACCGTTTCTTGGCCGTGGCCAGGCCTTTTTTACGAAGGTAATCCGCAGCCTTTTCCATATCCCCGTCGCACTCGCTCAGGGCCTCCTTGCAGTCCATAATCCCCGCGCCCGAACGGTCGCGGAGCTGCTTTACCATATCAGCACTAATTGTTGCCATCATTACTCTCCTGTATTCACAGCTTCTTCAGATTGTTCCGATTCCGGAGCCGGTGTCTGGGGCTTGGCCGCGGATGCCTTGCGAATCACTTCCACCACCGGTCCTTCTTCATCCTGGGTCTCCACGCGGCGTTCGGCCTTTCCGGCCGTCTGCGTCCGGGCTTCCTCGGCCTGTTTGTCTTTTTCAGCCTGCATTTTCTCATCCCTGCGCTGGCTGCCTTCAATGGCGGCATCAGCAATCCGGGAGGTGATCAGCCGGATGGAGCGGATGGCGTCATCATTGCCGGGGATCACATAATCAATAAGATCCGGATCACAATTGGTATCCACCACAGACACCACGGGAATGCCCAGACGGAGTCCTTCGCGCACGGCAATGCCCTCCTTTTTGGGGTCCACCACAAACATGGCGCCGGGAAGCGATTTCATGGTGCGGATACCGCCAAGGTTACTGTCCAGCTTGGCCCGCTCCTTTAGCATTTTTACCCGTTCCTTTTTGGGATACAGGTTAATGGATCCGTCATTTTCGATGGTATTGAGATAATTGAGCCGCTCGATGCTCTTTTTGACCGTGGGAAAGTTGGTGAGCATGCCGCCGATCCAGCGGTTGTGCACATAATACATTTCACACCGGTTGGCTTCCTCGTAGATCGATTCCCGGGCCTGCTTCTTGGTGCCCACAAAGAGCACGCTTTTGCCGTTTGCCGCCGTGTTGGCCACAAAATCATAGGCGGTTTTAAACATCCGGACCGTCTGCTGCAGATCCACGATGTAGATGCCGTTTCTGGCCCCGAAAATGTATTTTTTCATCTTGGGATTCCAGCGGCGGGTCTGGTGGCCGAAATGGACGCCGGATTCGAGCAGTTCCTTCATGGTTACATAGGCCATTGACAACACTCCTTTTGCTTCGGTTTTGGATTCCTCCGCCCTTATCCTCCCGGCTGCCGACTTTATGCCAAAGCACCGAGGCCGCCGGTCAAAGGGCGTGCGTCGTTAATTCATAAAATGGGTATTTATAGCAGAACCCGTCCGGGATCGCAATATTTTTTATGAGCATTCCAGGACGTCCAGGGCCGGGACCGGTTTTTTCTGCAGAATTGCCACCCGGTCATGACCGCCGTAATCCCGCACAAATTCGGCAGGGGCATAACCCCCTGCCTCAAGGCAAAGATTTTCAACGGCCGATTTCTGATCCCAGCCGATTTCCATGAGCAAAAATCCCCCGGCCAGCAAATAATCCTGAGCCTTGCACACGATCTGCGAGATGGCAAAAAGCCCGTCATCAGCGCCGTCGAGTGCCATACGGGGTTCGTATTGACCCACTTCCGGCTGCAGGTCCCCGAACCGGGCAGACGGGATATAAGGCGGGTTGGAAACAATCATGTCAAAACCGGCACAATCGGCATTTACCGGGGACAACCAGCTGCCGGCGAAAAAATGAATGAAACGGGCCACCCCTTGGACTGCAGCGTTTTTCCGTGCCACCTGCAGGGCGGCAGGCGAGCGGTCCACGGCGAAATAGCGGTTTCCGGGCCTTTGAGCGGCAAGACAGACAACAATGGCCCCTGAACCTGTGCCCAGATCCAGAATTTTTCGGCTGCCACCGTCATCTTCCGGCAGACGTTCAAGTGCGGCTTCCACCAGGTGCTCGGTTTCAGGCCTGGGAATCAAAACATCAGGTGTAATGGTAAAGCTGCGGCCCAGAAATTCCTTTTCACCGAGAATATAGGCAACCGGCTCGCGCCTGACCCGGCGGCGGATCATCTCCCGGAATGCTGCCAGTTCCTCCCCGGCCAGGGGCTGATCATGGCGCATGTAGAGGTCAATGCGTGTGGTTTCCATCACCGCGGCCAGAAGAATCTCTGCGGTCAGTCTGGGAGAATCGATGCCATGGGTGTCAAAATAGCCGGCTGTCCACTGAAGGGCGTCAAGCACGGTCCATGTGGGCGGTTTCCGGGGACTGGGATTGCTCATTTTGTAATGCCTGCGCCTGATAAAAAGTGGCCAGCTCGTCGATAATTTCGTCCAAAGCCCCTTGAAGGACCTGTTCCAGCTTGTATAGGGTCAGGCCGATGCGGTGGTCGGTCACCCGGCCCTGGGGGAAATTATAAGTGCGGATCCGCTCGCTTCGGTCGCCGCTGCCCACCTGGCTGCGGCGTTGCTGGGAAATCTTGTCGTTCTGCTCCTGGAGCTGGATGTCAAAGAGCCGGGCGCGCAGCACTTTCATGGCCTTGGCCTTGTTTTTGTGCTGGGACTTTTCATCCTGGCAGGTCACCACCAGTCCGCTGGGCAGGTGAGTGAGGCGAACCGCGGAATCCGTGGTATTCACCGACTGCCCGCCCGGTCCGCTGGAGCGGAACACATCCACGTGGATTTCGCTGGGATCGATATGGACTTCCACTTCCTCGGCTTCCGGCAGAACCGCCACGGTCACGGCAGAGGTGTGAATCCGTCCCTGGGCCTCGGTGGCCGGAACCCGCTGGACCCGGTGGGTGCCGCTTTCATATTTCAGGTGGCTGTAGGCCGCCTGGCCCTTGACCATGGCAATGACTTCCTTGAGCCCGCCCGAGTCGTTCCAGTTGGCGTCCATCAACTCGATTTTCCAGTTCTTGGCCTCGGCATAGCGCGTATACATGCGAAACAGATCATTGGCAAAAAGGCCGGCTTCCTCGCCGCCTGTACCGGCCCGGATTTCCAGGATCACGTTTTTGTCGTCATTGGGATCCTTTGGAATCAGAAGCTTTTTGAGGTCCTGCTCCAGGCGCTCCTTTTCGTCTTCAAGGCTCTCGATCTCGCTTCTGGCCAGGTCTTTTATCTCCGGATCCTGATCGGAAAGCAGCTCCCGGCTCTGGTCGAGTTCCCGGCATACCCGGTCGTATTCCCGGTAGACCTCCACGATCTTTCCCAGCTCGGAATGCTCACGAACATATTTGGGATACAGTTCGCGGTTGCCCACCACTTCCGGGTCGCTAAGCAGGCTTTCAAGTTCCTGATAGCGTCTTTCTATGCCGTCGAGTCGTTCTAACATAAACCGCTTAAATCCTGGTTATTTCTTGTCGTTTTGCTGAAATTTGGCATATTTGCGGCGGAACCGCTCAATGCGGCCGGCCGAGTCCACCAGCTTCTGCTTGCCGGTGTAAAACGGATGGCACTGGGAGCAGATTTCAACGGAGATATCCTCGCGGGTGGAGCCGACGGTCACCTCGTTGCCGCAGGCACACCGGATGGTGGTGGTTTTGTATTCCGGATGAATCTCTTTTTTCATTTCAAACACCTCAGCGTTGGTTCGGGTTCAATGTTCAAAGTTCAAGGTTCAGGGTTTTCAGGAATTCATGGCGTCGAGAAATTCCTTGTTGGTCTTTGTGCCCTTCATCTTATCGAGCAAAAATTCAAGACTGTCAATAGGATTTAAGGGAGAGAGCAGCTTGCGCAGGATCCAGACACGGTTGAGAGCGTCGGCATCAAGCAGCAGTTCTTCCTTGCGGGTGCCGGAGCGGTTGATGTCAATGGCCGGGTACATGCGGCGGTCGGAAAGTTTGCGGTCCAGGTGCAGCTCCATGTTGCCCGTGCCCTTGAACTCCTCGAAAATGACTTCGTCCATTCGGCTTCCCGTGTCAATCAAGGCCGTGGCAATCACCGTGAGGCTGCCGCCTTCCTCGATGTTTCGGGCAGCGCCGAAAAACCGCTTGGGCCGGTGCAGGGCATTGGCGTCCACACCGCCGGAAAGCAGCTTGCCGCTGGAGGGCACGGTCATGTTATAGGCCCGGGCCAGGCGGGTAATGCTGTCGAGCAGGATCACCACGTGCTTTTTGTGCTCCACCAGGCGCTTGGCCTTTTCAGCCACCATTTCCGCCACCTGCACATGACGCTCGGCCGGCTCGTCAAAGGTGGAGGAAACCACCTCCGCATCCACGGAGCGCTGCATGTCCGTGACCTCCTCGGGCCGTTCGTCAATGAGCACCACAAATGGGACCACGTTTTTGTGGTTGCCGATGATGCTGTTGGCAATGTTTTTGAGCAGCATGGTCTTGCCGGTGCGTGGCGGGGAGACGATCAGGCCTCGCTGACCGAAACCCAGGGGGGTCATCAGGTCCATGATCCGCATGGAATAATTGTCCGGCTCCCGCTCAAGCTTGACCTTTTTTTCCGGAAACAGGGGCGTGAGGTTGTCAAACAGGATCTTGTCCCGGGCGGCGTCCGGCTCTTCAAAGTTGATGGCTTCCACCTTGAGCAGGGCAAAGTAGCGTTCCGAGTCCTTTGGCTGGCGGATCTGGCCGGAGACCGTGTCTCCGGTCTTAAGACTGAACCGGCGGATCTGGGAAGGCGACACATAGATATCATCCGGGCCCGGAAGGTAGTTGCAGTCATGGGACCGCAGAAAACCGAAACCGTCAGGCAGAATTTCCAGGGTGCCTTCTCCGTAGATGAGACCGTTTTTTTCAATGTGGGCCTGAAGCAGCGAAAAAATCAGCTCCTGCTTGCGCATCCGGCCGACGTTTTCAATGTTAAACTTCTTGGCCATCCGGGTCAGTTCATTGATTTTTTTGTTTTTCAGTTCAACGATGTTCATGTAATCCCATTCCTGTGTTTTCTCCGATTCATTTCAAAATTGGGTTGTATGTCAGGCGTGCAGTGATCCTGCGGTTTTTCACCCGCATGGAGCCGGATGTTTGAAGCCCTGCGCATTGCCGGCAGCAGAGGCAAAACTGTAAAACGAGCAACAGGAAAGCTGCAAAGCCGGATATAGAAATTATGTGTCTTCTTAAAACTTTAGGTAATATGAGGCCTGATTGGTTTTTAAGATGTTGAAGAAGGATTCGCGCAAAACAAACGTCCAGGAGGCAGGAGCGTTTTGTCTATCAATAAGTCAGATAAAAGGTCCTGTCAACCATTTTCGCCTATTTTTTTATACTTTTCCGCAAGTTTTTCCAGTACCCGGTCCACCTGGGCATGCATTTGGTCAATACTTCCGTTGTTTTCAATAATAAAATCGGACATCCGCCGTTTTTGGGCTTCTTCCATCTGGATGTGCATCAGGGCCCGGGCCTGCTGCCGGCTCACATTGTCGCGCTGCATGATCCGGTGAATACGAACCTCGGTATCCCCGGAAACCAGAATCACCGCATCAAACTGGTCCTGCAGGCCGGCTTCAAACAGCAGCGGAACCTCCACTGCCGCCAGCCATGCGCCCTGCGCGGCCGCAGACCGGAAATGGTTCTGCATTTGCACCCCTACCTCAGGGTGGACATAGCTTTCAAGGTCCCTGCGTGCAGCCTCGTCCTGCGTGATGATCTGCCGCAGCCGGGGCCGGTCAATGGTGCCGTCTGCCGTAAGAATGTCTTTGCCGAACCGCTTTACAATCTGTTTGTGGGCCCGGCTATGAGGTTCAACCGCCTGTCTGGCCAGTTGGTCCGCGCTGACAACGGGTACGCCCGACGCCTGCAGGCGGCGGCAGACCAGGGATTTCCCGGAACCCACCCCCCCGGTTACCCCGATTTTAATCAGCCGGCAGGGTTGTCCCGGGGTCGTATGCTGTCTGCCCATTGCATGCACCCTGTTTTTGAGCTATGAATCAATGATCCGATCCGAACGCGGGTCGCCCCGGGAAAACAACACGAAAATGCAAGAAGAATAACTGCATATATGAAAAAATGCCTTTGATCAATACCAAATTTCTCCCGCAACCGCTTCTCCCGAAGATTCCGGAACAATCCGGGGCCTATCTGGTTGGGGGAACCGTCCGGGATCAGCTGCTTGGCCGACCTTTCGCCGACTGGGACCTGGCAGTGGAACACGACCCGGCCCGCCTGGCCCGGGCTATTGCCGAAGCTGAAAATAGCCGGGTTGTGGTTTTGGGCAAAAAAAGGCAAATCATCCACCGGGTGGTCAGCGCCGGCAGGATTTTTGACATTGCTGCCATCCAGGGGCAAACCATTTCCGAAGATCTGTTGCGCAGGGATTTTACAATCAATGCCATGGCTGTATCCCTGCCATCCGGCCGCCTCATTGACCCGGCCGGCGGCCGCGGCGACCTTGACCGCAGGATGATCCGAATGACCGGTAAAAGGGTTTTCGATGATGATCCCCTGCGCCTGTTGCGGGCCTTTCGCATGGCCGCAACCCTTGGATTTGCCATTGACCCGGAAACGTTTGCGGCTGTTTCCGAAAAAGCCGGGCAAATCCGGCAGGTGGCAGGCGAGCGAATCCGGGATGAATGGCAAAAGATCCTCCAAACACAGGATTCGGCACAATGGATTTCAGAGATGGACCGCGCCGGGCTTCTGGGAAGCCTGTTTCCGGAACTCGAAGCCCTGAAAAACTGCGGACAGAACCGGCACCACGAATTTGACGTATTTGACCACACCATGGCGGTATACAGGGGCCTGGAACAGATGCTGCACCAAAACCGCCCTGCCCTTGCGCCGGACCGGACCAATCAAGAACTGCTGAGCATGCCGGCGGCCGTGAGACTGCTCAAGCATGCCGCCCTGCTCCATGATATCGGAAAGCCACAGACCCGCACAACAGATGACCAGGGCCGTATCCATTTTTATCATCACCCCCGGGCAGGGGCGCAAATGGCCGGTCAGATCTGCCGCCGCCTGAGATTTTCCTGCGCGGATGCCGGTTACGTGACCTTTCTGATCCGCCATCACATCCGGCCCCTTTTTCTGTACACGGCCCGGCAGCGCAATGCACTCACCTCCCGGGCGATGACCCGCTTTTTCATCAAAACCCGGCCCTATACCCCGGATCTGCTGCTGATGGCGACTGCCGACATGACCGGTAAGAAAGAAAAAACAAATCCGGAATTTATCGAATTTGCCAAAGATTTGGCGCAGCGCTACTTCACCGGGCACCTTCCGGCCCGGGCGCGTCCCCGCCTGCTCACGGGCCACGACCTGATCCGTGAACTGGGGCTTTCCCCTTCCCCCCTGTTTGCAACAGTCCTGGACAGGGTTGAAGAAGGCCGGCTGGCCGGTGATATTGAATCCCGGGATCAGGCCCTGGAACTGGCCCGTAAAATCGTTGAAACGCAAAAGGATGCTTGACATAATGCCATCATTTTAATATATAAAAAAATTTTGCAAACGGATAAAATGTGATGGCACCGTAAAAAGTCTGATTTTAGATGGTGCCGTAAAAAGTTCAAGATCAAGGCTTGCGCAATTTCGAAGAATACAGCGTACTTATCCGTATGTGAAATTCTGAGAAATTGCGCGTAACGCAGATATTGGACTTTTTACGGCGCCATCAAAATGTAATCTGACGTACAGATAATGTATTGAACCGCATGTTTTTGACATCAACCTTGGGCAAAAGGAGAAAAAGGCGATGAACATTTTGTTTTTCGGACCCAACGGGAGCGGAAAAGGAACACAGGGAGCCATTCTCAAGGAAAAATTCAAGACTCCCCATATTGAATCCGGGGCCATTTTCCGCGAAAACATCAAGGGCGGAACAGAAATGGGCAAGCAGGCCAAGGCCTATATTGACAAGGGCGAGCTGGTGCCCGACGACATCACCATCCCCATGATCCTCGACAGGCTCAAGGAAGACGACTGCAAAAACGGATGGCTGCTCGACGGTTTTCCGAGAAACAAAAACCAGGCTGTCAAACTCCACGAAGCCCTGAAGCAAGCCGGCATGAACCTGGATATCGTGGTGGAAATCGAGCTGGACCGGGAAATCGCCAAAAACCGCATCATGGGCCGCCGTCTTTGCGTCAATGACAACAACCATCCCAACAACATCTTCATCGACGCCATCAAGCCCGACGGCGACAAGTGCCGGGTATGCGGCGGCGAGCTGCAGACCCGCTCGGATGACCAGGATGAAGCCGCCATTGACAAGCGCCACGGCATCTATTATGACAGCGAAACCGGCACACTGGCGGCAGCCTATTATTTCCGGGACATAGCGGAAAATGATCCGTCCATGAGCTATATCACCTTAGACGGCAAAAACAGCGTTCCGGAAGTGGCAGACGAACTTGTCTCCAAGCTTCCCAAATAACACTGCAGCAGATAAACCGGCATCAGATCCGAACCGGCCGCAAGCCGGCGGCATGGTCCACGTAGGTTTGACATTTTTGTAAAAAATATTAGGATACAGCGTAACTAAATTTCTTTGTAAAGGGGGTTGAAATATTTGAAGGAAATCGCGGTCAAAGTGGAAGACAACGACCTTGAAAAGGCCATGCGCATTCTGAAGAAAAAAATTCAGAACGACGGTCTGTTCAAGCGTTTGCGGCTCAAGAAGAACTACGAAAAACCCAGCGAGTACAGACGCCGCAAGAAACGTGAAGCTCAGCGGCGGCAGCGGATTGCAGAAGCCAAAAAGCGGATGCGAACCCGCAGATCTTGATGCCGGCAGGACCGAAGCACGAAAATGAAAAAAGTGCCATATTGACCCAAGAACCCGGAAGGCCCTGACGGCTTCCGGGTTTTTTACGCACCTGTAACGGGAAAAAGCCATGACCCAAAGCCAATATGACAAATGCCTGGCAGAAATGTTTGGCCTGCGCCGGTTCGGCATCAAACTGGGCCTGGACATCATCGATGCCATGCTCAAAGCCCTGGACCGGCCGGAACGCAAATTTGCCTGCATCCACGTGGCCGGTACCAACGGAAAAGGCTCCATTGCCTCTGCCCTGGCAGCTATCCTGCAGACTGCCGGCCTGCGGGTGGGGCTCTACACCTCGCCCCATCTGGTGCGGTTTAACGAACGCATCTGCATCAACAACCAATACATCTCGGATCATGAAGTGGTCAATGCCTGGCATGCTGCCAAAGCTGCCGCGCCGAAAGAGCGCGAGGCCACGTTTTTCGAGTATACAACGGCCATGGCCTTATACGCCTTTGCCAGGGCGGAGGTGGACTGGGCCGTGATTGAAACCGGCATGGGCGGGCGCATGGATGCCACAAACATTTTGCAGCCCAGACTCTGCATCATTTCCAACATTTCCCTGGAACACCGGTTTTACCTGGGAAGCACCATCGCCCAGATCACCGGCGAAAAAGCCGGGATCATCAAGCCCGACACCCCGGTGATCACAGGGGTACACCAAAAATCGGCCATCGAGGTCATTGAAAAAACAGCAGCACGCAACAATGCACCGGTTTTCCGCAAAGGCAAGGATTTTCGCATAAGACGCAGTCCCAAATCCGATGCCGGCAACTTCGGCTTCACCTACAAGGGTATCGATCACAAATGGACCGACATGCGCTCATCTTTGCAGGGCATCCACCAGCTCGACAATGCCGCTCTGGTGCTGGCGGCCTGTGAAGTGCTCATGGACCAGGGCACTGCCATTGATGTATCCCGCATCAAGGACGGCCTTGCAAATGTCCGGTGGCCGGGACGCCTGGAGATGATTGACACCACTCCGCCCATGATCCTCGACGGTGCCCACAACCTGATTGCCGCCAGAAGACTTGCGGCTTTTCTCTCGGATACGGCTGCGGACAAAAACATCACCCTTGTCATCGGCATACTCGATGACAAGCCCTGCCAGGCCATGCTAAACACCCTGGTGCCCCTGTGCCAGCGGGTGATCGTGACCCGGCCGGTGATCGACCGAAGCCTGCCGGCCCGGGTGATCGAGGCCGGGGTAAAAAAACTCACCGATCATGTGGAGATTGTCGAAAGTGTCAGGGATGCGGTGTTTTACGCCATGGAGACCACAGCAAACACGGATCTGATCTGTGTTGCGGGGTCACTTTACGTGGTGGGGGAAGCAAAGGCGGCCCTGGAAGGCGCCCGGGCGCCGGAACCCGTTTAAAAGCGGGCGTTTTTGGCCATCGCGCACAATCATTGCCGGCGGCCTGCAATTCCTGCTTGACTTCTGAAAAACGATCTTTTATGTTTCATGCCGTGTGCGCCCGTAGCTCAGGGGATAGAGCGTCAGCCTCCGGAGCTGAAAGTCGCAGGTTCGAATCCTGCCGGGCGTACCATTTTTTCCTTTCCCGCCCTTTGATGGTGCCGTAAAAAGTTCAAGATCAAGGCTTGCGCAATTTCGAAGGATGCAGCGTACTTATCCGGACGTGTAATTCTAAGAAATTGCGCGTAACGCAGATATTGGACTTTTTACGGCGCCATCACCCTTTTATTTCCGCAAAATCCAGAAGACAACAGAGATCACCACGCTGATGACAATCATGGTGGTCACGGGTATGTAGACTTTCAGCCCGGGCCGGTCAATGATGATGTCTCCGGGCAGCCTCCCGACGGGAAGCCGGACAATCCACGGCCAGAAAACACCGATGACGGCAATGACGATTCCGATGGCAATCAGGGTTTTGTTCATGGCAGCTATTCGCTGTAATAATCCCGATACCAGTCCACAAACCGTTGGATACCTTCTTTGATGGGCGTCATTGGCCGAAATCCCACGGCATTGTATAAATCATCAATGTCTGCGCACGTGGCCGGCACGTCCCCGGGCTGCAGGTCCAGATACTCTTTTTCCGCCTGTTTTCCCAGGATCTCTTCGAGCACGCGAATAAAATCCATGAGCTTTTCCGGACGGTTGTTGCCGATGTTATAGACCCGGTAAGACGTATATGAGGTGCCCGGATCCGGGCTCTCCCCGCTCCAGTCGGGGTCCGGCTCCGGCAGTTTGCCCATGACCCGGACCACACCCTCGATGATATCGTCGATATAGGTAAAGTCCCGCTGCATGCGGCCATGGTTGAATACCTGGATGGGCCTGCCCTCCAGTATGGCCCGGGTAAACAGGAAAAGCGCCATGTCCGGCCGGCCCCAGGGCCCGTACACGGTAAAAAAACGCAGGCCCGTGCAGCGCATTCCGTAAAGGTGGCTGTAGGTGTGGGCCATAAGCTCGTTTGCCTTTTTGCTGGCCGCATACAGGGAAACCGGATGGTCCACGTTATCATGCACGGAAAAAGGCATTTTGGTATTGGCCCCGTACACGGAACTCGATGAGGCAAAGACAAAATGGGACACGTTAAAATGCCGGCAGCATTCCAGCAAATTGACAAAGCCCACCAGGTTGGCGTCCACGTAGGCATGCGGATTTTCCAGGGAGTAGCGCACCCCGGCCTGGGCGGCCAGGTTGACCACCACGTCGAACTTGCGCTCGGCAAACAAACGGTTTAACGCATCCCGGTCTTCGAGATCAATGCGGTGAAAGGAAAACCCGGGCTTTTGTTCAAGCCTTCTTAAACGGGCCTTTTTGAGCTCCACATCATAATAGGCGTTGAGATTGTCAAGTCCCGCAACGGTTTTTCCTTCATCTGCCAGCCGGGAGGCCAGATGATAACCGATAAACCCGGCCGCACCGGTGACCAATACCTTCTTGAATTCCAATTTCAATGCCGTCCTTTTTGATGGTTTCGTAAAAAGTAAGTTTTCAGATGGCGCCGTAAAAAGTTCAAGATCAAGGCTTGCGCGATTTCGAAGAATGCAGCGTAGTTATCCGTACGTGAAATTCTGAGAAATCGCGCGTAACGCAGATATTGGACTTGTTACGGTGCCATCAAATTTACAGATTTTCAATGACGCGGCACAGTAGCCGGACCCCAAAGCCCGTGCCCCCGGGCCCGCAATAGTCGTTGGCTCCGGATGTATAAGCCGGGCCGGCAATGTCGATATGGGCCCAGCGCGACCCCTGGGTGAATTCAGACAAAAACAGGGCCGCTGCAATGGCGCCGCCATAACGGTTTTTGCCCACGTTTTTCAGGTCTGCAAAATCGCTTTTCAGATTTTCCCGGTAATCCTCGGGCATGGGCATGGACCAGCAGCGCTCGTGGGTCTTTTGACCCGCCTGCGAAATGGCCTCTGCCAGATCCGTGTCCGTGGAAAACACTCCGGCGATCTTTTCACCCAGGGCCACGATGCAGGCGCCTGTGAGGGTGGCCATGTCAATGACCACATCCGGGCTGTACTGCCGGATGGCATAATAAAGGGCGTCTGCCAGGATCATCCGGCCCTCGGCATCGGTGTTGCCGATTTCAACGCTTTTACCGGATGCGGTTTTGACGATATCGCCCGGCCTATAGGAATTGCCCGAGGGCATGTTTTCCACAAGGGGCATTACCCCCACCACCCGCTTGCTGCAGCCGGTCTGGGCTGTTGCAATCATGGCTGCGGCCACGGCCGCGGCTCCGGCCATGTCCTGCTTCATGGTTTCCAGACCTGATGCCGGCTTTAAGTTAATACCGCCGGAATCAAATGTCACACCCTTGCCCACAAGCACCACTGTCTGATCCCAGGTTTCAGGCTTGTAGTCGAGAATCACCATCTGGGGCCGGCCGCTGCTTCCGGCGGCCACGGCCAAAAGCGCCTGCATCTTGTTTTTCCGCAGATCACCGCTATCCAAAACCACGGTCTCCAGGGGATATTTTTCAGCCGCCTTGACAATGGAACGGGCAAAGCGCGCCGGCCGCTTGTCATTGGGCGGCATGCTCACCCAGTTTCTGGCCATGTGGGTGCCCTTGCAGACAATTTCGGTTTTCTGCGCCAGGCTCCGGGCCAGGCCGGCGAAATCCTTGCCAACGGCAAACGCGATGGATTTCAGGGCCTTGTGGGGTTTTTCCTTTTTGTAGAAGTCAAAGCGGTAATTGGCCAAAACAGCGCCTTCCATCAGGGCTTCGGCCGCATCCCCGGGGTCCATGCCGCAGGCCCGGGCCTCGGGCATGCAGAGCAGAAGACCGGACATATCCGCGTTCACGGCCCTGCCAACAGCTTTTCCCGCAGCCCGGCGAAGGCTTTCCGCCGTAAGATCGCCTGTTTTGCCGAGGCCGGCCAGCATGACCCGCTGCGCCTTTGTCCCGGCCGGAGCATAAAGGATCAACGCATCGCCGGATTTGCCGGAAAACTCGGTATATTGCCGGCCCTGGTCAATGAGCGCCAACATTTTTGCATCGTTGTATAGCGCTGCGTCCTCGCAGACAAACAGAAGCATGAGATCGGTCTTGATCGCCTTTGGATCGCCCGAACGAATGGTCAGCAATGAAACCTCCCCTATATTTACAGATTTCTTTCCTTTTGAATGGCTTCCCAGGCCTCCTGGATCTCCCGGAATTTGTCATGGGCAAACCGGACAAATTCCTCGGGCAGCCCCTTGGAGGCAATGGTGTCGGGATGGTAGTCCCGCACCAGCTTGCGATACTGCTTTTTGATGGTATCATTGTCATCAGATGGACTGACCCCGAGCACGGAATAATATTTTTCAGAAACCGATACATATCGTGACTTCATGTTCTGGTAATCCGCATCCGGCAGCCGGAAGGTGCGCACCGCGGTTTCAATGAGCGCCTCTTCGCTTTTGTCCATGGTGCCGTCTGCCACCGAGACCCGAAGCAGAATGTCGATCATCAGCTCCAGAAGCTCGGGCCGGTCATGAAACTGCTGGTAGAACTGCAGGGCAAAGTCGTCGAAAGTCTGGGGCGCATTTAAAGCCGTGTAAAATATTTTTTCCGCCATCTGGCGGCTTTCGGCGTTGAGGTGCAGGTCCTGGGCCATGAACCTGCGGATGGAAGCCATTTCCTCATCCGTGACCTGCCCGTCCACCCGGGCCAGCTTTGCCAGCATGGAAAATGCCGCCACAAAAAAGGTCAGCTGGGCCTTTCCCTGGGGCGACATCTGCGCCTCATTGGGCAGTTCCCGCTGCTGCTGGCCGTTGTCTGAATCCATCAGGTGCCCAAGGGCCGCACCCCCGATGGCGCCCAGGGGTCCGCCCAAAGCAAATCCAATGGTGCCACCCACCATTTTTCCAAGCCATCCCATATGTCATCCTTGTTCACGGTTCAGTGTTGATAAGAGTGATTAAGTGTTAAGTGTTTTGCGCAAAAGGTTGAAGGCGGTTTCAGCAAATATGCGCTTGTTGGCCATCCGGTTTTCAAACGGAAATTTGTATTTCCTGGCAAAGCTCTGCTCCGGGCCGCAAAGGCCGATGCAAACCGTGCCCACGGGCTTTTCTGCCGTACCCCCGCCGGGGCCGGCAATGCCGGTGACAGAAACCGCGTAATCCGCATTGGCCATGCGACTTGCCCCCTCTGCCATTTCCCTGGCGGTTTGTTCGCAAACCGCTCCACAGGTTTCCAGGGTATGGGCCGAGACCCCGAGCATGCGCATTTTGGCGTCATTGGAATAGGTCACCACCGAGCAGAGAAAATACCGGGAACTTCCGGCTACATTGGTGATCCGGCTGGCGATCATGCCCCCGGTGCAGGATTCGGCCAGGGCCAGGGTGGCGGATTGCCGGGATAAAAGATCGCCCACCACCTCTTCCATGCGCTGGCCGGTCTCGGAGAAGACATAATCGCCCACGCGCTCGCGCACCCGGTCTGCGGCAGCGCTGACAGCGGCTTCCAGGGCGCTGCAATCTGTTCCCGAGGCTGCGAGCTTGACGTGGATCACCGGAAATTCGGCCAGCATGCCAAGTTTTACACCGTCTAATGATCCTGTCAAGTCCGCGAGCCGCTCGTTGACATGGGCCTCGGGCAGGCCGAACAAAGACAGCCGCTTTTCCCGGTAAAAACTGCCCGTGCCCTTTCTGGCCGCATCCGCCTCAAGGCTGGCAATCACATGATCGGCCATCATCTGCCGCATTTCAAATGGCACCCCGGGCAAAAAGAAAAACCGGCACCCACCCATCTTTAGGGTAAAGCCCGGAGCCGTACCAACGGAATTGAGCAACGGCGTTGCGCCCTGAGGCAGCAGGGCCTGCTTTGCATCAGAATCGGAAACCGGCCGGTCAAAGCGTTTGAAAAACGCTTCCATGTAGGCCATGGCCTCGTTGTTGCGCTCCAGCTCCACCCCGGCAGCCCGGGCTGCGGCCGAAGCAGTGATATCATCCACGGTGGGCCCCAGCCCGCCGGTAACAACGGCGATATCGGCCCGCTGCCCGGTTTCGGCAAGCACGTCTGTTAAGCGCTCCATGTCATCGCCCACGCACACGTGGCGGCCCACGGCAATGCCGGTTTCATACAGGCGGCCTGCAATCCAGGCGGCATTGGCGTCCACCACCGTGCCGGTCAACACCTCGTCTCCGGTGGAAATAATTTCTGCTATCATTGGGGTTCCTGTTATCCTGACAATTGATGGCACCGTAAAAAGCTTCTAAATAACTTCGTTCAAAGTTCAAGGTTCAAAAAAATAAAATCAAAACTTTTAAGCATGCGGCAAAAAGTTATTTGCAGTGTTCGGTCCTGGGCTGCGGCCCTGGAAGGACGGTTCCAAGGAAGTCCAAGGACGGGGTCGGTTTTTGAAGCGACATTGAGCGTTTACGGAAAAATTCAGCAAATGCCGGAGCTAAAAAATTTCAAACTGTTTGAGGCCGACAGGCCGAGTTTTTGAAATTTTAAGCGAAGGCATTGGCTGAATCCGTAAACGGTCAGGAGCGAAAAAACTGACCCCGGCCGCAGGGCTTCCTTCCTGACAAACAGCGGACGCGGTAAAAAGCTTTTTACGGCGCAATCATATTTAAAGGATTCATACCGAAATGTAGCTTCAAACACAAATGAAAAACCAGCACAAATTTTTGCTTGACAAATCCGTTAAAAAGCTTTTATTGATTCGTAAAACATACAAATTTAAACAAACCGGTCCGAATGTATTTGACTGTATCGGAAAGACCCATGTATTTATTTATTCTGCAGACAATGAAAACAAACCAGAACTGGTGGTGGCGGACCAGCATAGCGGGGTCTGCCTTTAAACCGGTTTAAATCAGCCATAGCGCAAGCAAAAAGACCGAGGCGGCCCATGAGCCCCCGGTCTTTTTTTATTTTCAGATCCTGACAAAAAAGGCCGCGGGGCAAACCCGCGGCCTTTTTTGTTTACACCCATCACGGAAGGAGCATCTCACATGCGGCTGCGACAGTTTCCGGACAAAGACACGTTTGAACAATATTTCCGCCGCCACAACGTGGTGCCGGTCTGCCGGGAGATTTTAGCGGACATGGAAACCCCGGTATCGGTGATCAAAAAGCTGTATTCCAACCAGTCCCCGGCGTTTCTGCTCGAAAGCGTGGAAGGCGGGGAGCGCTGGGGCCGGTACAGTTTCCTGAGCACCTCTGCGCGCACCCGGGTCCGGGTGTATGCCCACAGCGTGGAAACCGAAAAAAACGGCCGGACCGAAAAAATCGCGCACAACGGCGATCCCCTCACGGTTCTGCGCGGGATCATGCAGCGCTACAACCCCGCCGTCATTCCGGAACTGCCCCGGTTCTGGGGCGGACTGGTGGGCTATTTTTCCTATGAAACCGTGTGCTTTTTCGAGGCCATTGAAAACCGGCTGCCGGAAAACCAGCCCATGGCCGACTTTGTGATCCCCGACGAGATGCTGATTTTCGACAACATCAAAAATACGCTCATGATGGTGGCCATTTGCTTTAAAAACGATAACACAGACGCACAAGCCGCCTACCAGGCTGCCGGGCAGCGCATTGACGCGCTTCAAAAAACCATCCTGGAAAAAACCGCCCGCAGCACGGCCGGCCAAAACCAAGCCGAACCTGTTGCCCTGGAGCCGGTCCATGACGCATCGGTTTACAAAAAAAACGTGGAAATTGCCAAATCCCGCATAAAAGACGGCGAAATCATCCAGGCGGTGATCTCCCAGCCCTTTTGCGCCAACCGGCCCTTTGATGATGCCACGGCCCTGTACCGGGCCCAGCGCTATATCAACCCGTCGCCTTACATGTTTTTCATGCACCTGGATGACACCGTGCTGGTGGGCTCATCTCCTGAGACCATGGTACGGCTGGAAAACAACATCGCCACTTTAAGGCCCATTGCCGGCACCCGGCCCAGGGGAAAAACCGAGCAGGAGGACCGGGCCCTGGCAGACGAGATGCTTCAGGACGAAAAGGAACGGGCCGAACACCTTATGCTGGTGGATCTGGGCAGAAACGACCTGGGCCGGGTGGCGGAAACCGGCACCGTGCAGGTCACGGACCTGATGGTGGTGGAGCGCTACTCCCATGTGATGCACCTGGTTTCCAACATCACCTGCGATCTCATGGGAGGCGTGGACGCATGGGATCTGCTGACCGCATCCTTTCCGGCCGGCACTTTGAGCGGCGCGCCAAAAGTGCGGGCCATGGAGATCATCTCAGAGCTGGAATCCGAACCCCGGGGGCCCTACGGCGGGGCCGTGGGCTATATCTCCTTTCACGGCAACATGGACCTGGCCATTACCATCCGAACGGCGACCATCAACCAAAACCGCCTGACCGTCCGGGCCGGGGCAGGCATCGTGGCTGACTCGGACCCGGAGGCCGAATACACCGAAACGGTCAACAAGGCAATGGCCATCGGCCGGGCCCTGGAACTGGTTCAACAACAACTGCAATAAGGGGCGGACATGATATTTGTCATCGACAACTATGACTCGTTTACATACAACCTGGTGCAGTATCTGCGGCAGCTTGGCGCGGAGGTGGAAGTGCGCAGAAATGATGCCTTTGACATTGCCTATCCGGACACAAACCCGGTTTCCGGCATCGTGGTGTCCCCGGGCCCGGGAAGCCCGGAAAAAGCCGGCTTATCGGTTGAAACCATTGCCCGGTATTCCGGCCAGATCCCCATACTCGGGGTATGCCTGGGACACCAGGCGGTGGCCCATGCATTTGGCGGAAAAATTGTTCACGCAAAATCGCTGATGCACGGCAAGGTCTCCACTGTGACCGCGGACGGAAAAACCATATTTTCGCGCATCAGCAAGCCGTTTGCCGCCATGCGCTATCATTCCCTGGCCGTGGATGAAAACAGCCTGCCCGAATGCATGGAAATCAGCGCACGCACCGAGGACGGCGAAATCATGGGCCTTCGCCACCGAACGCATCCCACAGAAGGCATCCAGTTTCACCCGGAATCCATCATGACACCCACAGGCAAACGGATCCTGCGAAATTTTCTCAAGATGTGCACCACCGGCCAGAACCCATCATAAACGGAGGACCGCCATGTTCCGAGACCTGCTTTACAAGATTTACCAGCGAAACAATCTGACCGAGGAGGAGATGTCGGCCATGCTCGGTGAAATCTTTTCCGGCAACACCACAGACGCGCAGGTGGGCGCATTCATGGGCGCGCTGGCAACCAAAGGCGAAACCTATGCCGAACTTGCCGGCGCAGCCCGGGCCATGCGCAAAAAGGCCATCCGCATTGAAACCATGGCCCGCGATGTCATCGATACCTGCGGCACGGGCGGAGACACCTCCGGAACCTTTAACATCTCCACGGTAACCGCGTTTGTGGCGGCAGGAGCGGGCGCTGTGGTGGCCAAGCACGGCAACCGCTCCATTTCCAGCCAGTGCGGCAGTGCAGACGTGCTCGAGGCCATGGGGGTAAATCTGGACGTTGACCCGGAAATCGTGGAGGAGGCCATTGCCGAAATCGGCATCGGTTTTCTGTTTGCCCCGAAATTCCACGGGGCCATGAAATACGCGGCCAACGCCAGAAAGCAGGTGGGTCTGCGCAGCATTTTCAACATGCTCGGCCCCCTGACCAACCCGGCGGCGGCCAACCGCCAGCTCGTGGGCGTTTTTGCCCCGGAGTTAACAGAAATGTTTGCAAAGGCCCTGCAGCGCCTGGGAACCAAACGGGCCCTTGTGGTCCACGGACACGACGGCCTGGATGAAATCTCGGTGTGCGCCCCCACCCGGGTGTGTGAATTAAACCAAGGGCAGATATCCACCTATGACATTTCACCCGAGACCTATTTCGGCCGCATGGCCGCACCAGAGGAAATCGCCGGGGGTGATCCCGGTCAGAACGCGGAGATTACCAAAAGCATTCTTTCCGGAGAAAAAAGCGCCCGGCGCGATATCGTGGTCATCAATGCGGCCGCCGCCCTTGTGGCCGCCGGGCGCGCCGAATCGGTTGAAAACGGCGTAACCCTGGCTGAAAAGGCCATTGACTCGGGCGCTGCCATGGATAAATTAAATGCACTGATTGAATTTACCACGGAGAACGCGTAAATGGCCGCAGACATTTTAGACCGGATCGTGGCGCACAAAAAAGACGAGGTGGCTGCCTGCCGCACGCAAACCCCCTTGTCGGTGCTAAAAGACCAGGCCCGGACAAAAACCGCCAACCGCAGATCCTTTTACGAGGCCCTGGCCCGGCCGGCAGACCAGGTGCGCATTATCGCGGAAATCAAGCGAGCCTCGCCGTCCAAAGGCGACATCAGTGCAGATCTGGACCCCGCAGGCTTGGCACAAGCCTATGAACGCGGCGGGGCAGCCGCCCTTTCCGTGTTAACCGACCGGGCTTTTTTCAAGGGAGGCCCGGCCGATCTCCTTGCCGCCAGAAACGCGTGTTCTCTGCCGGTATTGCGCAAGGATTTTGTGATATCCGACTATCAGATCTATGAGGCTGCGGCCTGGGATGCGGATGCGGTATTGCTGATCGTGCGCATATTGTCCAAACAGCAGCTCTCGGAATTTTCCGGCCTGTGCAACGAGCTCGGCATTGACGCCCTGGTGGAGGTGCACACAGAATCCGACCTGGCGGCCGCAATGGATGTTGGCGCTGCTGTGATCGGCATCAACAACCGGAACCTGGCCTCGTTTGACACAGACATTGAAACCGCCATGTCCTTGTCAGCAAAACTCGGCGCCGGACAGATCGCAGTGGCGGCCAGCGGCATTTCCTCCAGAAAAGACATTGAGCAAAACCTGAAAGCCGGCATTTCCCGGTTTTTGATCGGAGAAAGCCTGGTTACGGCCGATGATCCGGAAAAATTTTTAACCCGCCTGATTGGCGGATAAACCCGCAGGGACAAACAGATCATGTATACCGGCTATTTCCCGGAAATCAAACACGATCGCATCCAGGTGAAAATCTGCGGCATCACGGCCGTGGAAGACGCCCTTGCCTGCGCGGCCTGGGGCGCTGATGCCCTGGGCCTGGTGTTTTACCCCAAAAGCCCCAGGTTTGTCACCGCAGATCAGGCTGCACGGATCGCATCCGTGCTCCCGTCCCACGTGGCCCGGGTGGGGGTGTTTGTCAACGCGTCCTTTGACACGCTTACAAAAACCGCATCTGCCTGCGGGCTTACCGCAGTCCAGCTTCACGGAAAAGAATCACCAGCGCTGGTGCAAAGGCTGCGGGAAAATGATGTGCTTGCCGTTAAGTGCCTTTATGTCAACGGCGTGCCCGGCATTGACGCGGCAGGCGCCTACAACGCCCCGGCGTTTTTAGTGGAGTGCGCTGCCGGCAAACTTCCCGGGGGCAATGCAAAGACCTGGGACTGGTCCGCGGCCCGGGCGTTTGCCCAAAACCATCCCACCATCATTGCCGGCGGGCTGGACCTGCAAAACGTAACCGAAGCCATCAGCCGGGCCGCCCCGGACGCAGTGGATGTCAGCTCGGGCGTGGAATCGGCCCCGGGCAGAAAAGATACAAAAAAAGTGCGCGACTTTATCTATGCCGTGCGCCTTTGCAAACCGGAAAATCCCACAAGGAGAATATTCTGATGTCTCATACCGGCAGCAGCCAAAACGTGCAGGAAAACACCGATTTTACCCGATACCCGGATGAAAGGGGCCACTTTGGCATTTACGGGGGCCGCTACGTGGCCGAAACCCTGATGCCGGCCCTGCTGGAATTAAATGAAGCCTACCGCACACACGTCCGGAACCCGGGCTTTCAAAAAGAGCTTTACGGCATGCTAAAAGACTTTGCCGGCCGGCCCACCGCCCTGTATTTTGCCGAGCGGCTCACCCGGAAAACCGGCGGCGGGGCCATTTACTTAAAGCGCGAGGACCTTGTCCACACCGGGGCCCACAAGATCAACAACACTCTGGGCCAGGCGCTTTTGGCCCGGCACATGGGCAAAACCAAGGTCATTGCCGAGACCGGCGCCGGCCAGCACGGGGTGGCCACGGCCACTGCGGCCGCATTTTTCGGCATGGAATGCAAGATTTTCATGGGCACCGAAGACATCCGCCGCCAGGCTCCCAATGTCAACCGCATGGAACTTTTGGGCGCGGAAGTCGTGCCCGTTGAATCGGGCACCGGAACGCTAAAGGACGCCATGAACGAGGCCATGCGCTACTGGGTTTCTGCCGTGCGCGACACATTTTACGTGATCGGCTCTGTTGCCGGCCCCCACCCCTACCCGGCCATGGTGCGCGACTTTCAAAAAGTCATTGGCGAAGAAACCCGGGACCAGGCCGTAAATGAAATCGGCCGCCTGCCCGATCACCTGGTGGCCTGTGTGGGCGGCGGCTCCAATGCCATGGGCCTTTTTTACCCGTTTATCAATGATCCGGCCATTGCCATGACCGGCGCGGAAGCTGCGGGCACGGGCATTGAATCCGGAAAACACGCCGCTACCCTGGGCGCGGGCAGCCTGGGCGTGCTCCACGGCTCCAAGTCCTACCTGCTCCAGGACCAATACGGCCAGATCAGCGAAGCCCATTCCATTTCCGCGGGCCTGGATTACCCGGGCGTGGGCCCGGAACATTCCATGTTCAAGGACCTGGGCCGGGTCAATTACGTGAGCATAACCGATGATCAGGCCATGGCCGCCTTTTATGAGCTGTGCCGCACCGAGGGCATCATCCCGGCCCTGGAAAGCGCACATGCACTGGCCGCTGCAATTGACATTGCCGCAAACGCCCCGCCTGACCGGGTCATTGTGGTCAATCTCTCCGGGCGCGGGGACAAGGATTTGGGAATTGTGGCGGAATACGCATCAGGATCAGAAGACGGATGACTGAAGACAGAAGACAGAGAGAAGAAGACGGATATCAGGGATTTTCTGAAAGGATATAGGCAATGACACGGATTGAACAGAGTTTTGCGCGTTTGACAGACAAGGGGGAAAAGGCCCTGGTGGGCTTTGTGACCGCAGGGGATCCGGACATGGAGACCTCGCTTTCCATTGTTTCGGCCATGTGTGAAAACGGGATGGACATTCTGGAGCTGGGCGTGCCGTTTTCCGATCCCACGGCAGACGGCCCGGTGATCCAGCGATCATCGGCCCGGGCATTGAAAGCCGGCATGAACCTGGGCCGGGTCCTGGAGATGACCCGGCAGATCCGGCAGAGCTCGGATGTGCCCATTGTTTTGTTTTCCTATTACAACCCCATCATGGCCTACGGAATCGATGCGTTTTACAAAGACAGCGTTGCCGCGGGTGCAGACGGGGTGTTGGTGGTGGATCTGCCCCCGGAGGAATCCGACGAGCTCACCGGCGCCTGGGCCGGGGGAGACTTTTCCCTGATCCGCCTGGTGGCCCCCACCACCCCGGAAGACCGCATGCAGATGATTGCCGGCGGAGCATCGGGATTTCTCTACATGGTTTCCATGACCGGTGTGACCGGCTCGGGCGGGCTGGATTTCACGCAGATCGGAGAGTACGTGGACAAGCTCAAGAATTCGGCAGACGTCCCGGTTTGCGTGGGTTTTGGCATTTCCACGCCCGCGGACGTGGCCGCGGTCTCAGGCATTGCCGACGGGGTGGTCATCGGCAGCGCCTTTGAGCGCACAATCGAGGAAAACGAAGGCAGCGCGGATCTGCCGGCCATTATCGGCAAGCAGACCGCGGCTTACAAGGAAGCCACCCGGGGATAAGCGGCCCGGGCAGTGCTAAAGCCGCCAGAAATAAAATCCGTTTTGCCGGATTTCGGCCGGATCCAGCATGCCCTTGACATCAATTAAGCATCCACCGGGCACCAGGTGATTGAGAAAATCCTGCCCGGCCATTTCCCTGTATTCCCTGTGGGCCACGGCAATGATCACGGCATCCAGGTCATGCAGATCCGGCCATCCGCACATGGAAATCCCGTAAATGTTGCGGGCCGCGGCCGGGTCTGCCAGGGGGTCATGGATCAGGGGAGTGATGCCGTAGGCCTGGATCTCCCCGACAATGTCGATGACCCGGGTGTTTCGCAAATCCGCGCAGTCCTCCTTGAAAGTCAGGCCCAAAATGGCCACCCGCCCGCCGATGATGCTGCGGCCGGCTTTGCACATGAGCTTTACGGTTTTTTCCACAACGAATTTGCCCATCTGGTCGTTAATCCGGCGGCCCGCCAGGATCACTTCCGGATGATAACCCATGGTTTCGGCCTTGTAGGTCAGATAATAGGGATCCACGCCAATGCAGTGGCCGCCCACGAGACCGGGCTTAAAGGGCAGAAAATTCCACTTGGTGCCCGCGGCTTTGAGCACGTTCTGGGTATCAATGCCCAGGTTGTCAAAAATCACGGCCAGCTCGTTCATCAGCGCGATATTTAAATCCCGCTGGGTGTTTTCAATGACCTTGGCCGCCTCGGCCACCCGGATGGACTCGGCCCGGTGCACGCCCTCGGTGACAATGGTGCCGTAAAGCCCGGCCAGCAAATCCAGGGTCGGTTCATCGTCTCCGGCCACCACCTTGACAATGGTGGCCAGGGTGTGTTCCTTGTCGCCCGGGTTGATTCGTTCCGGGGAATAGCCCACGTGAAAACCGGTTTTCCAGGTCAGGCCGGATTCGGCTTCCAGGATGGGCACGCAGATCTCCTCGGTCAGGCCGGGATAGACCGTGGATTCGAAAACCACCACCGCGCCCTTTTTCATGTGCCGGCCAGCAGTGCGGGTGGCCGAGGTAATGGGCCCGAGATCCGGCTGCCGGGCAATATCAATGGGCGTGGGCGCGGCCACCACAATCACGTCCGCCTCTTTAAGCCGCTCCGGGCCGTCGGTGTATTCCAGCCGCTCGGCTGAGCGCAGCTCATCCCCGCTCAGCTCGCCGGTGGGATCCACGCACCTGCGGTAGCATTCCACGATTTCAGTCTTGATATCATAGCCAATGGTCCGGAAATGCCGGCCAAAAGCCACAGCCAGCGGCAGCCCCACATACCCGAGCCCGATAACCCCGATCACACTATCCTTCATATCCTGCATATCCAACTCCATTCCCCGTCTTCTGTCCTCGGTCCCCTGCCTTTTCCCTTTTCCCTTGGCCCTTGGTTTTTGGCCCTTGACCCTTGGCCCTTGACCCTCCGTCAGATAAACCCCTTATTGCTCAAAAACAGCAAAATCTCCTGAGCCGCCTCAGCCGGGGTCAAATCAGTTGTATCAATGCGCAGCTCCGGGCGGGAAGGCTCCTCATACGGATCATCCACACCGGTAAAACCGGAGATCAGCCCGGCCCGGGCCTTGGCGTACATGCCTTTGCGGTCGCGCTTTTCGCATTCGTCAATGGGCGTGCTTACATGCACCTCAATAAATCCGCCATAAGCCTCGATGGTGCCCCGGATTTCCCTGCGGGTGACCTCATAAGGGGCAATGGGCGCGCATATGGCCACGCCCCGGTTCTTGGTGATCTCGCTGGCCACAAACCCGATGCGCAAAACATTGATGTTGCGGTGCTCCTTGGAGAAATTGAGCTCACTGGACAGATTGCGCCGCACGATATCCCCGTCGAGCAGGGTCACGGGCCGGTCGCCGCGCTCCAGGAACTTGGAGTATAAGACCTTGGCAATGGTGGATTTGCCCGCCCCGGAAAGACCGGTTAAAAACACCGTAAAACCCTGGCGCTCCGGCGGCGGATAGGCCCGCTGCAATTCCTTTACCACTTCGGGAAACGTGGCCCACTCCGGAATCTTTCTGCCCTCCCGAACCCGCTGGCGGATATCGGAGCCGGACAGGGAAATGGTGTCCGTGCCCGGCGCCACCTGGTCCTTGCTCCGGTACTCATCTTCAAATGGCAGATAGACCATTTCCTCAAACGGCACGATCTCCACACCGATTTCCGCGCTGTGCCCGGCCGCCACCTGGCGGGAGCGCTCAGCAGGGTAAAACAGGCCCCCGCTTCGGTTCCGGCCCGGGCTGGCATGGTCGTGGCCCACGATAAAATGGGTGCATCCGTAGTTTTTGGCAATAATGGCATCCAGCAGCGCATCCCGAGGCCCGGACAAGCGCATGGCAAGCGGCAGCAGGGTCATGACCTGAGAGTCGGACGGGTAATGCTCGGCCACGTGCCGGCAGCAGCGCACCCGGATGAAATGGTCAAAATCCCCGGGCCGGGTCATGCCCACCACGGGCATGATCAGCAGATTGGCCCGGGCCTGGCGCATGGCCTTAATCGTCATCTCAAACTGGGGCCGGTGGATGGGATTTCGGGTCTGAAAGCCCACCACCCGCTGCCAGCCCAGTTTTTCATAAGCCCGCCGCACTTCTGCCGGATAGAGGCGCATCTGCTTGAAGTCAAAATGAATGGGCAGGCTGATGACCTCGATGCCCCCGCCGATGTAGTAATCCCCGGACCGGTTAAACAGGTAATCCACACCTGGATGGCTGGTGTCTGTGGTGCCGTAGACCATTTCGGCTTCTTTTTGCCGGTCTGCGGGCCAGAGGTCTTCAATGTGCATCACTCCGAGCAAAAACCCTTCCGGATCGCGCAGGGCCACGGACTGGCCGGCTTCCAGGTTTTGGGCCTGGCCGGCGGAAACATCCAGGCAGATGGGCACAGGCCATAGCACCCCGGACTGCAGGCGCATCCGGTCGAGCACCGCCTCGTAGTCCGCACGCACCATAAAGCCTTCCAAAGGAGAAAACCCGCCTGTTGCCAGCACTTCCAGATCACACATGTTTCGCTCGGACAAATTCACGTCCGGCAGGTTCATGGTGATATCCTTTAGCAGCCCGGCCCGGTCCTCATCGACCATGAGATTGACCAGGCCGCCGCCGTGGGCTTCTGCCTGCATATCTGCCATGTTGATCCGCCCTGTTATCCGTCTTTGGCCGTGCGATACACAATAAACCACGGATTGGTAAGGTTTTCCTTGTTATAGGCCAGGGGTTTGCCGCTTTCAAACTCCAGCACCGATCCCCCGGCCTGCTCCACCACTGCCTGGCCCGCGGCCGTGTCCCACTCCATGGTGGGCCCGGTGCGCGGATACAGATCCGCCCGGCCCTCTGCCACCAGGCAAAACTTCAGGGAACTGCCCGCGGAAATAAACTCCAGGTCCCCGTGCTCCCGCCTTTTTTCCGCCACAAACGCGGAGAGCGCATCACTGGCGTGGGACCGGCTGCCCATCACAGTATAAGGCCGCGCCGGCAGATCCGCCAGCGGAAGGCGGCGGGAAACAGAGATCAGCCCATCGGCCGCAGATGTTTTTTCAAGGCCCCGAAGATCGCTGCCGTCTGCCAGAAACGCGCCCCTGCCCTGTGCGGCAAAATAAACCCGGTCCTTTACCGGCACAAACACCACCCCCAGCATTGGCACGCCATTTTGCACCAATGCGATATTAATGGTGAATTCACCGTTTTTTTTCACAAACTCCTTTGTGCCGTCCAGGGGATCAACGATCCACAACTGCGGCCAGTTTTTTCTTTCCGCATAGGCAATATCTCTGCCCTCTTCGCTTAAAACCGGAATCTGCAAGGGTTTGAGCCGGGCGGCGATAATCTCATGGGCCCGGCGGTCGGCCAGGGTCAACGGGGAGTGATCGGATTTTTCCTCTACTTCAAAATCTTCTTCATAGACTTCCAGGGCCGCAGCCCCCGCCTCCATGGCGGCAAAAACGGCTTTATCCAGATAATCTGCAGGCGTCATGGGTGTTTTCCATTTGGGTGAAAAGGCACAATGCTTCAAAATCCATCCACATATCCCCTCTGACCTAAACCAAAGCGCAAAACG
The DNA here is from genome assembly GCF_013761005.1 of Desulfosalsimonas propionicica. Taxonomy (NCBI): domain Bacteria; kingdom Pseudomonadati; phylum Thermodesulfobacteriota; class Desulfobacteria; order Desulfobacterales; family Desulfosalsimonadaceae; genus Desulfosalsimonas; species Desulfosalsimonas propionicica. Next base: position 593,404 of record NZ_JACDUS010000002.1, read on the forward strand.
AGTCAATTGGAAAATCTCCCAAAGCCCCGCATGGCCGCTGTCATCATCCGCCTTGCCGGATCAGTCCCACGTATAAACCCACAATGGTGACCCGGTTTTTTCTCTGCCCGTAAAACCGCATGGGCTTATAGGCCGGGTTGGCCGAATGCAGCTCCAGGGTATTTCGCTTTTTTCGCACTATTTTCAACGCAGCCTCGGGCAAAATCCCGTCCACCAGCACGGCCGCAATCCGGCCGTCATCCACATCCGCCCGCGGCCGGATCACCGCCAGATCCCCGTCCAGAATATGGGCCCCGATCATGGAATCGCCAACCACCCGCAAAGCAAAACAATCCTCGCTTCCGTAAATCATCGGGTCAACACCAATGCGCTCATCCGGCCGGTCCCATACATCCAGGGGCTTTCCCGCGGCAATGGTGCCGGCCACCGGCATGCCCTGCCCGCTTTCCGGCACCACCGGCACCCATGATCGCTTTTTGCCCGCCGCAGAGTGGATCACGCCCTTTTCTTCCAGCACGCCAAGAATCCGGTGCACCCCGGCCGGGCCGGCCAATCCCAGTTTTTCGCAAATCTCCCGAACACTCGGCGAATACCCATACTTTTTGTGATAATCGCAGATCGCCCGGTAAACGCTTTCCTGCCGCGGCGTCAGCGCCATAGCATATCCCCCGGACTTTTGACCCCTTTGCCGCCCCGGTTTAAAACATGGGTGTAAATCATGGTGGTGGACACATCCTTGTGGCCCAGCAACTCCTGCACCGTGCGGATATCATAACCCGCCTCCAGCAGATGCGTGGCAAAGCTGTGGCGCAGAGCATGGCAATTGCCGGTTTTCGGTATGCCAGCGTTGCGTATCGCCTGCTTAATGCCTCTCTGTATAACGGATTCCGCTATGTGATGCCGCCTTTCCACCTTGGTTCTTGGATCGATTGCTCTCTTTGTTGCCGGAAACACATATTGCCAGGCCCAGCTGCGATCCGCGTTTTTATATTTTCTTTCAAGCGCAAACGGAAGGTAAACCGAACCAAAACCGGCCTTCAGATCCCTGTCATGAACAGACTTCACCTTTTCCAGGTGAAGCTTTAACGGTTCCTTCAAAACTTCCGGCAACATGGTAACCCGATCCTTTGCACCCTTACCGTCTCTTACAAGAACCTGCCCGTATCCGAAATCAATGTCTTTTACCCGCAATCGTACACATTCCATGACCCTAAGCCCGGCGCCGTACATACACTGAGCCATTATCCACTTATATCCTTCCAGTTGAGTTATAATCTGCCGGATTTCATCCTTGGTAAATACAACCGGCAGCTTACGGGACTTCTTGGCTCTCTGCACATCCTTTAATTCTCCGAATTCAATTCCAAGGACATTTCGATACAAAAACAAAAGAGCGTTAAATGCCTGGTTCTGAGTAGAAGCCGCCACGTTTCTGTTAACGGCCAGATGTGTAAGAAAAGCGCTGATCTCTTTTTCGCCCATATCCTTAGGGTGCTTTTTGCCATGAAACAATATAAACTTTCGTACCCAATTCACATAAGTTTCTTCCGTCCTTATACTGTAATGTTTGGAACGGATAAGGTTTCTGACCTGATCCAAAAGCTTTGGCTGCTGCATGCCCCCTCCTCTACCCTTTAATGAAAAGACGCTTGAACCTGATAATGAACATTTGTTCATGTTGACTTATTCTTAAAATATCCGGATTTTTATTGCAAGAAAAAGTTTTGAATATCACTGTAGATAGTGGTATTATGCTCAAAAAATGAACCATATTCCAATATACATGCCGAAGAGGCCTGTTATTTTACGCCTTCTCGGGCATCTAATCATCGTTGTGTGAACACGGAGTGAGAACCTATGGAACCACAAGTTCATTTAGTAACTGCACAGGATTTCGATACTTTTCAGAAGATGCTTGATGGGGGTGAAGTGTTTTGTGGTCCGATTGTACCTACAAACAACAATAATCGATCTCCACGTTGGAAAAGCACTGTTGATATGGTTGCTGACCTTTGCAGAGTTAAAGAAGGAGATATTATTTTTGTACAAGTGATTAATGATAATATCTATGGTGCTTTCAGAGCAACAACATGTTTTATGGAAAGTCCCGATATCCCAGATTGTTATCGCTCTTCCACTCTCTCATACTATCCTGAAGGCGGTTGGTACCATACGGAAGGCGTAGATTTTCCTGACGGCGATTATTATTGGAGTTGCGCAGTAGAAAATTATCCAGAGCTTTACTTTGAAAAGGGGATTAGCCATAGAGATGTATTCGATTTGAAATTTAGAGGAGATCTTTGGACAATTCCAGAACGCTTTAAATATAATGACAAGGCAAAGACAGTTAAGCCATTAGACATTGCTGAATTGCCACCAATAATTAAGCTTTTTCAGAGAGACAATAGAGGAAAGACCTCAGATAGAATAATTGATCCGTGTGATCTTGGGGATTGGGATATTGTATCTCCGTCTTTCTCAACTTATGATGATATGCTCGAAAATGAAAAGCAATTGGAGGGTGCGATTATAAAAATGCTGCGCCATGGTAACCCCGAAGCACAGCAAATATTTGGGGAATTAAGCTTCGTAGCCAATGCAATACCAAGCTTTTATTTGGATTTTATGGATATTTATGGTTATCAAAGAACGAATGAAAATATATTTCGCCATGTAGTGATTGAATTAAAAAAAGATAGTTATGAAGGCCAAATAGGTACTCCTGGTTGTCCTGTTAATCAAGTCTTAAAATACAGAGATTGGATTGTTCAAAATCGTGCTAAAGGCGATGTGCGAGCAGTTGATTCATTTGTTGTAGCGAAATCTTTCGATCAAGAATTTATTGATTCCACTGAAATGCTGAATAGTGCTTTTGGGTACAAGGTTGTTAGGCTCGTCGATTATGAAGTACAAGATAATACCTTAACTCTTGAGGAAGTTACCGGCTAATATGATAGGAATCGTCACACAACCATGCCATTCACTCGGACAGGAATTCCGCTGCGCTACATTCCTGCCGGTGATGGCTTCGTTGGGCAACTGAAGGCCGTCACAGGGTATGGAAAGATAACTCATAGCTGAAGCTGTATGGCGTGATCAAGGAACAACGTGATGGACAACATCAACACATGGTTCGGAAATCGCCCAAAGTGGCTCCAAGAAGCGGCCAACCGCCTCTTCACGAAAGGCCGTCTATCGGAGGAGGACGTTGATACGCTTCTCGACAAGTGTTTGCAGGAGGTTGATGGGGGAAACCCAGCGCCGTCGATGACCCTCCCTGCTGATGCTTTCCATGCGCAGACTGCGTCTGCACTACACCTATGCGGGATTGGCAACGTGGAGGGGATCAATGCGCTTGCACCCCGTATCGCGCTTGACTTTGGATCGGACAATATGGCCATCGTGTACGGCGGCAACGGCTCAGGCAAGTCCGGCTACGTCCGCATCCTGAAGCATGTTTGTGGTGCACGCAACCCTGGCGCGCTGCATCCGAACGTTTTTGTGGAAGGTGGGGCTGCGCAGTCGGCAGATATTAAGTACAGCATCGATAACCAGGAGCGACAGGCATCCTGGAGTACCAGCGACGACGTTATTGAAGACCTTCGCCCCGTGGACGTCTTCGACACCGAGTGCGGCCGGACGTATCTGGAGAGCGAAAGCGAGGTCACCTATGAACCGTCCGCGCTGCTCTTCTTTTCCGACCTGATAGCCGTCTGCGAGCAAATCGCGGGACGCATTGACAGCAAGCTGGGAAGGCACTCGTCAAAGAAACCTCAGATGCCTTCGGAGTTCGGCGATACGGCGGCGGGCAAATGGTACTCGTGCCTGAGCGCGACGACTCCAGATGCAGATGTTGCCACGCACACGAAATGGGACGCGGAGAACGATAGGTCCGTTGCCGAACTGGAAAGACGTCTGGCAGAGAAAGCACCCTCCGACCGAGCCAAAGAGTTGCTTGCGAAAAAGAAGCATGTGGAGGACATGGTCCGTGGAATTGAAGACCATCTTTCGAAGCTTTCTGATGAGAACTGCCGTCGCATCCTGAAGCTTAAAAAGGACAAGCTCATCAAGCGTGAGGCCGCGCAAGCCGCCGCCACCAAGGTATTTTCCGGAGCTCCCCTGGAGGGTGTCGGAACGGATGCTTGGAAGCTCCTGTGGGAGCACGCGCGCCAATACTCCGAGGGCCACGCCTATCCTGGCCAGACATTTCCGCATCTTGCTTCCGATGCCAAATGCGTGCTCTGCCATCAACACTTGTCAGATGGTGCACGGCAACGCCTCGCATCCTTTGAGGAGTTCGTCAAAGGGCAGGCTGAGAATGACGCGAAGGAGGCGGAGAAGGCCCTCGAAGATGCGATGACCGCTATCGAGGACATCCCGACCAACCAAGCAATCAAGACGCAATGCGACGCAGCAGGATTGACCTACGAAGGGGATATGCCCCCCATGGTCGCTTCCGTGGAGGCCCTCCGGCAACGCAAGGCCAAGCTGCTTGAGGTCGAATCGGAAGATGCCCTGCCTGATGCTCCGGATTGCACCCCCTGGCTCCAGGAAGCAAAGAGGAAGGCGAACGAATACGCCGAGGCTGCGAAGAAATGCCAGGAAGACGCGGCGTCCGATACGCGGCCGCAACTTCAGAGCCAGCTGCGCGAACTCAAAGCGAGGAAGTGGCTTTCCGACCAGCGCGATGCCGTCAAGTCGGAGATCGAAAGGCTTCAGGCCGTTGACCGCTTGGAGAAGGCAAAGCGGCTGACGGATACGCGCGGGCTTTCGCGCAAGAAGGGCGAGCTTGCGGAGGCATTGATCACGGAGGCTTTCGTGCAACGCTTCCGCGATGAACTGACAGCTCTTGGAGCTTCAAGGATCAAGGTCGAACTGGTGAAGAAGCGAGTGGATCGAGGCCACGTTCTTCACGAACTGCGTCTGGCGAACGCCAGATCCTGCGCACCAACCGACGTGCTGAGCGAGGGCGAGCATCGCATTGTATCCCTTGCTGCCTTCCTGGCCGATGTGACCGGAAAGCAGCAGCCCGCACCATTCGTCTTCGACGACCCCATCTCTTCGTTGGACCAGAACTTTGAGGAGGCCGTCGTACAACGGCTGGTATGTCTGGCTGCGGATCGGCAAGTGATCGTGTTCACCCATCGGGTTTCTCTGCTGGTCCTCTTGCAGGAGTACGGCAAGCGCGAGGGACGCGAACCCAAGGTGACCTGTGTCCGATGCGAGCCCTGGGGCACAGGTGAGCCGGGCGACACACCGCTGTTTGCGAAGAAACCGGACAAGGCTCTCAATGCCCTTCTGAACGAGCATCTGGCCAAAGCACGGAGGGCGTATGCCGAGGAGGGACAGGCGACCTATGCGCCGCTTGCAAAGGCCATCTGCAGCGATTTCCGCATCCTGCTTGAGCGGATGATAGAGTGCGAACTGCTGGCGGATGTCGTTCAGCGGTTCCGGCGAGCCGTCAACACGCAAGGCAAGCTGGATAAGCTGGCCCGCATCAGGGCGGAGGACTGCAAGATCTTCGATGACCTGATGACGAAGTATTCCCGCTACGAACACTCGCAGCCGAATGAAGCCCCAGTTGCTCCTCCCGCGCCCGACGAACTGAAGGCGGACATGGAAGCATTAAGGGACTGGCGAGCCGGCTTTGTTATGAGGTCTTCTTGACGACCGTGATAGACATTGCCCAACCAGTCAGCCCAGGTGACAGCCAGGGCCGGCGGCCTTTTGACAAACCGAGGGGAATTGAACATTAACCATCTTTAACCAAGCCAGTGGAAGCCCTGGCTGCTCCTGGCTTTCTACGTTCGGTATTCTGGAGACATAGTGTTATGACTCAAAACAAACGAAATTCTTTCGAATTTTTTAATCTACCTGAGAAATTTAGCGTGGCTGTCTTAACACTCAGTTTTATTTTGCTCATAGGCCCTTATCTTGAGGGTTTAGATTTTGGTGTATTCAAAATACCAACTTTTGCTGCAGACACCAAAAAAGTCCTTCAATATTTAGGACCTCCTCTTTTTATTTTCGTTATCCTTTTATTTGTTCGCTTCTGGAAATCACCTGATACAAGCGATACAAAAGAAATAAAAGAGGTTGAAAGTAATTCAAAATTCAGACTTCAATCCATTTCAGATATTGTTAAAAATGAGGCAAGAAAAAATGGCATAAATATTGACGGAATACATATTGGCGATAGGCTAACGATAAGTGATTTGGAACGAATTTGCACAAAAACCTATTACCCGAATCAACCATCAAATGGCACATGCACCCTTTTGGAAAACGCAAGGGGAATGGCCTTCACAAAAAAATATGCTGAACCAAAAGAAGATGAAAAATTGGTAAATATCTCACAGATTAAATTGGAAGGATTAAAACAATGGGAGGCATATTTCTGGGATCTTCTTAAGGATTTGGGAATTAATGATCTATCTCATATTGATATTCTTAATGTTGGAATTGGAAATGGATATGCAGATTACGAACTTTTTAAAAATGTACCAAGATTTAAAGCAGTAGACATATCGCCGGAAGCGCTTAATTATGCGGCAAATAAGTTATCAAATATGCAATATTATGTCTGTTCCGCAGAAAATTTATTCCAAGTCCCAAATGGCTCAATTGATCTGTATTTGTCATTTAGAACTTTTCAATCAACTCTATTCGACAGGCGCGCGGCGGTTCATGAAGCTTATAGAGTCTTACGCAAGGGTGGCATTGCTATAATCTCAGTTCCGGTACTATATCTTAAAAAGAATGGTGAAGTGTTACAAGGGCTTATTCCTCCAGGCTCATATGAACCCAATTTAGATTATGCAACAGCTATTGCCGATCGTATAAAGGATTATATGGATATAATGAATTTCAAGGAAGTAGATATTGACAGTAGGTCCCCTTTTGAAATTTATATATGCGGCAAACGTTAACCCGATTTCGGTAGGGCGTTAAATATGCTTGAAACCGAACCAGTCACTGGTGCGGACGCAAAAAGCGCGCCGCACAGTTCATCGTTCGCAAGGGAATATCATGAACATAAAATCAATCGAAACACATGAAGCTGATGACTTGTCGACGAGGGAAGAGTCTCATTTTTTTGACAGGAAATCATTTCTCATAAAAGGTGCGAAGGTGCAAAAAATAGCTGTAGCCTACGCAAATGGTGATGGCGGTGAATTCATTATTGGCATCGCGGATGAAAAAGAAGAACCAAATCCAGCCAAACGATGGCAAGGTGCGTCCAAGATTGAAGACTTGAATAGTCACTTACAAGTTATTTTTGAAGTCACACCATCGCTGGATTTGAAATACGAGATTTTAAAATGTGATGAAAAACCAGGGTACGCTTTGCGTGTATTGGTTGAAAAAAGCTCCGAAGTTCATAAGACGGCAGATGGTACGGTCTACCAAAGGCATGGCGCGCAATCTCTCCCAATCAAAGATCCTGAAAAAATCACCCAACTTTCCTTTGCTAAAGGGGCAACTTCATTTGAAGATCAGATTATTAAAGAAATCCCAGCCGAACAAATTTCTGAATCAAAAGAACTTTTATCATTCCTTGATGACTACTCTCCAAAAACAGATCCGCTAGAATTTTGTATCAATCAAAATCTACTTGATTATAAATCATGGGAAACAAAAGTAGCTGCTGCATTGCTATTTCACCCTTGTCCTAGCGTAGTGGTTCCTAGAAAATGTGCAGTTAAGATTACACGTTATGAAACCAAAGAAGATGATCCAGAGAGAGATCACCTTGCAGAACAAATTACAATTGAGGGAGCTTTATATCCTTTAATAAAAGAAACTGTCCACAATATAGAAAGACTGATGTCTTCTGTTAAGGTGTGGACTCCTGAAGGCTTGAAACATCTTAGTTATCCACCCGAGGCGATCTGGGAGGTAATAGAAGCCATCTCAAAAAAACCGAAACAAAATTAAAGCGCATGCAAGTTGAACCATAGCAAGGAAATTCTCTGCATGGTATTCGTAGCGGACAACTA